>CAXTKV010000035.1:11255-33125 GCA_964244895.1 uncultured Deinococcales bacterium
TGCGTTCATCGGTGTTGTTGGTTCATCATCTCGAGAAACGCATCCACCACGCGCGGATCGAAGTGCTTGCCTGAATCCTGCTTGAGGTGCTCGATCACGCGTTCCTCTGCCCAGCCTTCGCGGTAAGGCCGTTCGGATCGCAACGCGTCCCACACGTCCACGACCGCGAATATTCGGGCTGACAGCGGAATCTGTTCGCCGCGCAGACCGCGCGGGTAACCGGTGCCGTCCCATTTTTCGTGGTGCGAGTACGGGATGTCCAGGGCGGTGCGCAGGAATCGGATCGGCGTCAGCAACTCGCGGGCCAGATCCGGGTGCCGTTCGATCACCAAGCGTTCTTCCAGCGTCAACTTCCCAGGTTTGAGCAAAATCCCGTCCGGTATGCCCATCTTGCCGATGTCGTGCAGCAACGCGCCGCGCCGCACGTGGATCAATTCTTCCGGCGCGATCCCCAGCCTTTCGGCCAACCGCAGCGTGATCTCGGTGACGCGTTGAGAATGCCCTTCGGTTTCCTTGTCGCGCAGGTCGAGCGCTTTCGACCAGCCTTCGATGGTTTCGTCGTAGGCGAGCCGCAGGTCGATGTTCGAGCGTTGCAGGTCGTTGAACAGCGTCAGGTTGTCGATGGCGATGGCAGCCTGCCCGGCCAGGATCGTCAGGAATTCGCGCCATTCGTCGTCGATCTCGAGTGGAGCGCGGTGGAATACGCCCAGCACGCCCTTGACCTGACCCTTGGCGATCAACGGCACGGCGAAGTAGACCTTGAAGCCTTCGATTTCGTTCAGAACTTCGCGGTTCTGAACGGGTTGGGATGGGTCGCTCAGGTCTTCGACTTCGATCTGTCTGCGCTCGAGCGCCGCGCGGCCCGCGACGCCCTCGCCGAGCCGCAAGGTCTTCAGGTCGTTTTGCAGGCGGACGAAACCGACCTTGGCGGTCATCTCGAGGTTCAGCGTGTTCGGGTTGAGCAACGAGATGGCCGCCGCCGCCACGCCGAGTTGTGACATCAGCTGACTGAGGAACACGCCCAGGGTCAGTTGCAAGTCCACGCTCGAGGCGATCGCCCGGTCGATCTCGTGCAAGGACAGCAAGCGTTGCAGACGGCGTTCGAGGTGTTCGTTCAGGCGCTGCAACTCGAGATCCGCGTTGACCTGATCGGTGGTGTCTTTGGCCACGACCAGGAACGCCCGGCGCGAACCGTAGTGCATGGCGTGGCGCGCGAGTTCGACGTGAATCACCCGGCCATCCTTGAGCACCTGACGCCCGCGCGCAGGAGCGCCCATGTTGCCTGACAGCGACGCGATCTCGCTGATCAGGGCGGGTACGTCCTCCTCGAGTCGAAGGTCGGTGATCTTCATGGTCAGGAATTCGTCGTGCGAATACCCGTACTTCTGCTGCGCGGCCTCGTTGACTTCCAGAAACGCCAGGCTTTCACGGTCGAAGACCCACATCGGCAAAGGATTATCGGTGAACATCTTGCGGAAGACTTTTTCGCTGTTGCTGATTTCATCTTGTATCCGCATGCGTTCGGTCACGTCGCGGCCCGAGGTCTGAATCTCGGTGATTTCTCGGGTTTCGGGATCGCGGATCAGCTTGACGGAATTTTCCATCCAGAGGTACGTCCCGTCTTTGTGTTTGATCCGCGCCTGGAAGGTGTACGCGTCCTGGTCGGAGGACAGCGCCAGACTGTACGTGTTCTGGGTCATCGCGCTGTCTTCGGGGTGAATGCGTTCGCGCGGTGGTGTGGCCAGGTATTCCTCGGGTTCGTACCCCAGGATGGTTCTGACCGATGGTGATACGTAAAGAAGTTCCCTCTCGCCGGAGAACAGCTGGATCAGGTCGTTGGCTTCCTCGGAAATCAACCGGTACAGACGCTCGCTGTCCTCGAGTTGTTGTTGTGCCAGCACCTGCAGCGTGATGTCGCGCGACGTGGCCTGAAACTCGACGATCTCGTTCGTTATCGGATCGTGCTTGCTTCGCCAGATCGTATCGATCCAGATGTAGTGACCATCCTTGTGGCGGGCGCGATAGAGCGTCGAGTTGACCTCGAGCCCCGACCTGAAGACTTCGTCGCGGAGTTTTCGAATGTGCTCGAACTCAGTTGGATCGACCCAATCCTCGAGTTTGAGCGCCTTGAACTCCTCGACCTCGTAGCCCAGAATCGACTTGATCGACGGCGAGACGAAGCGGGTGGTTCCGTCCAGCGTGACCAGGCGGATCAGATCGGACGCGTTTTCCGTGATGACCCGGTAGAGTTGCTCGCTCTGCTCGAGTTTTTGCTGCGCCAACACCTGCTCGGTGACATCGCGCGACGTGGCCTGAAGCTCGGTGACCTCGTTGGTGTCCGGGTCGCGAATGAGTTGGGTCGCCGTCTCGAGCCAGATGGCGCGACCATCCTTGCGGCGGACTTTGTGGCGGACGTTTCCGGGATCGCGTTCCGCTCTGAGCAGATCCGCGCGAATCTTCTGCAAACGATCGATCTCGTCGGGATCGCTCCAATCCGTCATCGTGAGCTTCAGGAACTCCTCGACCTCGTACCCGAGGATATTCTTGACCGATGGCGAGACGTACCGATACCTGCCGTCCGGGCCAATCAGGCGAACCAGATCGGACGCGTTTTCCGTGATTGCCCGGTACAGATGTTCAGAATCCTCGAGCTTCTGCTGCGCCAGCACCTCTTCAGTGACATCGCGCGAGGTGGTCTGGAACTCGGTGAGTTCGTTCGTGTCCGAATCGCGGATCGCCCGCCCCGTCGTCTCGAGCCAGATGGTGCGGCCATCCTTGTGGCGCGCCCGATACCGCGACGTGTCCAGGTCGGTTTCTCCCTCAAGTAAGGCTTTGCGAAGTTTCTGGACGCGCTCGAGGTCGCGCGGATCGATCCATTCTTTCAGGCTGAACGGCATGAACTCCTCGACCTCGTAGCCGAGGATCGTCTTGACCGACGGCGAAACGTAGCGATGCCTTCCGTCCGGCGCGACCAATCGAATCAGGTCGAGCGTGTTTTCCGCGATCAGTCGGTAGACGCGTTCGGTCGCGGCCAACGAATTCTTGGATCTGACCTGCTCGAACTGCAAACCCCAGACCGCGCCGACGTTGTTCAGCAACTGAAATTGCGCGTCCCTGGAAGCCCGCTCCCGGAACAAGAACGTGGCGTACCCGACCAGCTGTGACCCGCCGCGCAGACCGAAGGCGACCGCCTGACGCGCACCGAGGTTGGCGTAATTGAGTTCGTTCGGGCCTCGGTAGTCTTCCGGGACGTTCCAGATCAGCACCTGACCTTCTTGCAGGGCGGTCTGTTCCTCGCTGGTGATCCGTCGGCGCTGGTGAATCTCGGGAAGCGCATCCAACCCGAATTGTGCGACCAGATCGTACCCGACCGAGCTGCGCAGGTACAGCAGCGCCACTTCGGCCTGGAACGCGTTTTGTACGGCCTGCAAGGTCGGTGCCTCGAGCCCAGCGATAGAGGTTTCTGCTAGCAGATTGCGTACCAGCGAAAAGACCTTCTGTTCGACCATTTCGCTGTTTTCACCGGCCTTTCACTACTGCCAAAATCACCGACCAGGAGTGTAACCCGAGTTATTGAATGACTCGTTATAAACCCTTCGAGCAATTTCTGGTGCTCAATTGCAGCTTCCTGCCCTTCAGGGCGCTGATCGGCGCAGCATCATCAGCCAGATCGCAACCGGCTCGATGTTCGTCGGGAGGCTTGAGCAACCTCGAAGGCCTGTCTAAAATCCCGGATTGACCAGGAGCACCGTCCAGCACGCAATTTCAGGTATGCGTGCTGGACGGTGCTCCCGCCCGGTACGCCTCGAGCGCGCGCTCCTCGGCGGGAATCCGGATGCCCAACAGCAACGCGGCGTTCAGCAGACTGAACACGACCGCCGTGACCCACGACCCAAAAATCATCGGGCCGCAAAACAATTCGAGCGCCACCACCGCGTAATTCGGATGGCTCAGGAAACGGAACGGCCCGCGCCGGACGCGTTCGCCGCCGGGCACGATCAGGATGCGGGTGTTCCAGTACGGCCCCAGGCTCGAGATCACCCAGTAGCGCCCGAACTGCGCCAGCGCGTAAAGTCCCAACCACAAGCCCCACCACGGCCCGAGCGTCGCGCCCCTGAGCAGGCTTTCGAGCGCGATCCCGAGCAGCCAGGCGCTGTGCAGCGCGATGAACAGCGGGTAGTGTTCCGGCGCGTATTCGGTGGCTCCGCGCGATTTCGCCCAGGCTTCGTTGCGGCGCGCGAGGCGCAATTCTAGCAGGCGTTGCACCACGACGAACGCGATGAAAGAAAATAAGACGGTCACGATCAGAAAATACCCCCTCGAGCCAGGCTCGAGGGGGTCTGAGGTCGCTGTTCGTCGGTTGCGTTCAGCGCGAGCCGAAAATTCCCGCGATCACCAGCCCGACCACGAAACTGCCGACGGCAGCCACGATGATCGTCAACCAGACTTTGTTGGTATCCGTCATGTTCATGCTGGACTGCACCGCCAGGTACGCGAAGTACACGTTGGCCACCAACGCCAGAATGCCCAGCAAGGGCAGCAAGAAAATCCCGACCAGCGTGATGATCAGCACCAGCGTCAACAAGCTGATGCCGACCGTGACCGGAGCCCAGAACAAGGAAAACGTGTACGCCACCTGATCTAAGGTGCCCGTGCCACCCTGCGATTTGCCAAACGCGTGCACGATGTACGTGAAGACCACGAAACCGACCAATGCGCTGATGACGTTGGCGATCAGGCCACCGATGCCGCTGCCCAACCCGAGCAACCCAGAAATGGCGGCGGCGATGGCGATGTAAATCAGCGCCTCGCGCATCGTGCCCTTGTTCTCGAACTCCTCGAAGGTCTGCACGCTGGGTTTGCTGAGCACCTTGATGCTCTGGTTGAACATCTCCGGAATGCTTGGGGCGGATGGCGCGGACATGATTGGCCTCCCTCTCGCTCGAGCGCTTTGAACTGTGGCTTGGTGCCAATTCATGCTAACAGAATCCCGAGTTCCCGAGACGAGACTCGCGAGGAATGCGTCTGGGAAAGCTTCGATTGGCTTTCGTGGAAACGCGACCCGGTGGCCTCTCGAGCGGGCGGCTTTCATCTGGGAGCTTTCAGGTGCTCGAGCGTTCAGGTGTGCGTCTGCTCGTACAGCGGCATCGCGTTCCAGGCTTCGATCAGGGCTCCGGCCTCGGATGGTCTGGCGGCCTGAAGCGCGAAACGCAGGGCCCGCGCCGGGAGCCGCCGCAGGCTGAAGATGTCGTTTTCTCTCGCCAGTTCGAGCGCGCTCGGGTGCAACTCGCCGCGCCTGGCCTGGGCTCGATCTCGGGCATCCGATTCCGGCCCGCCCGCCTCGAGCAGCACGCGCGCCGCGACCCGCGCCGCCTGCTCGAGTTGCGGTTCGTCCACCAGCCATTTTAGAGATTGTGCGATGGCCTGCAAGGACAGTTCCGGGTGATCCAGCACGAAACCGTAAACGCCTTCCGCACCGCGCCACGCGGCGCCCTCTCGCGGTTCGCGCGCCTGCTCCTGCTCGAGGATGGTGTGTAACTCGTCGAGGATCTGCAACATGGTCGTTCTCTGGCTGTACGGCGAGGCCAGTATCCTACGCGATCATCGGCTGGGATTGTGGTGAAGCCCAAGAATCGCGTACACCAAAGAACACCGTGCCGCACGCAAATCAAAGAATGCGTCCAGCACGGTGTTCTTCGTTTTCCCAAAATCAGTTCTCGACGGTGATTGAACCGCCCATGCCGAGAATGCCGTGAATGTGGCACTTGTAGGTGTACGTTCCCGGAGCCTTGAACGTGATCTTCTGATCCGTCTGCGCGTCCGCGATGGCGCTCGGCCAGTTGGTCGAAACCGTGTCGAAAGGATGCTCCTTGTCGGCCTGAATCACCACCGTCTTGGACGATCCGCCCAGCGTCAGCTTGCAGCGCGCCGGTGCGTAGATCAGCCCACCGACCCCTGCGGTGATCGTCGCGGGGCAGGGCTTCAAGGTTTCCTGCATGGCCGGAGCGCAGGCGCTCAGCAGCACGAACAAACCCCCGACGCTCAAGATTCCAACGACCAGCGTTTTGATCTTCATGACGACCTCCTGTGACCCGAGAATTCTGAGTTCTCGAGGTTCCAAACCCGAAATCCAAGTTGACCGGATCGGTGATCTCTGGCTGGTGAATCCGAACGCTCCAGGCGAGCGCCACGCGCCGATTCGGGGTCGCGCCCGTCGCCTCTTTGATGCGCAATCGTTCAGGTTTTGAAGATCACGTGTTCCGCGCTGAAGCCCGGCCCCATCGCGCTGATCGCGCCCAACTCGCCCGGTTGCAGTTCCGCCCAGCGCCGCACGAAGCGTTCCAGCACGAACAGCACCGACACGCTCGACATGTTGCCGCACGATTCGAGCACCGCGTAGGAATCACTCAGGGCGTCCGCTTCCAGCCCGAGCGCCTGGGCGTAAGCCTGAAGCACTTTCAGCCCGCCGGGGTGCGTTACGAAATGCTGGATGTCCTCGAGCTTCACGTTGTTCGCGCGAGCCGCGTCCGTCAGGTTCTGGTGCATGAGTTTCTGTACGAGTTCGGGCACGCTCTTGGCGAAGCGCACCTTCAGCCCGGATTCGATCACGTCCCAGCCCATCACGTCCTCGGTGTCATCCCAGAGCGTGCTGTACGAACCGACCAGACTCGGGCCTTCGGCGTCTGGGGCGGATGAAACGATCACGGCGGCGGCTCCATCCGCGAACAGGCTGGCAGCGATCAAATTGGATTTGGACAGGTCGCCGGGCTGAAACGTCAAGCTGCACAATTCGACCGCGACCAGCAGCACCCGAGAACCGGGTTTGGCGCGCGCGAATTCTGCGGCTCGAGCCAATCCCGCCGCACCGCCCGAGCAACCCAGCCCCCAGATCGGCACGCGCGCGACGTGGCGCGAGAGATCCAGGCGTTTGATCAACAAACTGTCCAGGCTCGGCGTGGCGATGCCCGTGGTGGACACGAAAAAAATCGCGTCTATATCACCGGGCTTCAACCTGGCGCGCTCCAATGCGCTTCGCGCGGCCTGTTCGCCCAGATCGAGCGCGTTTTGCACGTACAAGGCGTTCTTTTCCGGCCAGGAATGCTCCGTCTGAAACCACTCGATGGGCGTGCAGATGTTGCGCGTCTTGATCTGGCCGTTGTCGAAGACCGCTACCAGCCGGTCGATGTCCCGATGCCCCTTCGAGAACAGTGCGCGCGTCAGCTCGCGCACGCCATCTTGTTCAACCCGAAACGCGGGCAACGCCGTACCGACCGAGAGGATGCGCGGATCATTATTCACGTCTGTACCCTACCCGCGCCATCTCGAGATCTCCGGTGCGCGGGCTGAGTCCCGGCTGAAGGCCAACCGAGCCTGAATCGTGCCAGACGCTCAATCACGATCAGCGCACCTCGTCCAGTTCCGGCGTGGCGCAATCCTCGCGGAAGACGTACTGCGAAAAACGCCTGCGGTGACGGCTCGACCAGTCGATGGTGGGGCGGCGCTGACCGGGACGCAGGTAGCCCAGCCGGTAAATCGCCATCAGCGCCAGGTTGTCGGGCACTTTCAAGAGCTTCTGAATCTCGAGCCAGTTTTCGGGAATTTCCATTGGTGTGCTGACGAACTGAATGCCCATGTTCAGGGTCTGCGTCAGCAACCAGATGTTCTCCATGGCCGCGCCCAGCCCGAACTGCGAGTAAAAGCCGCGCAATTCGCCGGGTCTGTACTCTTCCTTGTCCAGCATCACGCCCAGCAGCAAGGGGCTGCTGCCGACCAGTTCGCGGTTGTCCCGACCCAGCATTTTCGGCACGCCGAGTTGGCGCATCAACTTGATGCCCGTCGGGCTCATGACTTGTTTGATGAACGGTTTCAACGGCCCCGGCATTTGATCGATCAGGATACCGTCGCCGCGCGCCTCGAGTTCTTCCTTGGAAAACCGGAAATACGGGCGGTAACGCTCGAAGAACTTGCCATCCGCGATCAACTGCTCCATGCTCGCGCCCGCGATCTGTGCGATGCGCGCGCGGGTGGTTTCGGATTCGATCAGGCAGAACCGCCACGGCTGCGAATTGAAATGGCTCGGCGCTCTCGAGGCCGCTTCCATCAGCAACGCCTGATGCTCCCGCGAGACGGGCCGCGCATCGAACGGCCCGTTCGTGGTCATGCGGTTGCGAATCGCCTCGAGCAGTTCCAATGGAGCCTCCAGTTCGAGCTTACGGTCTGATCTGGGCACAAACAAGGTTCGGATGACACTATCGGCCATTCAGCAACCCGAAAGCTCGTCTCGAGCCTCAGCGCGCCGTCGTGCTGAGGAGGTGCGACGAAGAATCTTTCGCTATTTCCCGGAAGCGAAACGTCGTTCTCGGGCGCTGGGAGGGAAAAGAATAGCGACCCGTCGCAAAGAACACCGTCCAGGACGCAAATCTTTAGCCTCAAGGAACACCGTCTGGGACGGTGTTCCTATAACCCCAGGAAACCCCGTGCCTGACGGTCGTATCGCGATCAGAACCGCCTGACGCCCCTTGCGGACTTGCGCGCGCATCTTGATATGCTCGAGTTATTCAAAAAGGGGGAACGCCGTGTTGGAACTGAACCTGCTCGAGAAGATCCTGTTCATCATCATCGCCTCGGTCTTCGCAAGCTGGGCGGGCGTGTACTTCTACCGCATTTACCGCATGATCGCCCGCGCCAGACCCGACACCGACCTGCGCACCGACAACATCGTGAACCGCATCGGTGCGGCGCTCTGGACGACCTTCACGCAGGAACGCGTCTTCCGGGATCGGATCGCCATCAGCGTGCTGCACAGCTTCATTTTCTTCGGCTTCACGTTCTACATCCTGGTCAACGTGATCGACGGGCTCGAAGGCTTCTTCGGCTGGCGCGTGCCCGCGAATACCTGGTACGGCACGATCTACAACCTGACCGCCGATGTGCTGACCGGACTCCTGCTGATCGGCCTGATCGCGCTGGTCGCTCGGCGCTTCCTGAGCGCGCGCGGCGCGAAAACCTTCAGCTTCAACCCGCGCACCCTGCTGCACGAGAACGTCAAGAACGCCAAGATTCCGACCGACAGCCTGATCGTGTCCTCGTTCATTCTGTTCCACGTCGGCATGCGCCTGTTCGGGCAGGGTTACCGGCTTTTTGAAAGCGGCAGCGCCGATATCTTTCAACCGTTCGCCAGCATCGCCTACGGCATCATCAGTCTGTCCGACCCCGTGGCCCGCAACGTTCAGGACGGGCTGCACGTCACCTGGTGGGGCGCGCTGGGCAGCATCCTGGTGTTCTTGCCGTACTTCGCGCGCAGCAAGCACATCCACATCTTCGCCGCGCCGATCAAATACACCTTCGAGCGCCACACGCTTGAAAACGGCGTCAGCAAACCCACCCCTTCCGGCGTGCTGCCGATGATGACCCTGGAAGGCGAGATGTTCGGGGCGCTCAAGCTCGAGGAACTGCCCTGGCCGCGCATCCTGGACGCCTACGCCTGCATTCAATGCAACCGCTGCCAGGACGTTTGCCCGGCCAACGCCACCGGCAAAGCCCTGTCGCCCGCCGCGCTCGAGATCAACAAACGCATGGAATTGAACAGCCTGATCGGATCGCCGTTCGAGCTGAAACCCGCCTACCCGGAAGGCACCATCTCGAGCCCTCGCCCACTGCTGGAATTTGCCATCAACGAAGAAAGCGTCTGGGGTTGCACCACCTGCGGCGCGTGCATGCAAGTCTGTCCCGTCCAGGACGAACAGATGCTGGATATCATCGACATCCGCCGCGAACGCGTGATGATGGCCGGAGAATTCCCCAAGCAACTGCAAAACGCCTTCAACGGCATGGAACGCCAGGGCAACCCATGGGGTATTTCCGCCGACAAACGCATGGAATGGGCGGACGGCCTGCGCGTCCCCACGATCGACCAGAACCCCGAGCCGGACGTGATCTACTGGGTCGGCTGCGCCGCCAGCTACGACCCGAGCGCCCAGAAAGTCGCGCGGGCCTTCGTGCAGCTTCTGGATCACGCCGGGGTCAACTACGCCGTGCTGGGCAAGAAAGAAAGCTGCACCGGAGACACCGCCCGACGCGCCGGAAACGAATACCTGTACCAGCAACTCGCCAGCGCCAACGTGGAAACCCTGAACACCATCAACCCCAAACTGATCGTGGCCACCTGCCCGCACTGCATGAACGCCATCGGCAACGAGTACAAGCAACTCGGCGGAAACTACGAAGTGATTCACCACACCACGTACCTGGAACGACTAACCAACGACAAGAAACTCGAGGCGCTGGAATTCAGCACCGGCAACATCACGTACCACGACCCCTGCTACCTGGGCCGACACAACGGCGTCTACGACGCGCCGCGCGAAACCCTCAAATCCCTCGGACTCGAGATTCTGGAACTCGAACGCAACCGCGAAGGCAGCTTCTGCTGCGGCGCGGGCGGTGCGCAATTCTGGAAAGAAGAAGAACCCGGCACGGAACGCGTCAGCGACAACCGGATGCGCGAGATCAAGCACACGCTGCGGGCGCAAGATGACGCGGTGGTGGCTGTTGGGTGTCCGTTCTGCAAGAGCATGTTATCCAGTTCACCTGAAGCGCAGGACAGCGGCGTGCAGATCAAGGACGTGGCGGAACTGGTGCTGGAGAATCTGGAGAAGGGGAGAGCGAAGATTGGCTCGAGCAAGATGGGTGTGGTTGGGATCAGCGGGGATTGAGGTGATTCTCGAGTGGATTTAGAAGCCGCGATTCTTCAAGTCCTGAACGAAGTCACGCCGCCGAACAAACGGATCGGCAATCTTGAATACGACCAAGTTGTAGACACCGAACGCCACCACTACCAGTTGCTTGCCCGAGGTTGGGATCAGGACAAACGCATCCACGGCATCGTGGTTCACATGGACATCCGCGACGGGCTGGTGTGGCTCGAGCAGGACAATACCGATTACGGGGTTGCGGAAGCCCTGGTGCGGTTGGGCATTCCGAAAGACAGGATTGTGCTGGGCTGGCAATTGCAGTTCATGCGGAAGCGCAGCGGGTTTGCAACGGGAGAGACTCCTTGAAGTGCATAGGGTTGACGGTCAAAATCGCTGGCTGTGTCGTGGAAACCCGAGTACATTGCCAATATGCTTAGATTCCGCTTCCTGTCTTCGGTGGGTATTTGTCTGGCCCTTTGCTGGTCAGCATTTTCTCAATCCTTTTCTAGTCTTTCGCAGTTGCCACAAATCCCCCTTGGTTTTGTCGGTAAGGCAAGTTCTATGACCTATAGCAAAGATGGCTTAAACCTGTTCACTATGGGGTACAAGACTGTAACTTCTTGGGATCTATCGTCATTTTATGATGTGGCTACATTTGATGACTCATCAGAGTTCTTAAAAAAATTTGCTGTTAGCCCTGATAAAAAATGGATTGCAGCTTTAACGCTCTCTCCAGATAGCGATACTACTTTGTTTATATGGAATACAGAATCGAAAAAGTTAACTGGGAAAATGCCAATTAAAGATCAGTCAGCACAAATGCTTGAATTTTTAGATAATCAAACGCTAATTTTTCACGAAGGTAAAATTAACAAATTAGTTTACTTGAATGTAAAGCAAATGAAAGTGAAAAAGACATATAAGCTTGTTGGAACAAGTGCAATTTTGAATCACAAGAAGGATCGTATTATCTACTATACCCAAACAGGTATAATGGGAGTCGCGGTTGAAAATCAACTGGCTATTTCAAATCTAGAAGGCAAAAAACTTGGGAGTTTCGGGCTTTGTAAATCAGGTATTGTTCAAGAATATGGTGATAAACCTAGTGTAACTGTTGAGGATGACATAGTGGCGGTGACTTGCATAGTTGATGACAAGAAAAATGGCGGTTCAAAACATCGGTTAGAGCTTTACAATCTAAAATTAGGCAAGATCAAGTATACTTTTGATGAATGCCTGGGACCTTATGGATATTATGAAAGTCTTACATTGAGTCCTTATGGACGATATATGGCTGCATCATGCCATTCAGGTTCTGAGCCGCGAACGGAATATGTTTCTCTTTGGGACTTAAGCGGTATGGAGCCAAAACAAACGAAGTTGGAAGCGAAGAAAAGCGACGCGCTTGCCTTTAGTCCTGATGGAACTACACTGGCTATCGGCTCAGAAAATCACGTGTATTTTTTGAAGCTTGATGTTCCTGACCGAAAGTAGGCTATTTTCTCGAGACGTAGACACGAGTGTCGAGTGTAATCTTTGATGGGGTATGCCTCGAGAACACCGCCCAGAGCATCATTTTTCGATTCTCTAGAAAAACCGTGTGGGACAGTGTTCTCTCAAACCCGCTCAATCCTCAACCTCGCGTGGCTGTACAACCTCTTGCCGCGTTTCACGGCAATCAGCTTGTCGCGCAGCACTCACTGGTGTAGCGTGACCTCCTGAATGCCAAGCTGTAACAGATCTTCTGGCTCGAGATGGCAGTATTCCTCGATCAGTACGGCTTGGATCAAGGTGTAACAGTTTTATCAGTTTTGCCAAACTGTTACACTTTCCCAATCTTTATCTCGTTCAGAACAATGTTTCTCGAGACGCTAAAATCCTGTGTAGAACGGTGTTCTTGAGTCAGAGAGCCAATGTATCACCGCTTTTCGCGGTACAACTTCTTTCGTGACTTCCCCTCTTCGCATCTCTGTCCTCTCGGACACGCACGGTTTCCTGCATCCTGAAGTCCCTGACTTGCTGGCGGGTTCCAACGAAATCTGGCATCTGGGCGATGTGGGTGATTCCAGCATCCTGGATCAACTGGCGGATATCGCCACGTTGCGCGCGGTCTACGGCAACGCGGACGGTCAGGACGTGCGTTACCAGGCCAGCGCGTCACTGCGGTTCCGCGCGGCTGATCTGGACGTGCTGATGGTTCACGATGCGGGTTTGCCCAGTTCCGGGTACAACGCGGGCGTCAGGGCGTTGCTCGAGAAGGACGGTCGCCCGGACATCCTGGCGTGCGGTCACACGCACATCACGCGCGTGGAACGGGATGCGGATGGCACGTTGTACGTCAATCCTGGCGCGTGCGGTCGGTACGGGCCTCAGCGCGTCAAGACGATTTTGCGGTTCACGATCGATGGTTCCAGCATCACGAATTTCGAGGTCGTGGAACTCGACACGCGCCCGTCGGAGCGCACAGACGCGCTGACCGTCGCGGAGTTCGCGCGTCGCGCTGGTCGCAGGGTCTCGCCCAAAGACTTGAACGCCATCGGTCGCGCCGCCAGCCGCGTCAGTCAGGAGCGCGGTTGGCCGATCCTGAAAGAAGAACATCCCCGTTTCGGGAGCGTCAACGTGTACCTCAAGGAAGCCCTCGAGATCGCGTTGCGCGAAATCCTGGGTTGATTCATGTCCTCCCCTATGAGATAGAAGAGAACGAAATCAAAAACACCGTCCGGGACGCTATTTCTCGAGCATCAAAGGACGCTGTCTGGGACGGTGTTCTTGATTCAGAGCAAAATTCGTGCCGCGAACCGCACGGCGTCACCCAACACCTTGCCGATGGGTTGGTTCAGCGCGACGATTGCGATCAACAACAGGAAGCTCGAGCTGGGCGAGTTCAGGTGGGTTCGCAAGCTCTGCCCGAGCGCGCCGGGCACGATCGCGGCCAGGATTCTGGAACCGTCCAGCGGTGGGATCGGGAAGAGGTTGAATACGGCCAGCACGACGTTCAGGCGGAATAACTCGTAGAGCGCCTGGAACGCCCAGTCGGGGATGTTGTCGTCGTAGCGGATCAGCCGCATTGCAATGGCGGATGCGCCGACCAGCACGAGGTTCATGACGATGCCCGCGCTCGAGACGATCACCTCGCCGAGCGTGCGGTGGCGGTACAGTTCGGGTCGGGTGCGCACCGATCCGAGCGCGCCGAAGCCGACCAGCAAGAACATCAAGATGCCGAAGGGCTCGAGGTAGCGCAGGGGATTCCAGGAAAAGCGCCCGTTGACTTTCGGGGTGTCGTCGCCCATCCAAATGGCGGCCCAGGCGTGACCGTATTCGTGCAATGTGACGGACAGCAGCAACGCCACGACCCACAGGATCGCGGCGGTCGGGTCGTCCTGGAAGCGCTGTAGGACGCTCACGGAGGCTTAAAGCCCGATCAGGTTCAAGAGGCTCGAGAGCAAGCTGTAGACCAGCCCGGAGACGAACCCCAGAACGCCCGTGAAGCTCAGCAGGATGAAGATCAGCATGAAGCCGAAGGGGTACAGCCGGACGATGAAGCTTTCCATCGTGGCCAGGAACTGGCGTGCGCCGGAGCCGCCGACCGCCGCCAGCGCGGACGCTCCGGCCATCGGGGGGACGGGGAACAGGAACACGACCGCAATCTGCACGACGAAGATCACGGCGGTCTGAAGTGCGGTGGCCACGATCAGGAATTCGCTGGGTGCGAAGCGTTGCAGCAATCCAGCCACGACCAGCAGCACGAACGAGAACGCGATCATCCCGAGAGGCCCAGCCAGCCAGACCAGCGCCTCCGGGCCACCGCGACTGCGAATGTTGCGGGACTGAACGGGAATCTGGTTGGGAATTCCGAAGCCGAGAAGGGCCGCGTAGACCAGCGAGAAGGTGTTCAGGTGGCGTTGGGGTTCGGTGGACGTGAAACCGCGCAGCTTGGCGGTCGAATCTCCGAACCCGGACGCGGTCAGCGCCTGAGCGATGTTGTGCAGCACCAGCGCAAACAAAATCGCGGCCAGCGCGATCAGGTAGACCAGCGGGTTTTGTCCCAGCAGTTGAATAAAGAACACGCGAGAACCTCCGAACGGCTGTGGTGGACGTAGGCTAACATGCGTTTCCGGTGTGATTGCGGGTTGGTAGGTCTGAATAAGGTTGTTCGAGGCGGACGCAGTATATCTCGAGTACACCGTCCAGGACGGTGTACTCGGCTTCTCGGGCTCCTTGAATTGCGCGCTGGGCCGTGCATGACACGCGCCGGACTGTGTAAGATGCGCGGCGTGAGTCAAGGAAGCATCTTCGAGCGGTTGAATGCGGTCCAGGTTCTGGACATCGAACTGGACCGATTGCAGCAGCAAGAGGCGAGCATCCCGGACGACCTGCGCGATTCGCGCGCAGATAAACAGAGGCTCGAGGGCGTGCTGGCGACCACGCGCGATTCGCACGCGGCGGTGCGGCGTCAGGTCAACGAGGCCGATCTGGAATTGCGCGACCTGACCGCCAAGCGCGAGAAAGCCCGCACTGATCAGCGCGCCGCGACCAGCGCCAAGGAACAATCGCAGTACGAGAACCTGATCCAGCAGCTGTCCGGGCGGATCGATGAACTCGAGGGCGATTCCCTGCCGCTGGTCGAACGCATGGAACGCTTGGACGCGGAAGTCAAATCGCTCGAGGCGGAACTGGCGGCGCTCGAGCCGAAGCTGGCGCAGCTGGAAGGCATGGACGAGGATCGCATCAACGCGCTCCGGGCGGAACACGACGAGAAAATGATCGCCAGGAACGCGCTTTCGGAGGACATCGATTTCAAGGTTCTGCGCGAGTACGACAGCGTCCGCAAGGCCCGCAAGGGCATCGGGATCGTGACCATCAACGCGGGCAAGTGCGGCGGTTGCAAGATGCAACTCCCCATGAACATCGTCCAGCGCGTGCGGGCCGGAACCGCGCCCGTCAAATGCCCATCGTGCGGTCGCATCCTCTGGATGGGCGAGTAATCCGGGAATCCGCCGTGGACGCGCCCCTGAATGCCGTGGTCGTGCGGCGCGCCGCGCGGCGCGATCTGGGCGCGCTCTTGGATTTGTGCGTGGGCTGGCAGGGCGCGCCCGCATCGCACGATCCGGCGCGGGTACAAGAATTGCTCGAGCAGGCGCTCTCGGACGATGACGCGACCTTTTACCTGGCCTTGGAGGGTGAAAACCCGCTCGGTTTCGCGCACGTGACCTTTCAGGCGCGCCCCGTGCGCCTGGGTTGGCGCGCCACCATCGAGGAATTGCACGCCCGAGACGGGCTGGAAGGCCGGGTCGAGCGCCCGCTGCTCGAGGCCATCATCAACGAGTGCCGTTCTCGCGGCGACGTGATCGCGCTGTACTTGCTGACCCAGCCCGACCTGGAACCGCGCCAGTACGATTTCTACGCCGGGTTGGGTTTCCGCGAGCGCGGGCGCGAGGTCTTGATCTGGAACGGGTCGTTGATCTGAGGCTGGTTTTGCGCCGTCTGTCCCACTGAGGAGTTCGGGGCGATGGGCTTCGGGGGATGCGCGCCATCCTCGAGTCTCGACGGCGCGGCGTTGGCGCGCGAACACCGTCCAGCACGCGAAATTAAGCTTGCGTGCTGGACGGTGTTCGCGGGTTCCTCAGACCACGCGGCGTTGCACCTGAGACCAGATCAGGCTCGAGCCGAGCAGCAAAGCCGTCAAGGCCGCGAACAGCCCGGTGATTTCAGTCCTCTGGGGTCGCCAGCCGATCTCTCGTCCGAGTTCCTGGTAGACCTGCTCGAGCCGTTCGGCGCTGTTGACCGCGTAGTAGCGCCCGCCGGTCGCATCCGCGATGCCGCGAAGCTCGGATTCGTCGAAGCCCATGAACGTTGATTCCTGCGCGGCGTTCGATCCGACCGTGCCGACGCCGATGGTGTGCACCTTGACGCCCAGTTTCCTGGCTCTCTGCGCGGCCTCCTGGGGTGCGGTGCCGGTCGTGTTGCGCCCGTCCGAGAGCAAGATCACGGTTTGCGGGCCGTCGACCTTGCCATCCGGTGTCAATGGTAGGGCGCGCAGGCTTTCCAGCAGGCCCTCGCCGATGGCGGTGCCGCGATGCCGCTCGAGCCCCACGATTTTCTCGAGCACCTCGTCGTGCGCGGTCGTCAAGGGCGCTTCAAGCACGGCGTACCCGGCGAAGCTGACCAGTCCGGCCTTGACCTCGTTCGGCAGGCGCTGCACGAAATGGTGCGCGGCCTGTTTGGCGGCATCGATGCGGGTCGGTTGAACGTCCGTGGCGCGCATCGAACCGGACACGTCGATGCTCAGCATCACGCCCGCCCGCGCGTCCGGCGCGGGAATCACGGCTTGCGGTCTGGCGAGCGCCACCGCGCCCAACCCCAGCGCCAGGATGTAAACCGCCGCCGCGCCGTGCCGCCGCCAGACGTCGCTGCCCGAGGCTCTGGTCAGCACCTCGAGATCCGGGTGGAGGACGTGATTTTCGCCCGCGCCGCGCGAAAACCAGCGCCAGTAAGCGAGCGCGGCCAGCGGTGCGATCAGCAGACCGATCAACAGTTCGGGCGAGAGGAAGTTCACGCGTCCCACCTCCGGAACCTCGGGATTTCAGGCTCATCATGCCCGTTGCGCTTCGGCTTCGTGCAGCCGCAACACACATTTGACCCTGGGCTTCAGACGGGGAAAAGCATCCAACTGCGCGCTGAGGTTAAACTCGCTGTCGTGAACGGCGTATTTCAGTTGGGGCGCTCTTGATCGCCGGGAACATCCTCGAGTTCACGATGCTGATCGCGTGGACTTTCGCGTTCGCCGCGATCGGCTTGCCGTTGCACGAACTGGCGCACGCCCTGACGTACCGTCTAATGGGCGTTCCGGCGCGCATCAGCTTGAGCACCACCACCCCGAATCCCGACGAAGCCCTCTGGCCCGCGACCCTGTCTGGGCCGATGTTCACGCTGGCGTTCGGTTGCCTGGGCGCGTTCGCGTTCTCCAGGGGCCTGGACGCGGTCTCGCTGGCGGGTCTGGGCTTGGCGTTCTCTCAGTTGTCGGTGCGCCCCGCGTTGCACGTCGCGATGCTGTCCGGTCGGATGCACAATGATCTGCGCCAGTCAGACGAGGTTCAGATCGCGGATGCGCTCGGGTTGCCCAGGGTCGCGGTAATCCTGGTTTCGTTCGCGTTGTACGCCTTCATGCTGGCCTTGACCATCGGCTTGGGCGTGCGCTTCGGCGTGCCCTGGTGGGCGCTGGCGGCTGCCTTCCTGACGGCCTTCGCAGGCACGGGTTTGGTGATCTGGATTGACAGGCAGTTCATCGCCTGATCGGGCGTTTCTCTGAACACGAGGAGAACCGTCCGAGACGCAAAATTGAACCCTGAAGCCCGTCGTTGCTCGTGACGGATGGTCTTTTCGGTATCCCGAGATCAGCCCAAAAGCTGTTTTTGTCGTCCTCCTCGAGCCAGGAAGTGCGTCTCGAGGTTGCGATGCTGGAAGTCTCGAGAGGCGGTGGGGTCGCCGCCCACCTTGCCTCGAGGTGCGCCCTGCCGGAAACGCACCGGTCAGCGCGTCCTCGCGCGGCACACTGAACGCATGGTTCGGATCGCGGGGTTCGAGATCGGGCGCGCGCTATTAACGGCGCTGCTGGTCTGGTACGGCCTTCTGAACCTGATTGACCCGGCGCGCGGCATGTTCTTGGACAACGTCAACCTGATCGTCCACGAGGCAGGTCACGTTTTATGGCGACCGTTCGGGGAATTCCTGTACTTCCTGGGCGGGTCGTTGACGCAGGTGCTGGTGCCGTTGGCGTTCGTGGTGTATTTCTGGCGTTCCAATCAGCGTTTCGCGGCCTGCGTGGCGGCCTTCTGGACGGCCACCAGCCTGTTTCATCTGTCGGTCTACATCGGTGATGCCACGCGCATGGAGTTGCCCTTGCTGGGCGGCGAGTACGTCACGCACGACTGGAACTGGATTCTTGGGCAACTGAATTGGCTGAAAGCGGACTGGCTGCTGTCCAGAATGGTCTTCCTGACGGGCGCGCTGTACTTGATTCTGGGTTTGATCGGCGCGGCCTACTGGTCGCGCGGCGATGCCCAACCCGTCCCGTGGGAGCGCGGTGCGTTGACGCCCCAACGCGCGAGGCGCGTTTCAAAATTGCGCAACCTCGGCCCGGCCAGCGAGAAATTGCTGACCAGCATCGGTATTCACGATTCAAAAGCCCTGGCGGACATCGGCGCGCTCGAGGCGTTCAGAAGGTTACGGTCGGCGGGTCATCGGCCCAATTTGTCGCTCCTGTACACCCTGCACGGCGCGCTGACCGATCAGGCCTGGGATCGGTTACCGGAGGATCAAAAAGAGTTTCTGAAGCTCGAGGCCGCCAGGATCGAGGCTGAACTTTCCGGCGCATCGGGCGGGTAGATTCCGGTGGTCTGGAACCCGTCGAGGGCGTGCGCATCCGAATTCCGGACAAAAGAAGACCGTCCAGCACGCGAATCCATGAATGCGTGCTGGACGGTCTTCTCGAGGGTTTAATGAACGATACGACCGCTCTTGGGAACCTCTGGAATGTGGCGCTCAGCCCGAGCGCGACTCGAGCCTTCCCTCGCGGGCGAACCGTTACGCGCCGCAACCCGAGGACACCATCGTGCGAAACTGCGATCCCGACCACTCGAGCACGCTGATGCTGTAGCCCTCGTAGTACGCGTCCCATTCCACCAATTCCATGCGCCCGTCGCCGTTCAAGTCCATCACCAACGGCACGTCGTACTGGCTGGCGATGTGCTGCGGTTCGGTGGCGTTGGGGTCGGCGTCCTGAAGCACCACGTCCGAATCCAGGGCAATCGTCTCGAGCGTCCCATTGATGATCTTGCGCACCAGCACCACGGCGTAATCGCCTTTCTGACCGTTGACGGGCGGGTACAGCGGATCGTCGCGCTCGCTGAACTTGCGCGCCACGATGATCACCTCGTCCTGCTTGTCGCCTTCCAGGTCGGTGCGCCAGATGCGTTTGATCTGCACGTCCGGGTCTTTCAACCCTACCTGCTCGAGGTAATCGCGCACCACGCCCACGTAAGTCGGGTTTTTCGCGTCCAGTGCGGTCACGGCCCGAGGTTGCAGGTTCCACGGCGCGGTCGTGGCGATCCACCAGCGATCCGCCTTCGGCTTCGGCGAGAGCGTCACGTTGTAATTCGTGGCGCACGGCTCGCCGCTCGAGACGGGTTTGCCGCCCTTGGCTTGCGCAAACGCGCCGGATGCGGACGCGACCCGGTACGATTCGCCACCCTTGACGCGTCTGGCGGCCTCCTCGCCTTCGCGGAATTGACCGTCCACCACGACGCCCAAGAGGTCGGGCGGGCCATCGAAACCCGGCGGTTGCGCCAGGATTGAATACGCGCCGCGCGGTTGGGCGCTCGCGGTCAAACTGCACGCGATCAGCCCGATAACGATCAACACCCGAGAGGTTTGCACGCGTTCATCTTACAAAGAACGCCTCCAGGGTCGGGTGATGACCTCGAGAAGACCGTCCAGAACAGTGTTTTCTGGATCCCTCGCGCGGGTGCCGATATTCGAGAAAACCCGCGCCTCACACGAATCTCTAGATCGCTTCGGTGTCTTTGGGGCGCGACGTTCACCCCTCCACGATGGCCCGGACAGAAGAGACTTTGAGGTTCTCGAGAGGTTTATTCTTCGTGGTGGACGCCAAAAACGCCGACCCACACCGGGTCGGCGCTTCGGGACGGACTTTTAATCCTCTAGAATCAGCGCGAACATCAACGGTGCGACGATGGTGGCGTCCGATTCGATGATGTACTTGGGCGTGTCGATGCCCAGCTTGCCCCAGGTGATCTTCTCGTTCGGAACCGCGCCGGAATACGAGCCGAAGCTGGTGGTGCTGTCGCTGATCTGGCAAAAATAGCCCCACAACGGCACGCCCTGGCGCTGCAAGTCCTGGTGCAGCATCGGCACGACGCAGATCGGGAAATCGCCCGCGATGCCGCCGCCGATCTGAAAGAAACCGATGCTGGTTTCTGGTGCAGTCTGGGTGTACCAGTCCGCCAGCCAGACCATGTATTCGATGCCCGTGCGCACCGTGTGGACGTTCCTGATTTCACCGGTGATCACGTGCGATGCGTACATGTTTCCGGTGGTCGAATCCTCCCAGCCCGGAACGATGATCGGCAGATTTTTTTCTGCCGCCGCCACGATCCACGAATCTTTCGGGTCGATCTGGTAGTGCGTTTTTAGCGCGCTGGAGTTGATCAACCGATACATAAATTCGTGCGGGAAGTAGCGCTCGCCAGCCGCGTCCGCCGTGACCCATTCGTTCAGCAGCGCACCCTCGAGCCTGCGCATGGCTTCCATCTCCGGGATGCAGGTGTCCGTCACGCGGTTCATGTGCCGTTCCAGCAGGTTCTGTTCGTCCTGCGGGGTCAGATCGCGGTAGTTCGGCACGCGGGCGTAGAAATCGTGGGCGATCAGGTTGAACACGTCCTCTTCTAAATTTGCGCCCGTGCAAGAGATGGCGTGAACCTTGCCCCGGCGGATCATCTCGGCCAGCGATAAACCCAGTTCGGCGGTGCTCATCGCGCCCGCCAGCGTGACCATCATCAAGCCGCCGTCTCGCAGGTGCTGCCTGTAACCGTCCGCCGCGTCGATCATGGCGGCAGCGTTGAAATGGCGGTAGTGGTGGCGCAGGAACTGGCCGATGGTTTGTGGCATGGTGCCTCCCGTGATCCCTGAGGCAAAAAACGCCCCGAATCTGGGGTTCTACGGTGGCTCGAGTCCCGAGCGACCGCCATCGAACCCCGCCGTGGCTGCGAGCAAGATACAACAATCCCGTTCGCTCCGTCTCGGGTCAAGAAACCGTCTGGCACGGCGTTCTTTGGGATCAGAAAAGGCGTCGGGGACGGCCTTCCTGAGTCACAACCGATCGGGCGCGAGGTAGATTGAAACCGTGAACCTCGAGGAGCGCGTTTTGGAAAACCCGGAAGCGCTCGAGGCTTTCGGGCAGTCGCTCGCATTGAGGCTCGCTTCGGGATCGGTCGCGCTCTTGAGCGGGCCGATGGGTGCGGGCAAAACCACGCTCGCCAAGGGCATCGCTCGCGGGTTGGGTTTCACCGGTGAAGTCACCAGCCCGACTTACACATACATTCACCAGTACCCGACGCCGCAAGGCTTGATGGTTCACGTCGACGCCTACCGCCTTCCG
>CAXTKV010000036.1:0-32156 GCA_964244895.1 uncultured Deinococcales bacterium
TATGGGCATGTCAGAGACGCTCCAACATGCAGACGGGGAGCAAACATATCGTAGGAATCCAAAAACTACGAACCAGAAATCAGCCACCTGGATGCTGGAGGTGCGCGCCGATAGCCCCGACGGTGAACGACTCAAGGAAGTCTGTCCGGGCGCAGACCTCCATGGCCTTGTCTTCCGTCAGCGCCTCGGTGGAATCGACCGTGTCCTCTCCGCCGCCCTTGATCCAGGCACTCTCCCAGAGCACCGCGAGCAGGTGCGTGCCGAGTTGCATCACCTCGATCGTCTTCGTGCCGAACTGTTGCCAGAAGACCTCCGCCCGATCCTTGGGCTTGCCCGAATAATCGATGAAGGCCTGCACGATCTCCGAGGGCGGCAGCGACTTGAAGGTCGAACGCATCAGTTCGATCGTGAGCTTCGCTGCGGAGAATCCGTCCCCGATAAGTTCCCCAGTCTCAACTTTGGCCGTCAGGGCCAGCGCGTCGAGGATCTGGCCTCGGTTCGCGTTGATCATCTCGTCCTCGTAGGCGGCGTGGACGCCCTTGCCGAGCGGATCCTGCACGTCCTCGACCGTGCCGTTTCGGTGGTGAACCGTGCGCGTCACTGGACGCAGCGGATCCCCGTCGTGGAGGTACGAGACGTGCAGCGGCTGGCACGCGTCAGCGACGTAATGTGTCAGCACGCCCGCTGCGCACACGAACTCATCCGCCTGGCCCGCCGCCGCGAACTTGACCATCTCATCGAAGATCTGCCAGACCCGGAACGGCAGCAGGCCGCGGTGCTTGGCTTCGATCGGATCCCCCGAGAGCAGGTCGCGCACGGAATCGTAGAACGCGTTCCAGGCGTCCGCGTCGATGTTCGTCGGAGCCTTGCACAGGGCGAGCAAGTCCTGACCCGCATCGTTTTTCTGATCCATGTCGGCGAAGTGGTTCGGCCCCTCGAAAGGCCGGGCGTGGCCCTGACGGCCATGCTTCCAGTAAAAATCGGGAACGTCCGCCAAGTGGACGAAGGCCTGGCTGCCCATGCCCTTGAACTCGGCGTTTCGAATCGTCTCGTCGTCGGGCGCGATCAGCGCGGCGTTGTTGGTCATCAGTTCGGTCAGCTTGCGGTTGTCGCCCGAGAGAGCGCCTACGACGCGCGAAGCGATCGAGAAGTGGCCGACCGCGCCCCAGGTGTCGGGCTGGTCGAGGTTCCAGTCGCGCACGAGATCGACGTCGAGCAGGTTGCAGACGGTGCTGAGGAAGGTCGCCAGCGCGTAGGATTGCGGCCCCTGACCGCCCCCGTGGAGCAGGTGCTCGCCCCACTGGATCGCCAGCGGTCGGTAGGAGGGCTTAGGGGGGCTCTCGTCGTCCGTGCGCTTGCCGTTGGCCTGAGCGGGCTGAGGCTCGAGCAGGTAAAGCGTTCCCGAGTCTCCCGGATGGGTAGCAAAGGAAGGCGGGGTCTGGGCACGCGTTCTCGAGGGCTTGGCCACGTCGGTGTGGGCCACCGAGCGCGGGCCGACCAAGACATCGGCGATGTAGTCGAATCCGCCCTGGGACTTGTAGCGGTAGAAGAGCGCGTGGATCTCGCCGAGCAAGAGTCCGCTGGCGCTGCCGTGGCCGCGCACCTGGCAGCCGACCAGGGCCAGGCTGATGCTGTGAACGGAGAGGTCGAACATCGGTCCCATCGTGCCGATCCCCTCGATCTTGGCCGTCCAGTCCTCGAGCCGGTCGATGTCGATCAAGCCGACGTCGAGGTTGACGAAAACATCGTTCCCCACGAAGCCGGGGTAGAGCTCCATGAAACGCATCCGCGTGAGCTGCTTGGTTGCCGTGACCCCGATCCGCTCGGTTCGGCCCTGGAGCTTGGTATAGACGACCTCACCGGGTTCGCCCGTGACGTGTCGGTTGGTCAGGGCGTAGGTCTTGTGACCGTCGCGCACCAGGCAGGCGACGGTGGCGACGTGCTCCTGATTCTGGACGCGGGCCGTGATCGGGCGACCGCCACCGATGTTGTTCAGGGGGAACTCGATCTCGGGGGTCGGCGGGACGCTCAGCTCGCGCGGGGCGCTGATCACGCAGACCGGCACGCGCCGGCCATCCGGGAGGTAGAGGGTCTTCGGCACGACCTCGTCCGGGTCGTAGCCGCCCCCCTCCTGGAACTTATCGAGCGGCACCCAGTGGTCGACAAAGGCCAGGATCGCCGGCCACGAGTACGGTCGAACCTCGGAGTTCTCGAGGGTGCGCTCCCCCTTGCCGTGGATCTTGCCAGGGCCGTGCTCGTCGGGCCAGCTGTCACCGACACGGATGCGGTAGCGCCCGATGGCGGTGGCGACGACGTTCGGGTGGCGCATCAGGTGGACGTGATACAGGTCCTGAGCGTCCAGGAGATCCTTGAGCGAGAGCTGATCGTAGTTGTTGAGGGACGACTGGTAGGCACGCAAGTCCATGGCAATTCCTTTCAAACACTGGTCAAACAGATCCGGGCGACGTGGCGATCGCTTCAGTGACCTTTGGATGGGGCTTCATGGGTTCGCCGCGAAATAATTGGTCTTCGTCGGTCTCCACTCGAGACTGGAGAACCGCGCTCACGCCTCCTTTTGCCAGTCTGCGAGCTCATCGCTGACATGCCCGACTGCGACCTGGGCAGCCCGCTCGAGCCAGCCTTTCGGTTGACGATTGATGTGCTCGGTTGCGCGCTGACACGCCTTCGCATCCCCGAGGTGGACGTTGCCCGTCTCGAAACCCATCGCACCCAGAAGCTGCAACAGGTGTGCCTCCCCCGTGACGTGTTTGAGTTCGATCCGGATCGCATCCGGCCCCAAGCGCCGACCCACCCAGCGCGCACTGAAGTGCAATTTCGGGTCTTGGTCTCGCACCGCATGCCCAATCACTTCCCGTTGCTTCGGTCGCTCGGCGATCAGCCCCGCCCACCGGCCTGCCGACGGCACGAGCCGCTTGACCTCCTGCACGACCGATTGCCCCTCAAGCGACCGCATCACCACGAAGCGTGGCCTTCCGAGGCTGCCGAGCCCGGCCCGAAACCGCTGGTGGACCTCGCCTCGCGTCAAGTCGGGAAACGGTGCGCGCAGCACCTTCAGCGCTTCGGCTGGGACGGCTTCGGAAGGTGGCCCAAGGTCTTTCTCGAGCCCCTCGAGGAACCGCTTTTCCGTGGGCATGGCGCGCTGCGCGTGCTCGCGCAGCCAGCGGTGCTTCTCGAGCCGGAACGGTCGCCCGCCGGATCGGATGGCGCTCGCGTAGCCGTCGAGGATCTCGTCGCAGGCCGCGCGAGGGGTGAGGGGCAGCACGCCCGAATCGATGGCAATCAGCGCACTCGTCGCGAGACGCACGAGGTCGAAGGCGTAGGGGTAGCGGCCCGCCTCGTCGAAATCGTTGATGCCCCACACCAGCCCGCCCGGCGTTCGCCACGTCCCGAAGTTCTCGAGGTGTGCGTCCCCGACGGACGGCACGAGCGGAATGGCCTCGAGTTCGGGAAAGTGTTCGCGCCAGGTCTGGGCGAAGCGGAAGAAGGTCGCGCGGAAAAACCGGAACGCGTCCAGGCGCATCTGAGCGTGCTTATAGGCGAGATCCGCGGCCACGAGCGGCGTCTGCGCGCGCAGCCACGACTCGAACTCGCGGTTGGCCTCCCGAAAGCGCATCCACACCCCCGTAAGCATCCATACCTGCGGCCAGACCTCGAGTCCTGGCCTAATCGATCGAAGCCCTCAGAAGGTGATCGTCCAGCCCCGATGTCGCGCGTCCTTGCGGCTGTACGACACGCCGTGAACCTTCAAGCCGTTCGGGTCGAGCAGCGTGATCAACCCACCCCGATCCGAGAGTTGCACCTCACCCGCGAGCGCAATGGTTTTCGTGTCCCCGGCCTTGATCGTTCCTGACAGGGCGAAGAGGTCCTTCTGCGCGTCCGCGATCGACCAGCCCTTGAGGCTCACATCCTCGCTCGAGGTGTTGAGAAGGATAACCGTCTCGCG
Organism: uncultured Deinococcales bacterium; assembly: GCA_964244895.1. GTDB lineage: Bacteria > Deinococcota > Deinococci > Deinococcales > JAAFIG01 > CAXTKV01. The sequence continues at coordinate 3,965 of CAXTKV010000036.1, forward strand.
CCCGCCGTGGGTGGGGTTGACGACCGCCGCCACGATCCGCACCACGAAGCTGGGCTCCTTCTGCGGCCCGCCCGGCAGGGGCGGCGTGACGGGTTGCACGCCCTTGAGCTTGTGTCCGGTCTGATCGTCGGTGTGCCAGGGTTGCGACTGGAACTTGATGAACGCCCCTACCCAGGTCTGGCGGGACGGGAGCTCGAGCAGCCACGCCCCATCCTGCCAGACGCCGTCGTCCTTGACCCAACGCCGGGAGTTGCCCTGATTCATGTGGATGTCGTGCACACCGTTGTCCGGCTCGGGGTGGAAGTACGCGTGTTGCGGAGCCTGGCCTGGAGCGTCCTGCCAGCGCTGGCCGAAGGCGTAGACGATGGCCTTCGGGTCAGCCTCGGCCAGCTTGACGTAGAACTCGAACTTCTCGTTGAGGTCGTTGTCCGGTCCGGGCACGTCGAAGGGCAACACCGTGAAGTCGCGCGGGTCGAAGAGGTTGGCGCGGATGAAGTCGAGTGCGACCCCGCCAGGTTTGGAGGCGAGTGGTGAGAAGCCCTCGCGGAGCGCGCGAAGTTTCGGGAGGATCGGATGGTCGAAGCGTTCGCGAATCAGGTATTCGACCTCGGAGGGAGCCTCGCCGGAGCGCACGTTGATCGCCACGCGCGAACGCAAGCCGGGTGACTCGACGAGCAGTTGGAAGTGGTCGGCGGCGTCGGTGGCGAGGACGTGCTCGAGGATGCGACCTTTCAGCACGCCGTAATGCTTGAGCGGCATGGATTCCCCCTCTCGGTCTTTTAAGACTGCAAAAGGGAGTGTACACAGAATCGGAAGTGAGTGGGTCAAACAGCGTCTAAATGCGTGCAGGGGGCGGCTCTCAGCCCGCACAATGCCTCGCGAAATGCGGCGGAGTGAATCGCGTCGCGCTGGAGTTCGTGGCCGACGCGTCGAAACCATCTGATTTGACTGCCGCTGCCCCTTGGTGAACAGCATCGACGGCATCGCCGTGAATGGGGCAACGCGTGGTGGGAGATCTTTCTCGTTCGGAGGACGAAAACCAAGGCACTCAAGGAACTTATCGGTACTTTCATCTGCCTCATGCCTGGGATGAGCTACCCTGAAGGCATGAGTAACGCTTCGATGATCGCTCGGGTTCTGTGCACGGCGGTCGGTCTCGCCGCAGTTGCATCGCTGAACCGCGTCGGTGCCCAGCCCATCGCGCTGCCAGCGCCCAACATCACGATTCCATTGTTCACCCCGATCAAGTCAGCGCCCTCTTCGAACAATTTCAAGCGCTTCACCACGACATTTGAGGTACTCAACCCGATGGAGCTTCGGATCACCAAAGACGCGAAGGGTGACGCGGCTTGCGCGACCTACCCGAGCTACGCCGTTTTTCCGTACAGGACAAGCCTCGGAAGGGCTGGGGCGCTGCTAAGGCTCGAGCTTTCAACGAGTAAGATCGTAGCTTTATCGAAACTTGGTGCCACGACTCAGGTCTACCAGAAGAACCTCGAGACGCCTCTTCTCAAACTCGATGTTCCAGGAATGCCTTCACTTCAAGTCGCCGTTTTCGAAGCGAAAGCGGACGCGTTTTCCGCTTTCAAAAAGACCATCACAATCACCCCAGGGATCGCCGACCCGAGGGCGTTAGCGGTCGGCCTTCAACCGGGGACACACCGTCTGACCTTCACCGTCAAGGATCCAGCCTCCACGAACTGCATCCACGTAGACCTGACCGTGCCCGTGTTCCGGTCCCTCCAATAGGTGAGGCGTTCGGTTTGCGCCGAGTGGTTCAGATGCGTACAACCCCATACGATGACGATACAACCGGAACTCGGATCTTGTCACGAGTTCAGCCGTCCTGAACGCTAAAAACCCTGCATGGTGAGCCCTCGAGGGTGGTCGTGCATTAACATCGTCTGACGATGGACCCCTGGCTGATCCTGGTACTTTCCTTGTTTGGCACGGTGCTCCTGTGGCCCGTCGTGCTCGGACGTTTGGCAGACGCGCTTCCCAACTTCTTGAAACGATTGCTGCCTGTCCTGGCCGTCGCTGTCCTGGTGTTCACCGTCATCGACTACCTGCGGGTGAGTCTGAAAAAGCAGGTCGTCGAACGCTTCGCCGTCGTGGGTACCTCCGTTTTGGGAGCCACCAAATCCCTTCCTGAGACGAAGCCCTCGAACACCACGAAACAGCCCGGCGATGCGATCGAAAGCGCTCCTGACGAGCGTCTGTTGGGCGGCCTGTTCGCCGACGAGGCCCGGTCGCTCTCGGGCGCGGTCGCACCGTTTCTCGAAGACGTCCGCGCAAATATTGCGCTGGCGCTGGCTCAGGGTGCAGATGCAGACGTCTTCCTCTACTCCCCGACCATCAGTTTTAGTACGGATCTGAAAATCACGGTCAACAAACTCAAAAAAGAGTTCGCCTTCAATGACACCGTGGTTGAGAAGCTTGAGATTGCGGGCGTCTCCGTGCCGGTTGACGCACTGCTTAGACCGCTCGTCCGGACGCTCGGGCAACGGCGATTGCGAATCACGCTGGCGACAGGTGGCGAGTATTCGGCCATCATCGCCTCCGACACGGGAGAGGAGGTTTGGCGCGTCACGGAAGCTGAGGCCGCCTGCCTCGACGGTTTACAAACTGCCTGTTCAGACCCAACCTGGAATGCCCAGAGCGATCAGATCAGGGGTGGAGATCGACTCAAGCGTTTGTTGCGCGCGATCGCGGCGAAACTGCTCTTTCACGATGTCGAGGCAGGCTCCAGCGACGCTTCTTGGATCGTCAAGGCCAACCTGCTCGAGGGACGTTCGATCTTAAACAATTCGTTCGTGCGCGAAAAAGAATCGGGTGATCCGAAGTCTTTGACGTTGATCCCCCACGCGCGCTCGGATCTGGCGGCGCGAGCCAAGGCCAAATTCGCGACGTCACTGGGTCTGCTAACTGTCGGAAAGGTTGCAGCATTCACCAGCGACGAGGACCTCGAAAAGGTTCGCGCCCTGGCCATCCTCGGGCTCTTGGCGGCGCAAGGCGCACAGACGAGCGCCATCGCCAGCGAGCGCTTTGCCAGCGTCCAGGACATTGATGCGCGCCTGACAGGAACCCTGACTGGAGCCATTGAGCGTTTTGATCGCTGCGGCCTCGTCGGCGCAGCCTTTCCACTGCCCCAGGAGACCGTCTCGTCCACCCGAAGGCCCCGCGCGAAGGCTGAGGCGGCAATCCGGGCGACACGGTTCTACGCAGCCATCATCGATCAGGCCGCCAGCATCCTCGCGTCGGTGGACGGTCGCCCGAAGTCAAAGCCACAACAAGATCATGACGATCATCAACTCCTGGCGCTGATGGCGTCGGTGCAGTACGTCGCCCACCTTCAGCGCGCGCAAGCCTTTGAATGCGCCGACCAGCTGCAGCTCGCCATACGGGACGAGGAAGCCGCCGAAAAGGATCTCAACCGCTTGGCGAATCTTTCAACGAACGACCTGAAGATTGCCACTCAACTCGCCCTTCGAGGTTCCGAAGTTCGGATCGCGCTGCGCGAAGTGAAGCTCGCACGGCAGAGACTTGAGCAAGCTAATTTTACGTCTTCAAGCGATCCGATCACGAGCAGCCTGCTCAAAGATGGCCGTGTACGAATAGAAAAAGCCATCACAGAAGAGGACAAAAATGCTGTTTTGCGGGCAAAATACCGATCGCAACTCGTCGAAAATATTCTCCTTGACGCCGGATCAGCAGAGGCTGGAAATGCACAGCGCGCATTGCAGGAGGCCCTCGGGGATCTCAGGGGCGCGACAGATATCGAGGCGAAACGAGCGAAGCTCTCGGTCTTGCTCGGATTCGTTTCTTTGTACAAGAATCAGGACGATTCAGCAACGCGCATTGGACTCCAGGCCCTTAGCAACCCCCAGGTTCGACTGCCGGAGTTTCTAGCGTCTTATCTCAGGCTCAGGTATGAAGACCAAAAACCATACGCGATCGGAACGGCTCAAACGGAGCAGTTCAGAAGTTTGAAGCAGATGATCACGGCGCTCAATTGCTTGGGGAACCAGGCCAAGACCGCACTGGCCGAGGCTCGCGAGGTCTTCGATGGGCTCCGTGCGGCAGGTGAGTGGAGTCCAGCCGACCTCCAGCTGCTGGGTCACCTCGAGATCCTTTCGCAGGTGGTTGCCGTCGTTGGCGAGCGCTTTCGGGATCAACGACATCAGACGGCTACCTATGTATATGGACAATGCTTGGTCAGGTGATGCGATTCGTGCCCGCCCTAACGACGCCCAGCACCCTCTGAGCGGTCATACCCTGTACCGGTTTCGTAAGCGAGGAGCGTACCGACAACCGCGAGGCTCCAACGCACCCAGTCCTGGATGCTGCCCCATCTAGCGATCAACGCTCCCGCTAGGGCGCAAAGCAGCAGCAAACCCAGTGGCCAGAATCGCGCCCAACTTGGCGGAGGATGCTTCACGGGCTGGAGACTCGCCAGGCGCTCCTCCAGCACAATCGAGGAAACAATGTTGACGTGATCTGGATCGTGCGCGAGCCAGAGCGCTCCACTTTCGGGTTGGGCAACGAGCTCGCATAAGGTTCGCAGACCATTGCGGACGACCGATAAATTGGCTGCGACCTGTGCGGCCTGACTCTCGGTATCCATCCGGACGGATAGGTTCGAGAGTGCGCGTGCCGCATCGGCACCGAGGCGCGCATCTACGAGCACGCCCATGCCGGTGCGAAGGCGATCCTCGTCCGCGCGGATACGGGCTTCGAGGTCAACCGTCGGAGGTTCGCTCATTCATCCATTATGCCGCAATCTGATCGGGCTGTTCGATCAGACCGTGGTCTTCCCAGACCACGAACGATTCGACGCGGTGTGGGTGTAGCTGGCGAATTTCGAGGCATGGGTGATGTCGAGGAGCTCAACGACATTGTCCTTGCTAGGAGGGAATAGACGAGTTGGTTTTCCGTCACTTCTGATGATCCAGAATCTCGATTCTGATTTGAGAATTGATCCTCCATCAACCTGCCCCACAACCAATGAAGTGGGGCTAGAGACCATCTTGAACATCAGCCCACGATGACAGGATGATCAAGCCCGCCACCATCACCCCAACACTCGATGACCAATACGAAAAGCCCGAAGACCTGCCCGGCGAGAACGGGCTTTAAAAGCAGTTGACCAAGGCGTTACTCGAGCGCGCCCTCAAAGCCGAGATGACCACGCACCATCGGGCTTTGCACGCGTAGGTGTGACGGGCACGCCCAAGGAGAGTCCGTTACCGATGAGAACGGCAACAAACGCAATGGCCTTACAGCAAAGACCGTCCAAGCCGAATTCGGTCAACTCGAAATCGAGGTTTCCCGCAACAACGATGACTGCTTTGAGCCAAAGCTTGTGAAGAAACACCAGCCGCGATTGCGCGGTCTGAACACGAGCATCGTCAATTTCTAAGCCAAGGGCATGAACACCCGCGAAAACCAAACTTACCTCGAAGAGATGTACTGCGTCGAGGTCAGCCCAGAATGACTCTCGAACGTCACGAACGCTGTCACGGACGCGACCAAAGCCTAGCAGTCAGGTCGGCACTCGGATCGCTACGTTCGAGGCTTTGGCACGGAATGAATTCAGGTGTCTTTCCAGGCGTTCCATAAGTCGAGCGCCGCGACGAATCAGGGCAAGATCATCCGAAGATGCGGTAGCAGTCCGCCTCGCTCAGAATCTCCTGAGAGCGTGCTCAACACAAAGTATTGGTACCGTTGGCACGGCGCGTTGATCCACGCGCTCGACCCAGTGTCGTTCAACGACCGCACCCGAAGGCAGAGCGACTTGCCCGACTTCTCCGGTGCGTTCGGATTCAATACGAAGGTCGCCACCGCTCCAGATACCCCCGTCCGTCGCGCGGTCACTACGTCCGGAATTGTCAAGCCCTGCCCATCGAAAGTTCCAGTGAATTCGTAGCGTAAAGCGTTCGAGACTTCCGGCCAGGCGAGGAATACGCGTCCGGTGGAGGACATGGTCGCGTCGAGCCGATCCGGCGCACTCGGCGCCGGTGGCGGGGTCGTGATCTCGAGCGTGAAGTTTAACGCGGGCGCGAACGCCCCGTTGTCGTTGTCTCCGGGGCCGTTGAAGGCCGTCATGTTCCACCGGTACGCGCTGATATCGGCCCGTTGGAATTCACTCAGCGGAATTGTCAAAATCGAACCCGTCACCTGCTCGTTCGAGTACACGAGGTTGGCAGCACCGTAAGGAGCCTTGGAAATGTAGAGTCCGTACCGCGTCGCGCCCCGCACAGCCGTCCAGCGAAACTCGAGCGAGCCGTTCTGCGCGACGCTCGCGGTCGCTCCCGGCAGGGTGCTCGAGCCTGGGGAGACCAGCGCGGGAGCGTCGGGAAACGCGGGACCGATCGGCGGGGCGCTCGGGCCGAAATACGCCTCGAGCCCCACCCGAATACCGTCGCCAACGGCGCGTTGGAGGCCGTCTTGCCCCAGGGCGGGGCCGTCGACCGGGTTGGTGTGAAACCCGACCTCGACGATCGCGGCGGCCATCTTGGCGAAGCGCGTCTCGCCGTAGTTGCCATCCACGATGACCTGCGCGTCCGGCCATTGCAGGGCGGGTTGCGCGAGCCGGATCGCGGCGACGATTGAGGTCTGAAGGGCGGTGGCGAGCGCCTTGCTGTCCGCCTCCTGCGCGATTGGCGTGTTCGGCAGCGGGTGGTCGTTCGTGATGTAAATCCGCGTGCCGCGCGGGGCGGTATCCTGATTCGCCCCGACAGCGTTCGTGTGCAGGCCGATCAGCGCATCGGCGCCGAGCGCGTTCGCGTACAGGGGTCTGGCGCGGATGTCCTTTTCCTCGTTGCAATCCAGACCGCCGTTGGGCCGCTCGGAATTCCAGATGCCGGAGTTCAAGCCCAGGGCCTCGAGGTGGTGCTTGGCGGCCTCTTGCCATCTCGGGTAACCGGATGCACCGTTCCCGGCGGTCTTGTCGAGGTTCCGCACGGACGAGACCAGCGCGCCCGTTGCGGCCAAGGCATCGCGCACACGGATCGCCATCTCGAGGTTGTTGAAATCCTCCTGCACGTAGATGGGCGGGTTGCCGGTGGTGTTCACCACTCCGCGCTGCAATCCCCACGCACCGGTGGTGCGCAGCGTCCAGCCGTGTCCGGGATTCAGCACGATCTTCGCTCCCGTGATGGAAGTCGGTTTCGATCCAGCCGGGAAGTCCGTCAGGATCGCCGATCCCGCGCAGATCGCGAGCGGTTCGGGCGGTTCGACGGGTTCGAGCTTCGTGTCGAACTCGAGGTACTTGACGCGATCAAAGAGCGCATCCGCGACCGCCCGGTTCACGCGAAGGCTCGCATCGCGATCCGAGGACTCGAGCCGCAACGTGACCTTCGCGGCGCGCGTGCCCAAGGTGAGTGTCCGAGATTCCAGCACCCGCCCGCGCCCCTTGAGCGCACCATTCGCGGCGCGGGCGATGATCGCTTCGAGCGAATCGGGCGGGTTGGGCGGTACGGGTTGCTGCGCGCACGAGGCGATCAGCAACAGCGTCATGGTCGCAGCGGCTGTCCTCAAATGCATCAGTGTGCCTCCCGCCGCACGAACCGCCACGGCACGTGCCGAACCCTCTGGAACCCTACCCCGAAACGCCCCATTGCCGGTGCTTCACGCGGCTCAGGATGCCATCCTCGCCTCAGAATTTGAACGCCACGCCGATCCCGGCCTTCAGGATCGTGCCGAACAGCGGCAGGACGACGCTCGTGTTTCCACTCCGCCCGACGGCGACCAGGATCGCGTAACCGCCGCTCAACTCGACGAAGGCCTGGATCGAAGGCGCGATCAGGTACGACAATCCCAGCGTCGCCTGTCCCCCGACGACGATCACGGTCGCGCTCGAGCCGCCCGAGGAAGCACCCGCGTAGCCGAGCGTCAACCCGCCCCCGTAGTACGCACCGAACAGTCCCTCTTGATCGATCATCGTGTTCCACAGCGAGTCGACCTGCAAGTTCACGCCGAACGTACCGGAGAGGGCGTTGAGGTTCACCCGGAATCGGAGGTCGTTGCTCGCCCCGAAGACGTTGCCGAAGGCGTACTGGAGTCCGATCGATCCGAGCGAGATCTGCGTGAAGTTGAAGTGCACCCCGAACGAATCCGCGAACGCCGACGACTGAATCCCGAGCATGGCCACCATCGAGAGTAAGAGTTTTTTCACACGACACCCCTCTGGCGCGCCGCCACGAGAAACGGTTGATGGTGGAAACGGAGCGAGCCCTCACTGCACCCGCGCCTTCAAGGCGTTCAAACCGTTGTCGAGGCTCTGATCCAGGGCAGCGTCGAGCAAGCCGCCGCCGAACAGCCCGCGGCTCGCGTAGCCGTTGGTGATGATGTCCGCGACGACGCGCCGGTTGACGCGGTCGTAGACGATCAGGTTGACGGTCGCGCTCGAGTCGATGGTGGTGAAGATGAACCAACCACCGATGCTGGTGCCCGCGTACTGCATTCGGGGCAAGACCATGTATCTCGCACCGACCGCGTCCAGCACGGCATCCAACGTCTCCTGGCGGAGCGTTCCCTGAAGGTCGTACTGGTTCATGGCCGCCAGCAGATCCCCATCCATGTTCTTCGCTTTCGCCGCCTCGAGCGTCTCGTCCCTGCCTCGAGCGCCCGCGCCGAAGAGGGTCTGGAGGGCGGCCTCGGTGCGCGCATCCATGCGATCGCGCTGGTCGGGCTTGATGATGCTCAAGAAATTCCGAACCTGCATCGGTGCGGCCACGATCCCGAACTTGGTGACGCCCGCCCGCGTGAAATCCGCCTCGATGTTCGCTCGGATGAGCGTGACCGGGGCGCACGAGACGAAGGTCAGGGCGAGCATCGAAAGGATGACTGCTGGACGTTTGGTGGTCATGGTTTCTCCCTGGTGCGACTGAGATCAGAAGTGGGTCAACGAAAGTGAGATCCGAGTGCAGGCGTGGGCCAGCATGCGACAACGAAATCCTTTCCGAGCCGCTGGCGCGGCTCGAGCGGACGAACTGTCCAGCGCGGGTCAGGGTTGCGAGATCGTGATTGTCGGCTGGTCTCCTCCCGAGAGCGTCGAGAGTCCCGTCATCGCGTAATACCTGTAGGTCGCGCATACCTGCGTCGAGAGCGGACTGTCGCCGCCCGAGTTCCTGGCCAGGATCTGAACGCACAAGGCTTTGCCCTGCTTGGCCGGATCGCTCGGGTTGGCGTCCCAGACGAGTACCGCGCCGCTCGTCCCGCCGCTGCGGGCGTTGACCGTACCGCTGAAGGTCAACGGCGCGCCGTTGAAGGTTCCCGCGAATTGGTAGACCACGGCGCTACTCACTTCGGGCCACGAGACGAACAGCCGCCCGTTCGAGGACATGGTCAGGTTCAAGCCCGTCGGCATTCCCGGTTTGGGCACCGCGGCGACCTGACAGCTTCGAACCAGATTGATGGTGGTCGTCGCACCGTTGCCCGCGATGGTCAGTGTGCCTTGTTGCTGGTTTGCGTCGGCGCAGGCTTGCGCCCGGACGGTGTATTCGAGCGAGGTCTGTCCAGCGCCGAGGTTCTGTGGCCCCGCGAAATTGACGGAGAACGGGCCGGGCGCGACCGCCAGCGTGAAGCTGCCCGGCCCGGTGCCCGCATTCTTGACGTTGAACAGCACCGCAGCGTCCGAACCGCCGACCATCCCGGTGGCGAATTGAATCGACCCGCTGACCGGCAGGTTTCCCACCAGCATTTGCCAGGCGGGATCCCCCGAGCAGGTTCGCGAGAGTGGAATGTCCGCCGCGACCCCATTCCCGGAGATCCGCAAGACGCCCTGCTCAGCGTTCGCGTTGGCGCACGGCTGCGCGCTGAGGGTGTACTCGAGGGATGTCTGACCCGCGCCCAGCCCCTGGGGGCCAGCGAAGTTGACGGCGAAAGGCCCCGAGGTCACGGCCAGGGTGAAGCTGCCCGCAGCCATGCCGCCGTTTCTCACGTTGAAGAATGCGTCCGCGCCGGATCCTCCGACCGTACCCGGTGCGAAGTCGAAACGGCTGACGGGTGACGCGCCACCCCGCGAGATCGCCTGCCAGACGGGCGTCCCTTGCGCGTACGTCACGGAAACACTCGCCGTCGTCGCCGAGCCCGCCGCATCGCGGGCGATCACGGCGATCGTGTTCGGACCGGGTACGAGCGTCACGTTGAAGCTGAAGTTGATGCCGGAGAGGGGCGGCATGGGTTGTTCCGCCCCGCCGTTCAGTTTAAATTGAACGCTCGCGATGCCGCTGCCACCGGCGTTGTCCTGAGCCGTACCCGAGACCGTCAGGGCGCTCGAGGTCACGGTCGAGTTTGCCGCGGGGCTCGAAATGCTGACGGAGGGCGGCGTCGTGTCCGGTGGTGTCGCGCTCGGAACCCATTGCTGATCGCCATCTTGATCGTTGCAGGCGTACATCGTCACGCGGCTGTTCGCGGCTGGTTGGTACGCGTTCAAGCAGAATCCGCGCCCTTTACTCTCGAGCAGGAAAAACGGGGTGTTCGTGAAATAACGATAGTCCCACTGCTGATCCGGGTCGCTCGGGTCGCAGGCGAACGCGATCACATCCGAACTGTTCTTGGGCTGGTAGGCGTTGAGGCACGCATTTGTTCCCCGCCGCCTGAACATGAACCCGGCGTTGCCGCCCCACATGCCCGGTTTGAAGACCTGCCAGACCTGCTCGTCGTCGCTCGTATTCGATGGGTACAGCCACGAGTAGGTCGCGGTCGGATAGGGTCTCGAGTTGAGGGCGAGGCCCGTCCCGTATCGGATGAACTGAATCTCGGAATCCGGAGCTGGAACCGAGCCCGATGCGCCGTTCTGGGAGGTGTAGCTTTCTCCCTGCACCGCGTAGCCATCGGTGCGTCCCGCGTCAATGACTTCCTTGAACTTGGTCTTCGAGGTTGCCGTCCCGGAGGTGTCGGTGTAGACCTGGAGGTGCAGGTGCGGTCCTGGGACACTACACGCAGCGTCGCCGCACGTATTTCCCGTCGATCCGGATAATCCCAGGCGCTGACCGCGCACCACCTGTCCGCTGGAAACGGCGACGCTCCCCTTTTGCATGTGCAGGTAGTAGGCCCTCGAACCATCCGCGTGGCCGATCACCACGAAGTTGCCGTTTGCCAGGCCGCAGACATTGCTCCGATAGCACGACGGATCCCAGTCGCGCCCATCGACGGCGTTGAGTACGGTTCCATCCCGGATGGCGCGAATTTCCGTCCCTTCCGGCATCCCGAAATCGAGCGCGGCCACATTTTGGTGGGAAAACGTACCGTAATAGCCCTGAATCACGCTGAACCTCGAGCCGTTGGGGAACGGCAGGAAGTAGATGAAGTTGTCGTCGTGGGCCTGCGTCTTGACGCTCGAAGAGGGGTAATTCTTGGCCGCAGGATCGTAGGTGGCCGGGTCGAAGGCCGAATGCGGGGTCGGTGCGGGCTGCCCAGGAACGACGTTGTTCTGGCATCCGATCAACCCGACGAAGGCCATGGCAGAGAGAACAAGCCATTTTTTCATGCACGTTCCTCGAATCACGAGCAGCCACCGGAGCACGGAACGACCTTGAGGTTGACGACCGCCGGATTCCCATCCACGCCGCCGCCCCTCGAGCTCAGCGTCACCTGGTAATCACCCACGGCTGCGCTCGCGCCAGCCCTGATGACGATCGCGGCGCGCGCGCTGCTCGAGAGGTCCGTGCGGTAGGTGAAACTCACCTGGTTCGCGCCCGTTCCGACGATGCCACCGGATGGCGTGATGAATTGCAGCCCGTTGGCGGGCGTGTTGAACGGGCTGATCGGGTTCAGGTTCAGCTCGTAGAGCGCGTCCGCACCCTGCGCGATGATGTACGCGTTGCCGCCGGGGGCGTACACGGGCGAGAGCGTGAAGCCGCCGCCATTGCGCGTGACGTTGAGCTGGGCCTGACCCTCGTTGCCCGCGGCATCGCGAGCGAAGACCTCGATCAGGGTGCTGCCGACGCTTAACGCGCTCGAGAAGCTGAAACTGCCCGTTCCGGGCAACGACTGTCGCGGGCCGCCGTTGACGCGGTACTCGAGCTGCGCGACACCGACATTGTCGTCGGCTGACCCGGTGACGGTGATGCTCGAGGCGTCGGTCGAGGCGTTGTTGGCCGGGCTGGTGATCGTCACGGTCGGTGGAGCGCTGTCCTGACTTCCGGTGGTGGCGGTGAATGCGCCGGACACCCCGCCGACGGTCAGCGTGGCGGTCGTGGCGCTCGAGTAATTCGCGCTGGTCTGCACGCGCAACTTGATGTAGGTGCCGTTGGCGACGCTGCCGCTCGCGCCCGTCCAAGCGCTGTACGTCACATCGTCGCTCGAGGTGGCGTACTCGCCTCCGCCGATGCTGGTCGGGCTGGGCGCACTGATGCCTGTGATGCGAATGGGGTTGCTCTCGATCAGGATGCTGCGCGGTCGGTTTGTCTGGCTGGCGAAGCTGAACGGGTCGGGCGTGGTGTCGAGCGTCGACGTGGGCGTGTACGTCAGGTTGAGGCTCGCGGGTGTCTCCTGGGTCTTGGTGTCGGTGGCGAAGACCTCGACGGTGTTCGCACCCTCGATGAGCGTGACGCTGAAATTGAAGCTTGCGCTCGTCGGCAGGTTCTGGCGCGCCCCGCCGTTCAAGCGGTACTGGAGCGACCGGATGCCCTTGTCGTCGCTGACCGTGCCATTCACGTTGACCACGCTCGAGTTGGTCGTTCCACTGCTCGGGCTCGTGATCGTCACGACGGGCGGGTTGTCGATCTGAGGCGACCCCGGCGTGTACGAGAAGCTCACCAAGGCGCTGTCCTTGAGCCCCGATGCGTTCTCGGCGAAGACCTGGACGTTGTTGTTGCCGACCGCGCTGGCCACCGTGAAGTTGAAGGCGCTCGAGGCCGTGAGGGTCTGCCTCGAGCCGCCGTTCAGGCTGTACTCGAGCTTCGTGACCCCGACGCGGTCGGCGACCGTGCCGATGATGCTGAGGCTGGCGTCCGAGAAGCTCGCGCCGTTCGTGGGGCTGGCGATCAGCACGACAGGAGGGGTCGGAGAGGCGCTGCTCGAGAAGCTCGCCGTCACGCTCTGATTCTGGTTGACCGTCAGCGCGCAGCTTCCCGCACCGCTGCAGGCGCCACCCCAGCCCGCGAAGCTCGAGCCAGTGGCAGGTGTGGCGGTGAGGACAACCGCCGTGCCCGCCGCGTAGCTCGTTGAGCACGTGCTCCCGCAGTCGATCCCGGCAGGATTCGAGCCGATCGTACCGCTGCCCGTTTTCGAGACGGTGAGCGTCACTGCGGATGGCGGACTCGATGTGGGACAGGCCGTGAGGATACAGACCAGTACCCCGAGCGCGAGGTGTCGGATTCGCATGGAACCTCCTGCTAACGGTTGGGCTTTGGTTGTCGCGAGCGCATCGAATGGCGTTGGCTCGTGTGAGCGCAGTATGGGGTTATGAGGGTCGTGCGCGCAAGCACAGTTGAGCCGATTTCGTTCGCAAACGTTCGCAAGTGAAGCGCCGGGTCACTTTCACGAGTTACGCTGGCCCATGCCGACCTTGCGCGTTTCGGTGCTCGAAGGGAAAGTCTGGCTGGACGACAGGCTCTTACCGCTCACCAGGCGCTGGGCGCTGGTCGTAGCGCGGTTCGCTCTGGCGCGAGTCGAAGCCAAGAACAATCCCGCGCGCGCCTTCGTCTCGGTGCTCGAGGTCGTCCGCGTGCCGGGATGGGAAAAGACGAGCGCCAAAAATGCGGGCAAGAGCCTGCAGCGCTTCGAGGAAGACAAACTCGAGAAGATCGGTGCACCGATTTTCTCTGCGGAGCACGGCGAGTGGACCAAGCAGGTGCGGCTCAATCCGGATTTCGTCACGGACATCGGGTTCGTCGAACCCATTCGGCAGGTGCGGTTGACCTTGAAAATCCCGTCGCAATCCGTCGTCCGCCGGAGCCTGATGGCGACCCATCACCTCTCCCTGGCGCAGACCGCCTTCGAACAGGGGCGGTACACTGAAGTCGAAGAGATCGTGACGAAAGCGTTGGCTGCGGATGCCACCCCGGATCAAGTGATCGAGGGTTTGGCCTTGTGGGCGTGGACGCGCGCTGTTCAGGGCGAACGCGAGCAGGCCCTGAGGTTGGTGCAGGAGTTGCAGAAAAGGGCGAGCGATTTTCACGCCTCTGGACAAACCGTACACGCCTCGAGCCAGGCGCTCGTGTGGATTCAAACCGCGCGCTTTCACCTGCGCATGGAGGAGTGGCAACCAGCACGGCGCGCCTATGCCAAAGCGGCGACCCTGGTGCTGCCGGAGGATCATCGGGGCTGGGGTGCCCTCGAGTCGGGCTGGGGATTTCTGGCGCAGATGGCGGATCGTCTCGACGAAGCCGAACAGCACTACGAGGCGGCACTCGAGAGGTTCACCCTAGCTCGGTGGTCTTGGGGCATCCAGGTCGCCTATGGCAACTTGTGCGCAGTATGTCTGCTCCGATACGAGCAATATGAGGTCGATCAACCGGAAAAGGCGCGCGCATGCCTCGATCAGGCGATCGAGTGGTGCCTGCAGACGGTGCAATTCTCGGAAGACATGAACTTTGGTGGCAGCGGCAGCAACGAGATCAACCTGGCCAACGCCTACCGGATTCTCCGGCAGTTCGACAAGGCTCGCGTCTGGCTGACTGAGGCCGACCGGTGGATCGACGCGAGCGACAACAAACCCGAGGTCGCCGGGTCACTCGCCGCACGCGCCGAACTCGAGGAGGCCGAAGGGAACCGCGATGGCGCACTAGAGCTGCTCCGTCAAGCATCGGTGATTTTCGGGGAGATCGGCAGGCACGAAACTGTGGGTCTCGTACTCGACCGTATGACACAACTCGAGGGGCAAAAACCGATGGGGCGAGCGCTCAACTTGTGGTGAAGGTTCATCGTCGAACTCGACCTGCGAAGCACTGATCGATCGTCTCAAACACGGTTTGCAAAATTCGTCCATAAGATGCACTTTTGCGGCGTCCAGGACGGTCTTTTCACGCATAACCGCTCGGGTCGAACTCTTCCATTGCGTCCCCTAACACCTCCGAGACGAAGTCCCGAACCTCGCTCGCCTTCTCAATGAACGCACCGTCCACCCGGATGTCGTTCGTCTGGCCTTCGGTGATCTCGACATCGGTGTCCTCACCGAAGCGCCCTCGGATTTGAGGCTCGAGTACGGCCAACAGGTCGCGGCGGGCGGCGGTGCCGTCGAAGGTGGGCGCAGCGCTGCCTCTGGGCAGGGCGAACCTGATCGTGATGCGTTTCTGCATTCGCGCCAGCGCGAGCCTGAGTTTACGCGATCATCGAAGCGCTTTGCCGCGCACCCTCGAGCCAGCCCGGAGGCGAGGGTATCCCAGGCAATCCGGGCAAGGCCGACGCCCACCACGGCTCAAGACGATTGAGCACGAGACGTCGTTTCCTGGCTCGCAAAGGACTAATTCTAGAAAGACCGTCCTAGACGGTGCTCCTTACAGGTCGAACACCACCGACCGACTGACCATCCCAATACCCCGATTGTTTTTCCACGGTTTGAAGCCGAACTTCGCGTACCAACCCGCCTACACAGCACGCCACGCCATTTGACCGATGATCCCGGCTGCCGACAATTTCTTACCGTCGGTAACCCGAACCTTAATTGTCATCACTTTCGACGCGAGGTCTACGGAGAGCAGGTGAGCGAGATCACGAGTCGACTCAACTGACGCGACAGGATTTGTCGCAGACCCGAGGGACGATTTGAGCGAGGAGGTGTTGCCCCTGGCTCACGCGGGTTTTGCTCGGTGTTCGGTCGTCGGTTTTTGTTCGAGGACGCGGCTCATCTGCCAGGACAGTCCGCGTCCCCACCTCAATGGAGGCATCATGCAGCGTACACGTTCGTTCGTGCACGTGGTCGTCGCGTTGAGCTTGTTCGCGATGGCCTTGATCGGTGGCGTCAGCGCCACTCAATCGGTTTCGGGCTCCATGATATTCGCAGGCGACAACCCCAAGGGCGGCAGCGGCGGCGGTTGAACGGCGCAATCGTAGGGGTTGCGCAGTAAACTCAAACCTCAGCATGGAGAAGCACAACACCAGCTCGCCAGCATCGCGCGTTTCCGTCTCGGAAGCGCGCGATGCTGTGCGGGGGCTGGTGGCTTTGAACCAGTTCGTTGCAGCTTTGCGGACGCTCCAGCTGGCACTCGCCTCTGCTCGGAACGTGCTCGAGTGCCAGGCGGTGGCCGAGCTCTTCGAGCTGGTTCCGGAGCGAGTGCGCTCGAGCGACCCGAGCTGGGCGGTAGTGCAGGTCAAGGCGTTGTGTTTCGCGCGGCGACCCGAGACGCTCGAGCGGGTGGCCGGGGCGGCCCTCGAGCGTTGGGGTGAGTCGGCGGGTTCGGTGCGTCCCTACCAGGCCTGGGCGCTCGCGCGGCAGCGAGCGAGCGCCCAGGAGGCGCTCGAGGTGGCGGACGCTGTGATCGCGGCGCGCGCGGGGTTTCCGTCGTCTGAGATCGGGCTGGCCTGGCGCGCGCGGGCCGAGGCTTTGGCGTGGCTCGATATCCACGGCTGGCGCGAGGCGTTCGCGCGGGCGCGGGGCCTGCTGACGGGTCGCTCGTTAGGCACGTGCCTGATCGCGGAGGGGTTCCACCTGGATCGGCGAAACGAGTCGGTGGCGGCGCGGCGGGTTTGGTTGCAGGCGGCGGCCATCCTGCGCGACCCCTACTACGAAGCCTGGGTGCAGTACAACCTCGGCATCTCGTTCCTGAAAGAGGCTGCTCCAGAGGCCGAGGCGCACTTCTTGCGCCTGGAAGGTCTGACCCGGCGCGGCGTCGGAGCAGGATTCGCGGCGCGAGCTTGGTGCGGTCTCGGGGCGAGCCGCCGCGCGCTCGGCGAGTGGGATCGGGCGCAGGGTGCTTATGCGACGGCCATCCGCTTGGCTCACGAGGATGACGATGCGCTCGAGGCCTGGCGTGGGCTGGGGCACACCCTGCGTCTTGCTGGCGATTGGGCCAGGGCACTGGAAGCCCTGCACAAGGCCGTGGAAATGGATCGGAATTGGGTGACCGAAGGGCGTTCTTGGGTGATGGTCGATTTGGCCGCCGCTCGGCTCTCGATGGGCGATGAGCAGGGTGCACGCGAAGCGCTCGATCACGCCCGCGCCGAGGACCAGGATGACCGCGACCGCGAGCGCATCGTCCGGGCCGAGTTGCACCGCCGGGCGGGCGAAGCCGACGCCGCCCTGGAGACCATGGCCGGGGTCGAGCTCGGGACGCTCTGCGCCCGAGAAGAGCAGGCGTGCTTTCCAGCGGTCTTCGCGCTCCTTGAGGCACTGACGGGCCGGGCTCCAGCAGCGCTGAAGCGCACTTCGGGCACGGTGGTCGAGGTGCGAGCGATGGGTGTGTTGGAGGTTCGCGTCAACGCTCGACGCGTGCCGATCTCTCCGACGTCGATCGTCGGGGAATTGCTCGTGTTGCTGGTACACAACGGTGGCGCGCTCAGCACCGAGGTGCTGCTCGATGCCCTCTACGCCCACCAGGGTGTCGAGCGTCGCGCCAGACAGGCGCTCTCGAAGCAGGTACGCGCGTTGCGCGAGGCGCTCGGTTGGGTGGGCAGCGTGGTCGAGGTCGGCGGCGCGTACCGCCTGGACGCGGGCGCCACTTGGCGCTACGACGTGATCCAGGCGCGCGAGGCGGGCAGACCGGTGGCGCGCTTCCTCGACGGCGTGTACCGGGAGTGGGCGCTCGAAACGGCCCGGCAGCTCGAAACCAACCCGCGCGACCTCAACTAAATTTGAGTCGAACGAGCGCAAGTAAAATGCGTCCGTAAAGGGCGCAATGTCGTGTTGCGACACTGCGTCGTCACCTCTCCCGTAGCCTCATCCCAGAGAGGAGGACGATGTGAGCGACGAGAATTTGGTGTGGAACAAAGCCAATCGGCTGAACGAACTCGAACGCCTGCTGCGGCTGAAACCCCACACGGCGACCGAGCTGGCGAACCGCTTCGGCGTCGAGTCTCGCACCATCCAGCGCTACCTCAAAGAATACGAGGTGAACAGGGGCGCCCTCGAGCGTCAAGGGCGCAAGTACGCTATCTCATCGCATCGCCCCGAGTTCCACCCCGTCCAAGCTCTGGCGGCGCACGCGGCGGTGCGGTTGCTCTACCACCACGCTCCCGGCTTCGACGCTGATTACCTCGGTGCGCTGCACCACTTGGCCCAGCGCTTGCCGGAACCGGCGCGCGGCCTCGCCGAGCGCAGCACCGCCGTGCTCGAGACCCGCAAGGGTCAGCCGCGCCCGGACGTGCGCGAGGCCGCGAACTTGGCGCACGTCGCCCGCGCTTGGTTTGAGCGACTCGTGTTGAATTTCTATCACACCAAACCCGGCGAGGCCGAGGAGCAGCGCGCCATCGAGGTTTACGCCATTGAGATCTCGAGATCCAACCTGGCGATGTACGTGATCGGCTTCGAGCGCGTGAAAAGCAAGAGCATCCGTACTTTCAAGCTCTCCCGAATGCGCCACCCCGCCGTCACGAGCGAAACCTACACCATCCCAGCCGAATTTGACCCGAGCGCATACCTGTCTGATGCCTGGGGCGTGATCGGCAGGAGCGACGGCGAAACCATTTCAGTCCAGTTGCGGTTCGCGCCGGAGGCCGCGTATCGGCTCGAGGAGGGCGGCTACCCGAACCTCGAAATTACAAAGCGCTACGAAGACGGGTCGCTCGCGGTCGAGGTCACAGCGGGCACGGATCACACGGGTTTACCGCGCGAATTGCTGCCGTGGATTCTCGGCTGGGGACCGCGGGTAGAAGTGGTCGGACCGCCGAGGGTGCGCGAGAAATGGCTCGACGAAGCCAAAGAGCTGCTCCGGCGATACGCGACCTGAGCACCTATCGGAAGACCTCAGCGGACGCGGACACACGTGTTATTTCTGGCTAGGTCGCCGAGTGGCTGTCATTAGAACGGGTCGCACGGCAATGGGCTGCCGGGGAAAGAGACTCACATGAAACCAGACCTCGCAGCGCACACCCCTCGGGATGCCACAGACCCCCACAGTCCT
Organism: uncultured Deinococcales bacterium; assembly: GCA_964244895.1. Taxonomy (GTDB): domain Bacteria; phylum Deinococcota; class Deinococci; order Deinococcales; family JAAFIG01; genus CAXTKV01. The sequence goes on from CAXTKV010000036.1 coordinate 22,972, forward strand.
TGGCATGACCTCACTGAACACCTCGAGCGCGTGGCATCAATGGGGACGATCTTTGCGGCAAAGTTTGGCGGTGCAGCCATTGCGCTGCAAGCAGGTTGGTTGCACGATGCCGGAAAATGCAGCCACAAATTTCAATCGTATCTTCTGGACGCATTCATCGCCAAGCGCGATGGGACAAACCCGCCCGAACGCGGCAAAGTCGATCACTCGAGTACAGGTGCGGTCCTCGCGGCAGAGTGGTTCGATCCAACCGGTGCCGATGGCCACAACCTTGAACTGGCCTTCGTGATCGCCGCGCATCACGGTGGACTCGACAGCGTCGGTGGACTCGAGGAACGCCTGCGCAAAAAACAAAATGATGACGTGGTCGAGGATGGCATCTTGCGGTACTTCGCCGCCTATCCCAAGATTGCCGATCAACTCGAGTCAGGAACCACACCGACCATGCCGCACTTCAGCCATCCTCGAGAACGAGAAGTGTTCGTTCGGTTTTTGCTCTCGAGCTTGGTGGACGCCGACCAACTGGACACCGAATCGTTCGGCAGTCCGCGCAAGACGGCACAGCGCGAGGCGTACCGCGCCGGATTCGCGACGCCAAAAGAACTGCTGGTTCGCCTCGAGCGAAACCAGGCCGAATTGCAAAGCCATGCGCCGCCGACATCGCTCAACGCCGCCCGCAAAGAAATCTTTGAAGCCTGCCTCGAACAGGCGTCGCTCGCTCCAGGCTTCTACCGTTTGAGCGTCCCGACGGGCGGTGGCAAAACCCGCTCCTCACTCGCCTTCGCCCTCAAGCACGCCGTGACGCACGGCTTTGACCGCGTGATTTATGCGCTGCCCTTCCTGACCATCATCGACCAGACGGCCAAGGAGTACCGCACAATTCTGGGCGATGCCGAGGTGCTCGAGCATCACAGCGCCTTCAACCCGAAACCGCAAACCGACGATGGAGCACAAACCGGAGACGACTGGTCGAGCCTCGCGAGCGAGAACTGGGAAGCACCGGTGATCGTGACCACCACCGTACAACTGCTGCACAGCCTGTTCGCGCGGCGCACCAGCCAGCTTCGCAAACTCCACAACATCTGTCGCTCCGTGATCGTTTTCGACGAAGCGCAATCGCTGCCCGTGCCACTGCTCGAGCCGATCTTGGACATGCTGCGCGAACTCGTGCGAGCCTACCAGGTCAGCATCGTGTTTTGCACGGCCACGCAACCTGCCTTTGAAGCCCTCAAGGTCGAAGGCATTACCGAGATCATCCCTGATCCAGCCCGCTACTACGCCACGCTCGAGCGCGTGAAGTACGATCCACTGCCCAGCGAACGTTGGGGTTGGGATCGGGTGGCCCGAGAGATGCTGGCGAGCAATCAAGCCCTGTGCATCCTCAACACCAAGAAGCAGGCTCGCGCCTTGTTTGAAGCCCTCGGCAACAAGGATGGCGCGTATCACTTGTCCACCAACATGTGCGGTGCGCATCGCCTGGACGTCCTCGAGACCATCCGGGCGCGACTGAAAGCCAGACAAGCCTGCTGGGTCGCCTCGACTCAATTGATCGAGGCCGGTGTGGACCTCGACTTCCCTCGAGCACTCCGCGCCATCGGGCCGCTCGATTCGATTGCGCAGGCGGCGGGACGCTGCAACCGCGAGGGCGCGCTGCGTGATGAGTACGGCAACCTGACCCTCGGTCGCGTGACCGTCTTCCGCCCCGAGGAGGCCGGATCACCACAGGGTATCTACGAAGTCGCCATGGGGATCGCCCAAGATTTTCTCGAGCAAGGCGCGGACTTCAACGATCCTGAAACGTTCAAGCGGTACTTCAAACGCCTGTACGCGCACACCAACACCGACGGCAAGGAGATTCAAAAGTACCGCAACGCGCTCGATTACCCGAAGGTCGAAGAACTCTTCAAACTCATCCCGGACGACACGCAAGCCGTGCTGATCCGAACCTACGATGCCGAGCCGGTGAACCAGATTCTCGAGGCGTTCGCTCGGGCCACCAGGCACTTCACCAGCCGCAAAGCGATCAAAGATGTCTTCCGGGATTTGCAACCGTACTTCGTGAACATGTACGCCAAGAAATTCGAGCAGCTCAAAAACGATCCCAAAGGCTTGATCCGACCCGTCACGCAATTCGTGGATGTCGGCATTGAACTCTACGAATGGAGCGGACAGTACAGCCCTCAATTTGGTGTGCTCGAGGCGACACAAGTCGAATCGTTTTTCTTCTGAAGGAGGAGGTCGCGAATGAATCTGGTTGAAGTCAAAGTCTGGGGCGAGTACGCCTGTTTCACCCGCCCGGAGAACAAGGTCGAGCGCGTCAGTTACGACGTGATGACACCGAGCGCGGCGCGAGGGGTGCTCGAGGGCATACTGTGGAAACCACGAATGCGCTATCGAGTGCGTGAAATTGCGGTGCTCAAACCCATCCGACGGGCCAGCATCCTGCGGAACGAAATCAACACCGTGCAATCCGCCGGGACGGCGCAGCGTTGGCAGAAATCTGGCGGCGGGTACGCCAGCGACGAGGACCGCGCCCAACGTCACGCGCTGGTGCTGCGCGACGTGGCCTACGTGATCCGCGCCGAAATTCAACTCACCACCATCGCCGATGCCGACGAATCGATCCAAAAATACCTGGCGATGTTCAAGCGTCGGGTCGAGCACGGTCAGTCATTCCGGCAGCCGTACCTGGGGACTCGAGAATTCAGCGCCCACTTCGCAGCGCCAGAGGCGACCGATACACCCATCGAACACTCAGATGAACTCGGACGGATGCTGCTGGACATCGCCTTCACGCCGCGCAAAAAGGGAACGCTCAAATACCTAACGCACGATGCGGCCCAAGCGCAAGTGACGCAAGGGCAGGCCACACCTATTTTCTTTCGGGCACGGCTCGAGAACGGCGTGCTTCGCGTGCCGGAGGATGAATACAAACGCCTCGAAGAGGTGAAGTGATGCTGCTCGAGCAACTGGTCGAGTATGGGCAACGCCTCGAGAAAAACGCGGACGAGGCAGGAACAGCGAGCCTGCCCTCTATGTATCAGGAGCAGCCAATCCGATGGATTCTTCATTTGGATTTGGACGGCAACCTGATCGGTGCACCGACACCGACCTCGGATGGAAGCGGCAAGAAAAACGACCGAGGTAAAAGGTACGCCACACCACACGTGATTCGCACGGTTGGCATCAAACCCAAGCTTCTTGCCGATAACGCCGAGTATGTGCTCGGTACACCAAACCTCGAGAAAAAACGCAGTGAAAAAGCGGATCCACTACGGTCGGCACTCGAGAAACACACCGCCTTCAAACTTGAGGTCGAAGCTTGTGCGGAAATCACTGGAGTCGAAGAGGTTCGCGCCGTTCAGAAATATCTGCAAGGCCTGACCGATGCCCCTTTCGTGCCACCCGAAGGTTTGAGCGCCGATGACAACGTGAGTTTCAGTGTCAACGACGTGATGCCGTTCGCCGTACCTGCCGTGCAGACCTATTGGGCAGGTAAGTTCTCGAGTGCCGAAACTGGCAAGGAGGATGGTTCCGCCCAAGAGGGCGCGTTCTGGGCCGAGTGCTTGATCTCAGGCGAGTTCGGCCCGGTGATGGAACGCGAACCCGTCAAAATCAAAGGCATCCCAGATGGACAGACATCAGGTATGAATCTCGTCAGTGCGAACGTCGCAGCGTTCGAGTCTTACGGATTGCACGCCTCGCAGATCGCGCCGATCAAACTTGCTCTGGCCGAAAAATACGCGAACGCGCTGAATGCTTTGTTGCGCGATCCATACACGCACCTTCGCGTCGGGCCGCTCGTGTACGCCTTCTGGACCCGCTCAGAACCCATTCCAAATTTGGTCGAGACGCTCAAGAATCCCAAAGCAAACTCGAGGATCGCCGCCCGACGACGAGGCGAAACGCCAGCACCGCTCGAGGGCACTGCCAGGGCCGAAACCGTGCGTGACCAACTCAAAGGCATGTTCTCCGGCAAAGTGTTCGAGGTTCACAAACCCGATGCGTTCTATGGCGTGGCCCTGTCCGCAAGCGGTTCGCGGGTCGTGGTGCGCGAACACATCACCAGCACCGTGCAAGCCGTGGACGATGCGCTTTCGGATTTCTACCAGGCGCAAACCATGATCGATGCTGAAGTCATGGGGGTGTTTGAACTTTCCGCCAGCCTCTACCGCGATGCCAGCAAAGAACTCGTCTCGAGCGTTCCAACAGCACTGATCGCCTTCGCGCTGCAACGCCGACCGTTGCCGCTCGCCTGGCTGGCGCAACTCGTGGGTCGTAATCGTGCCGAACAACGTTTGACGCGACCTCGAGCCGTGATGACCAAATTGATTCTTGTCGCCAACACCTCACCCACGCAAAGGAGCCAATGCATGAACGAACTCAGCAAACTCAGCCCCACTCACGCCGATCCCGGCTATCAACTCGGCAGGTTGCTGGCCGCGCTCGAGAACTTGCAATACGACGCACTCGGCGACCTGAACACCACCCTCGTCGACCGATATTACGGCTCGCTTTCGAGCACACCTGTCGTGGCGTTCTCGAGATTGGTGGCGAACGCCCAAAACCACCTGTCCAAACTGCGCAAAGACCCAGGTAAGGCTGGCGCTGCAGTCAACAACGACAAACTCTTGCAAGAGATCCTCGGACAGCTCGGCCCAAGCATTCCGAGCACCTTGACGCTTGAGAGCCAAGCCATGTTCGGGTTGGGGTTCTACCACCAACGCGCCGACCGTTTCGCCCAAATTGAGGCCGCCAAACTCGCCAAAGCCGAAAAAGCACACAACGCTCAAGGAGGCCAAGCATGAAGCACCTGGAAGCCAACAACCGTCACGATTTCGTCCTGCTCTTTGATGTCCTCGATGGCAACCCGAACGGCGACCCGGACGCCGGGAATCTGCCACGAGTAGACCCAGAAACCGGTCAGGGTCTCGTGACCGATGTGGCCTTGAAGCGCAAGGTTCGCAATTACGTGGACGAACTGATGGGCGAAGATGAACGTTACAAGATTTACGTGCAACAGGGCGCGATCCTGAACAACCAGCATCAACGGGCTTACAAAGGACTCGGTTTGACCTCCAAATCCAAGGAGGAGGCACCAGGTGTACGAAAATGGATGTGCGACAATTTCTTCGACATTCGAGCCTTCGGGGCCGTGATGAGCACCGAAGTGAATTGCGGGCAAGTTCGTGGCCCAGTACAACTCACGTTCTCGAGAAGCATCGACCGCATTCTGCCACTCGATGCCGCGATCACCCGTGTTGCCCTGACCAAATCGGATGAAAAGAACACCAAGCAAAATGACGATGGCGAAGATACTGCCCGCAGCGGCATGATCGGTCACAAAGCCTTCATTCCATACGGCCTGTATCGCGCTCACGGCTACTACGTTCCCAGTTACGCCAAAGATACCGGTTTTGACAGCGATGACCTGGAGATCCTCTGGCGCAGCCTGCAAAACATGTGGGATTTGGACCGCAGCGCCTCTCGAGGCAGCACCGCCTGCCGTGGCTTGTACGTGTTCAGTCACGACTCGAGCCTCGGCAACGCACCGAGTCACAAACTGTTCGGACGCATCAACATCGATCCACTCGAGGGCAAAGCGGCACGAAAGTTCCAGGATTACACCGTGCGGGTGGACGAATCGGACCTGCCCCAGGGCGTCACGTTGACCAGACTTCTCGAAGGCTGACATGCCCGACCTCGAGCCCATCGCCCTGTCCGCGTTGCAGCATTACGCTTACTGCCCCCGGCAGTGCGCGCTGATTCACGTCGAGCAGGTCTGGAGCGAAAACGTCTACACCGAGCGTGGCGCGCGCTTGCACACCCGCGCCGACGAACCAGAGTGGGAAATGCTCGAGGGCGTGCGCGTCGAACGGGCATTGCCGCTGTACTCCGACGCGCTCAGATTGGTGGGCCGCGCTGACATCGTGGAATTCTTACCGGATGGCACGCCGTACCCGGTCGAGTACAAGAGCGGCAAGAAAAAACGCACCTCCGATGCGACCACCGCTGAACTCACCAGACTGTGCGACGACATTCAGCTTTGCGCGCAAGCCCTGTGCTTCGAGGAGATGATGCGCGCGAGCATCCCTCGGGGCGCGGTGTACCACGCGGGCAGCAAACGCCGCCGGGAGATCATGTTCACGCCCGCGTTGCGCGCTCGCACGCTCAAGGTGATCGACGATGTGCGTGCCATGCTCGAGGCTCGGGTCACGCCCGCACCTGTGAACGACGCGCGATGCACGCACTGCTCGCTGATCGAAGCGTGCATGCCGGACTTGCCCACACTCGAGCTATTCGACCCTTTTCAGCTCGAGATGATTGAAGGTGCGCCATGAGCACAGTGCTGAACACACTGTTTGTGCAGACCCAGGGCGCGTACCTGCACCTCGAGACGGACACCGTCCGTCTGGATGTTGAGGGCGAACTGAAGGCCCGCATCCCGCTACACCATCTTTCCGGCATCACGGTGTTCGGACAGGTGATGCTCAGCCCGTTCCTGATCGGTCGTTGCGCGCAGGATGGGCGAGACATCACCTGGCTTTCCAGGTCAGGGCGCTTTCAAGGCCGGTTGCACGGCCCCGTCAGCGGCAACGTGCTCTTACGCAAAGCACAACACGACGCGCTGAACAACCCCAAACGCACCCTCGAGATCGCCAAACGCTTCGTGGTGGGGAAACTCCAGAACGCGCGGGGCACGCTGCTCCGCGCCGCCCGCGAAAGCGAAACCGAGAGCGATCAGACGGCGCTGCGCGACGCGGCCCGCAGCCACGCGAGCGCCATCACCTTGCTGCGCGACTGCTCGAGCCTGGACGAACTGCGCGGTGTGGAAGGCATCACCGCCAAAGCGTACTTCGCGGCGTTTACCAACCTGGTGCGAACCAACCGTGACGACTTCACCTTCACCGAGCGCAGCAAACGCCCCCCTCGAGATCCGATCAATGCATTGTTGAGCTTCACCTATGCACTCTTGACGGGTGATTGTGTCGCCGCCCTCGAGGGTGTCGGGCTCGACCCGCAAGTCGGTTTCCTGCACGTGTTGCGTCCCGGACGGCCCGCGCTCGCGCTGGATTTGATGGAAGAGTTCCGCTCGAGCCTGGCTGACCGCCTCGCGCTGACGCTGATTAACCGTGGGCAGATCACGCGAGCAGATTTCGACGAGCGTACAGGCGGCGCGTGGTCGCTCAACGAGACCGGACGCAAAACCGTGCTGGTCGCGTACCAGAAGCGTAAGCAGGAAGAAATCACCCACCCCACTACGGACAAAACCATCCCGATGGCGCTCGTACCGCACGTGCAAGCCCGACTGCTCGCCCGACACGTGCGCGGCGAATTCGAGCAATACCCGCCGTTCATCCCGAAGGTCTGAGCATGGATATTCTAGTGAGCTACGATGTCAACACGGAAACCCGCGAAGGTCGCCGCCGACTGAGGCACGTAGCGAAACTCTGTCAGGCATACGGGCAACGCGTGCAATTCAGCGTCTTCGAGTGTCACGTAGACGATGTACAGTACGAAGCGCTGCGACACAGGCTGGTGAAGGTGATCGAACCGAGCCAGGACAGCATCCGGCTTTACAAACTGCGGCAACCTCGAGATCAAAGCGTCGAAACCTACGGCATCGACCGGTACGTGGACTTCAACGACCCGCTCGTTTTGTAATCCGCGAACCTCGAGTGCTGCCGGAAACTCGGGGAGGTTCGCGGAATCGAATATCGGCTTGCAGCACGGGTTTCTTGACAATTGAGGATGACACAGATGAAACTGATGGAGATGCAAACGGAGGGGTTCGCGGAAAGGAGCGAAAAACAGCGTGCTACACGGCACGTGCGACACCCTCCGTCGAGCACGGCTTCGGTCGTGCTCGAGGATTGAAACACCGTCCCGTACGGGGTTACGGGTGATTCAGGGCGTCGAGCACGGCTTCGGTCGTGCTCGAGGATTGAAACGTGACGAACGCCTCGTATTTCTGATGGATCGGCGTCGAGCACGGCTTCGGTCGTGCTCGAGGATTGAAACGATTACTCGAGCCGTCCGGCGATGGTGGACAGCCTCGTCGAGCACGGCTTCGGTCGTGCTCGAGGATTGAAACCAGTTTTGTACCCTGAAGGCTGCAAGTGACCCGGTCGAGCACGGCTTCGGTCGTGCTCGAGGATTGAAACATCTTGAAATCAGCCTGTCGCGTGACTTCAGAGCCGTCGAGCACGGCTTCGGTCGTGCTCGAGGATTGAAACATTCGCGACCGCGACGCGTGGCGCACCGGGCCGATCGTCGAGCACGGCTTCGGTCGTGCTCGAGGATTGAAACTGATCCTCGCCACTGGCTTTTACATGCGCGACCACGTCGAGCACGGCTTCGGTCGTGCTCGAGGATTGAAACGATGATCTCGAGCGTCGTCACCACCCCACCGCGCGAGTCGAGCACGGCTTCGGTCGTGCTCGAGGATTGAAACCCGATGCCGAGGACATCGCAAACATCGACCAGCACGTCGAGCACGGCTTCGGTCGTGCTCGAGGATTGAAACATGCGCGAGGATCGCGCCCAGGTGCTCGAGCGCCGGTCGAGCACGGCTTCGGTCGTGCTCGAGGATTGAAACTGGATGAGCGTGTTGACGCTCGCCCCCTCATCGCCCGTCGAGCACGGCTTCGGTCGTGCTCGAGGATTGAAACGGGTTGACCTCGAGCTGCCACGCCCTCGGGCCGCCGGTCGAGCACGGCTTCGGTCGTGCTCGAGGATTGAAACCTCTGCGCCCATTGCAACAAGCCCCGAGGCAAACACGTCGAGCACGGCTTCGGTCGTGCTCGAGGATTGAAACATTTTGTTGCACCGCAGGGCGTGATCCCTCGAGGTCGAGCACGGCTTCGGTCGTGCTCGAGGATTGAAACAGTATCGCGCGACCGTGGACGGGCAACGCAAAAGGTCGAGCACGGCTTCGGTCGTGCTCGAGGATTGAAACATCTATCTCAAATGCCATGTGGCCTCCAACACCGTGTCGAGCACGGCTTCGGTCGTGCTCGAGGATTGAAACAGGGTAAACCCTGGCGCTTGTGGCGTAACCATGCTCGTCGAGCACGGCTTCGGTCGTGCTCGAGGATTGAAACTTCGAGTGGTTGGCAGAGCGCGGAAGCGCGGGGGGTCGAGCACGGCTTCGGTCGTGCTCGAGGATTGAAACAGCAAACCAC
>CAXTKV010000037.1:0-31979 GCA_964244895.1 uncultured Deinococcales bacterium
GAGCCGGGAAGTTGTGGGCCGTCGGCGGCGTTCCGACCGGGTAACCGGAGATAACTGTCATGCGAGAGGCCAGTTCCGCGTTTTCCGGCGGGTAAATCCGATCCGCGCCGCAACCCAGCACGCCGATGCTGGGTCCATCCGCCTCGAGCGCCGCGCGGTGGGCTTCGGTGTCAATGCCGCGCGCCAGGCCGGAAACGACGGTCACGCCGGACAGCGCCAGGTCTCTGGCGAGCGCCGCCGTCCAGATTCGGGCGTAGCTGGAGCATTTTCGCGTGCCGACCACACCGATGGCTCGAGGGGTCGGGCCGCGAAGTTCCACCAGCGCGCCCAGATCGCCGCGCACCCACAAGGCGGGCGGCGGGTCGTAGATGGCGCGTAGGGCTTCGGGGTAGCGGTCGTCCTCGAAGGCCAGGATCTCGAGGCCGACGCGTCCGGCGCGTTCGAGTTCCGCGTCGGCGCGTTCGAAGGAAGTTTTGGAACCGATGCCCGCGACCGTGCCCGCGTCCAGTCCCGGAACCTCGCGCAATGCGCTCAGGCCAGCCGTCAGGGCCGCCTGGGTTGACCCGAAATGATCCATGAGCGCCTTGAAGCGCACCGGCCCCAGTCCGGGTGTAAAGTGAAGCGCGAGGGTGTCACGAACCGTCTCCATGTCGCGCTCGAGCATAGCGGCAGCTTGAAGTTGTCGCGGTGCGATTGCCGCTCGAGCCGGGATGGTCTGCGTTGGACGCCGAGCTGCGTGAGACCCTGAGCTGAGTCCGAGCGAAGGTGCGGTGAACACCTTCGGGATTGAAGCTCGCGGCGCGGCGAGGGCAGCTTCGTGACCCGCCCTCGCCGCCCACCGTCAATGGCGACATTCGCCGGATGTTCTTTGAAAAACACCGTCCCAGACGCATTTTCTCGAGAATCGATACTCGCGTGCTGGACGGTATCCTCGAGCATCGATGCTCGATTTGAACATCGCTCGAGACTGAGGATTTTCGCGTTATGGTTGATTCCGATGAAGGCCACCGCGCAACGCGTCGCCAGTTTCGGCCCGAACCCGTTCGCCACCATGACGGCGCTGGCCGTGCAGCACGGCGCGGTCAACTTGGGGCAGGGCTTCCCAGATTTCGCGCCGCCAGATTTCGTGATCGAGGCCGCGCAAGAAGCGTTCCGTGCGGGCGTTCACCAGTACGCCCCGACGCGCGGCTGGCCGCGTTTGATGCGGGCCGTCAGCGCGTCTCTCGCGCCGAGCCTGGGATTCACGCCCGATCCCGACCTGGAAGTGACCATCTCGCACGGAGCGACCCAGGGCATGTACAGCGCGCTTCAGGCGTTGCTGGAACCCGGCGATGAAGTTGTGATTCTCGAGCCGCAGTACGACATGTACACGCCGCAGGTGCTGCTGGCGGGCGGCGTGCCCCGGTACGCGCAAATCATGTTTCAGCGCGGCGCGTGGACCTTCGACCCCGACGAACTGCGCGCGGCGGTGACACCGCGCACCAAAGCGATCATCCTGAACACGCCGCACAACCCGACGGGCAAGGTCTTCACGCGCGCCGAACTGGAAGGGATCGCCGCCATCGCGCTCGAGTTTGACCTGTACGTGCTCTCCGACGAGGTTTACGACCGCCTGACCTACGGCGTGCCGCACGTGCGGATCGCCAGCCTGCCCGGAATGCGGGATCGGACGCTGACGCTCGGATCGGCGGGCAAGGCGTTCTCGGTGACGGGCTGGCGCATCGGTTGGGTGATCGCCAGCCCTGCCGTGTCGGACGCGATCCGCAAGGGCCACCAGTGGGTTCCGTTCGCCGCCGCCACGCCCGTTCAGGAAGCCGTCGCGATCGCGCTCGAACGCGCGGCATCTGTGGGTTACGACGAGTCCATGCGCGCCGCCTTCGCCGCCAGACGCGATCGGCTTCACGACGCCCTCAGAAGCGCCGCGCTCGAGGTCAACCGGCCCGACGGCGGGTATTTTCTGACGGTCGATGTCTCGGGTTTCGGCGCGGACGTGGACGATCTCGCGCAGCGTTTCGTGACGGACGTTGGGGTCGCATCGATCCCGATGACGGTCTTTTACGCCGACAAAGCCCGAGCTCCCAAGGTGCTGCGCTTCGCGTTCTGCAAGACGGAATCCACGATTGCGGCGGCAGCCGAACGCCTGAAGCCCGGTGCCCTCGAGCGCCTGCGCACCCCGCCTGATTGAGCTTCCGCGCGCTCGAGAAACCCGCATCTGTTTCCTCGAAAGCACGCGCCGAGCGGTGTTTCCAGTCTCGAAGAAGACCGTCCAGCACGGTAAAAAGAGCTTCGATACCCGAGAAATTACGTCCTGGACGGTTTTTGCTGGATATCAAAAGTAAAAAACGGCGCGGCGGCTCGAATCATCGAGTTCGGGAATGCACTCGAGAACACCGTACTGTGCGTCGGGGCGCGAAGCCGCAAACCGGAGTTCCACTCCGGGTCAACTTGGACTACGATTTGCCCATGTCCATCCGGCCTGAACCCGTCGAACCACCCACGCAGCGCAACCGCGTCGAGGTCAGCGTCGAAGTCTTGCACTCGCCGCCGCACTCGTCGCGGGACAGGCTGCTGTACGTGTATTTCATCACCGTCTACAACATTGGGGTCAACACCGTGCAACTGCTCGACCGGCACTGGGAGATCACCGACGGCGACGGAAGCGTGCAGGTCGTGGACGGCGAAGGCGTGATCGGGCAGCAACCCGTGATCGCGCCCGGCGAGAAGTTCATCTATCACAGCGCCGTGTCCGTGCGGCTGCCGGACGGTGTCATGCGCGGGCATTACGGCTTCGCGGCTGACACGGGCGAACGTTTCAGCGCGGACGTACCCGCGTTCAGGTTGTACGTTCCCGAAGGTTGGACATCGGATGGACGCACCGCAAAAGCCTCCGAACCCCGAATGCTGAACTGACCGGAAACGCTGGCCGGGACGCGCTCGGGCTCAGTGTTCTCTCAGCGAGTGCTGGACTTGCTGCTGCGGCGCACGAAATCGGCGCAACTGCGCAAGCACGGCCTGAATGCCGTGAACGACGGTGCTGGTGCGGCGGCCTGCGAGGTAGCTGATCACCAACCCGATCAGCGCGCGCGAACTGGGCTTGTGGCGCAAACCCAATCGCAGCCACGTCCGGGCCTCGCGGGTTTCGCCCTTCTCGAGCAACATCGTGCCCAGGCGGGCGCAGCAAGCGCCGACCCAGTCGTGAAAATCCGGGAAGCAGGCTCGCAGGCGTTCGTCGGCCAGGAAATGCGTGTAGCAGTAGATCGTGTTGCGGTTCAGGTTGATGAAGCTCCAGGCGCTGTCCGCTTCAGGGTGAACCCTGCGGAACGCCAGGCGTTCCGGCAGGTAGTAGACGCCGCCGCCATCGGCCAGAGCCAGGTAGCACAACCACAAATCGTAGACGTTACCGACTTCGACGGGGAAAGCGTCCAGGTTCAGGCTCGAGGTGCGGATCAGACCCGACAGGGTCGTCGGCACGGCGCGTTCGACCAGCGCAATGTGCAAAGCGGGTTCGTGAAGGCCAGGTTTCAGCACGTCGCGCTTGTGGTCGCGCATGGTCTGTTCGGTCAACGGGAAATCGATCTCGCCCTTGGCGTTGATCACGAAGTAATCGGAAAAAGCGATGTTGACCGAATCGTCTTGTTCCAGGATCGCGACCATCTTTTCCAGGAAATCCTCGCGCCACAGGTCGTCGTCGTGAAGATTCACGACGTACTTGCCGCCCGCGCGCCTGAACAGATCCAGGTTGTTGCCGATCATCCCGAGGTTTTCCGTGCGCCCCAGGTACGTGACCCGCGGGTCATCGAAGGCCGCCGCGATCTCGGCGGTCAGGCTCGAGTTCTCGTTGTCGCCGACCAGGATTTCCAGGTTCGGGTAGGTCTGATGCACCGCGCTTTCCAGCGCGACTTGCAGGTACGCTTGCCGTTTGTACGTCGGCATGATCACGCTGACCAGGGGTTTTGAATCGTTTTTTTCAACAGCGCACATTCGGCGAATCCCCCCGTTCAAGACATTGATTGGTCGCTCACAAGATTGGGTTGAACGAAAGAAAATAAGGGAAGGGTGTGTCCAACCCAAGAATGATGAATCACTATAAGCCAACGCCCGCCACAGTGGTGGCATTCGTGCGAATTGGTCGTGCAGCACCGCTCGCAGCCGCCTCGAGATACGGGCTCATGCGTTCGACCACTTTTTCCCAGGTGAAGACGTTCTGCACCAGATCGAAACCGTGGCGACCCATGCGTTCGGCCTCTTCGGGGTTGCCCAGAATCTGAATCAGCGCTTGCGCGATGGCCTCGGCGTCATCGACCGGTACGCTCCGCCCGTTCTTGCCGTCGCTGACGATCTCTGGGAGCGCGCCCTGATCGGAGGTGACGCACGGCAGGCCGTAACCCATCGCCTCTCGCAGCACGTGCGGGCACGGGTCGAAATGGGACGGCATCACGAAGCTGGTGGCTTCCATGAACATCTTTGAAAGCTCCGCGCGGTCGTTGACGATCCCGAAAAATTTCACGCCGGGCTTGTCCACGCCTTCCGGCGCGAACTTCGGGCCGACGATCCAGAGTTCCGCACGCGGCAGGTTGCGGCGCACCTCTTCCCAGGCTTTCAGGATCGCGGGGCCGCCCTTGCGGTCGAATTCGTAGCCGACGAACAACGCGACCTGCTTGTCCCAGCGTTTGCCCTGCAAGGATTCCAGTTTGAGGTTCGTACCCGCGCCGACCCAGACAACTTTTTCCGGGGCGACCCCATAATCCTTGATGATCGACTGGCGGGCGTACTCGGTGAAGGTGAACGTGTAGGCCGCGTCGCGCTGACCTTGAGCCTCGAGTTCCAAGCATTGATCCCATTCCTTGGGCGTTAACGGGTGCCACGACGGGAAGTGCTTGTGCGTGATCGCCAGCGTGTTGTCCGAAAAAACCGTGTACGGCTTGCCGCCGCGCGCTTCCGGCGAGGTCTGAAACTGCATGGCGAGCTGAAAGACCACATCGAATTCGTTCTGATGCTGGCGCAAGTATTCCTCGGCGTGGGCGCCGTACTTGCGAAAAATCCAGGGGTTCAGTCCGCGCCGGAGCACCCACAGCGCGCGGTTCGGGTAAAAGTGCCGCACGCGGTTCTCGATGTTTTCAAAGCGCGTCAGGGACGGTGTTTTGCGGCTCACCAGATCGAAGTTCTTTTCGATCTCGAGGTACAGGCGGGCGTTGCGGGAACTCTGTTTGCGGTGATCCTCGATGAATTCGAGATCGAGACCGATCACGCGGGTTTTGCTCTTCACGTTCGACTCCTGTTTCTGACGAAACCCGATCACCTCTAGAGCGTCCCCCGTGGGGATTAAGACCCCCTGAACGCATCTTAGTTCCGAAGTGGGTTTCAGGCGCGTTCATACGCGATAGCGGGCGCTTGCGGGTGTTGAAGGATCATCCCTGAAACGGCGCGAGGCTCGAGCCGAACTCGAGCCTCACGCCTGCCGGATGCCGTGCGAGCGGTTCTCAGCCAGCCGCATCGTCGACGTGGAACAGGCTCATGCCCTCGACTTCGGTCGGCAGAATCCAGTAGACATGCGCACCGGATTGCACGACCACGACATCGTTGCGCTCCGTGGCGGTCTTGAGGTTCCCCAGAAGCTGGGTAGCCTGCTCGGAAAGTTGCTTGGCTTCGTCCTGCGTGTTGGCCTGCGCCACGCTGATCTCGCGGCCCGATTTGGTTAAAAGCAAGAGTTCGTACACGGTTCCTCCGAACGCCCGAGCAGTCTCGGGCGACAACCGCAGGACTATACCGCGCCCGAATGAAGCCCGAAATTGCGTTTGGGATCGGGAACCGCGACCCGATCCGGCTCAGGAATTGATTCTTTTCGTCAGAATCTTGACAGAGTACGGGCTGCATGATGCACCCATGCACCTCTCGAGCCTTTACGATCAGATGAACGACCCGCCCCTGACGGAACGCACCGACCTGTTCTGGCGCGTGCTGGATCTGGTCGCGGCCAGCTTCGCGCCGTTGCTGCTGGGGTTGGGGTTTCAGCTTCCCGCCTACGTGCTGCTGGCGCTCCTGGTTTCGACCTGGTCTTCGCGCTTCGTGTGGGCTGCGCTGCGCGCGCTGGAATCCGGCGCTCACGGCGAGGATCGCAAGCTCGAGCGCACGACCATGCGCGGTTCGCACCTGGCGTTGGCGCTGGTGTTGTACTTCTGCGCGGTGCAGGGCAACCCGATCCCCGTGTACTTCCTGGGCGCGGTGATGGCGTTGATTTCCCTGGAGCGCGTGGTCTTCCGCGCGCGCCGCGAAGCGAAGTTGGCGACCGAAAACTGAGCTTTTCAAAAGCACCGTCCAGCACACATGGTCTCATTCGCGTGCTGGACGGTGCTTTTGGTTGTTTGCCCGATTGTATTCTCGAGCCCTGAGGAACCTCGTAGCTCGGGAACACCGTCCAGGACACACATTCCGTTGTGCGTCCTGGACGGTGTTTACTCGTCGAAACCGCGCGACAGCTCGCGGATCTGACCCAGCACCATCCACAGCGGACGCTCGAGTTCCGGGCCGATATCGACGCTGTAGGCGCGCTTGACCCGCTCGCGCAGGTCTTCCAGGCTTCCGAATTCCTCGAGCCTGGTCGCGTCGGACACGAATACGTCGTCGTAATTCACGTCCAGCACGCGTTTGAAGAAATCTCTGGCCATTCCTGCCTGGGCATCGATCTGCGCGGAGGTGCTGAACATCATCTCGGGTTCCTCGCCGGGCACGGGCAGGGGTTTCCCGGCGGCCTCCAGGTACGCGACGCGCTCGAAGAACAGGCGCTCGAGTTCCTGCATGGCTTCGTCTCGGGTTTGCCCGGCAGCTTTGAGCGCGAAGAATTCCAGGACTTCCGCTTCCCACGAATCCCAGTCCTCGCGGCGCGTCACGCGCAGGGTGTAATCTTCGAGCTTCATGACTCATCTTATCCCCGGAAACACCGTCTGGCACGCGTATTCAAGAATGCGTCCTGGACGGTGCTCCCTCTTGCGAATGCTCGAGTTCCCGGCGCGGTAAGATGGCATCGGTCATCGGGGGAGCCTGTGGAGCAGGCTGAGAACGCGAGCCACGCGTAAACCCCAGGAACCTGACCCGGTTCGTACCGGCGTAGGGAGAATGACAGCCCAGGACGCACCTGGGCGCGCTCCATTCAGGTTCCCTTTCCCGTGACCAGGAAAGGGATTCATGCACACGTTCAAGCTGGTTGTGGCGGCACTCGCGCTGGGTGGTATCTGCCTCGGGATCGGCGCGGCGCAAAAGCGCACGCTGACGGTCGTGACGCACGATTCGTTCGATCTCTCGAAGACATTGATCGCGAAATTCGAGCGCGAGAACGGCGTTTCTCTGAAGTTCATCAAGGGCGGCGACGCGGGCGCGATGCTCAACAAGCTGGTGCTCTCAAAATCCGCGCCGATCGCGGACGCGACCTACGGCATCGACAACACGCTTTTGGAGCGCGCCCTAGAGGCCGATATTCTCGAGCCGTACCGCAGCCCGAATTCCGCGACCATCCCGCCGCAGTACGTGCTGGACGACAAATACCGTCTGACCAGCGTGGATTACGGTTTCGTGGCGCTCAATTACGACCGCGCGTACTTCAAGACCAACAACCTGGCGCTCCCCAAAACCCTCTACGACCTGACCAGACCCGAATACAAGGGTTTGCTGGTCGTGCCAAACCCGGCCACGTCCAGCACCGGGCTGGCGTTCCTTTTTTCGAGCGTCAAGACCTTCGGCGCGGGTGCGTACCTGAACTTCTGGAAAGCCCTGCGCGACAACGACGCGCTGGTCACGGCGGGCTGGGATGCGGCCTACAACACGGAATTCACCAAGAACGGCGGCTCGAGACCGATCGTGGTCAGTTACGCCTCGAGCCCCGCCGCCGAAGTGTTTTACGCGCCCGCCCCGAAAAACGGGCAGAAACCCGCCGAATCCCCGACCGCGAATTTGCTTTTGCCCGGCTCGAGCTTCCTGCAAATCGAGGGCGTCGGCATCCTGAAGGGCACGAAAAACCGCGATCTGGCGCGCAAGTTCGTGGATTTCATGATCACCGAGGCCGTGCAATCGGACTTCCCGACCCGGATGTGGGTCTACCCCGTCGACCCGCGAGCCAGGCTCGATCCCGTCTACGCCTTCGCGCAAAAACCGAGCGGCGCCCAGACCGCCACCCTGTCCAGCCAGACGATTGCGAAAAACGCCAGCGCTTACATCGACGCCTGGACGAAAGTGGTCGTTCAGGGGCTCGAGCCCGACGGCCTGAAATGACCCAGAACCCGCCCCGCCGCGATCCACTTCCCCTACCGAAACCGGGGGAAGTGGATCGAGCCTCCGTCCCATCGAGCCTCGAGACGGAGGGGTCGCCGTACACCGTCCAGCACGCATTCCCAGGAACACCGTGTGGAACGGTGTTCTCGAGCCTTACGCATTTCAGCAAGCCCGCCCACGATGCGTAACGCTCGTTCCTCGTGGTGGCTGGCCGCGCTGCCACTCGCGTTCCTGGCGGTGTTCCTGATCTATCCGCTCGGCAAGCTCATATCGTTGGGCTTCTCGCTCGAGACGCTTCAATCCACGTTTCAGAACCCGTACTACCAAGGGCGCGCGCTCTGGACGCTGGCGCAGGCCATCGGCAGTACGGCCCTGACGGTGGTGCTGGGCGTTCCGGCGGCGGTCACTTTTGCGCGTTACGATTTTCGCGGCAAGCGCGCGCTGGAAGCCGCGCTGACCCTGCCGTTCGTCGTGCCGACGATTGTCGCCGCCATCGGTTTCCTGGCGTTGTTCGGGCCGCGCGGTTTGACGGGTCTGAACCTCTCGCGCTCACCGTGGTTGATCGTGCTGGCGAACGTTTTTTACAACTACGCGCTGGTGGTGCGGCTCGTCTCGAGTTACCTGTCCGGCGTCGGGCCTCGTCTCGAGGAAGCGGCCCGCGTGCTGGGATCTGGGGCGTTCAGAACGTTCTGGCGCGTGACGTTACCGGTCGCCGCACCCGCGATTCTGGCCTCAGCCGCGCTGGTGTTCCTGTACACCTTCGCGTCTTTCGGCGTACCGCTGGTGCTGGGCGGCGGGCGCTGGAACACGCTCGAGGTCGAGATCTACCAGCTCGTGGCGAACCAACTGAAGCTTTCCGAGGCGGGCGCGCTGGCGTTGGTGCAGCTCGCGATCACGCTGACGGCCACGGCGCTTTACACGACCTGGCAATCGCGTTCCAGCCTGAGCTTCGAAGTCAACACAACCCGAGGGCGCGCGCGCGGGCTCTCGAGGCTCTGGCTGGCGGCGAACGCGGTGCTGGCGCTGACCATCGCGCTCGCGCCGTTGGCTGCGGTGGTGCTGCGCTCGCTCTCGAACGCGGACGGGTTGACGCTCTCGAATTACGCGCGGGCCTTTCAGCATTCGGATTCCGTGTTCGTGACCAGCGCACCCTCGGCGCTCTGGAATTCGCTGCGTTTCGCGCTGGGCACGCTATTCACTGCGGTTCCCATCGGGTTGTTGTACGCGCTGGCGGTCTGGCGCACGAGATCGCGGGTGTTGGACGCGCTTTCCTTGCTGCCGCTGACGGTTTCGGCGGCGCTCCTGGGCGTGGCTTACCTGGTGGCCTTACCGGGGTTGCGCGCCAGCCCCGCGATGCTGTTCGCGGCCTACACGCTGGTGGCGTACCCGTTCGTGGCGCGCTCGAGCCTGACGGCCCTGCGCGCCCTGCAACCCAGCGCGCTCGAGGCGGCGAGGGTGCTGGGGTCATCGCCCGCGCGGGCGTTCTGGCGGGTGGTGTTGCCGTCGATCGCGCCCGCGTTGACCACGGGCTCGGCTTTCGCGTTCGCCAGCGTGGTCGGCGAGTTCGGCGCGACGCTGGTGCTCTCCAGGCCGGAATGGACGACGCTCTCGGGAGCCATTTTTGAGCGTCTGTCGCGCCCCGGTCAGTTGGGTGAAGCCACGGCGCTGGCGGTGATCTTGCTGGTGGTCACGACTGTCGGGTTTCTGGGATTGGATCGGATCGGGCGCCCCAACTGATCGGAATCGCGGTCTCGAGCGAGAATGATCCCGACGGGTTCGAATCTCACCGCTCGAAGACGGGTTCGAGTCTCACCGCTCGAAGACGGGTTCGAATCTCACCGCTCGAGCGCACGCTCGTCGTTGTGAAACCCGAGCGCGTGGGCGACCCATTGGCTCAGGCTGACGCGGGTCGACCTCGGTTCGTTCTGGTTGCGGGCTTGCCGAAGGCGCTGATCGAGCCCGGCCTCTCGTAGCAGGCGCTGTTGGTGTTCTCTGGCCTGACCCACCATGAACCAGTTGCTGTTCCAGTCGTTCATGTCGTCCTCCGGTACTCAGGCGGCGATGACGCGCCGCGCGGCGATCACGCTGAGGCCGACGCGCGCCAGGGATCGAGCAATCTCGAGGTTGGACGGGGCGCTGGCGAGCGCGACCGGGTGCAACCGCACCGTGAAATCGCCCAAGTTGGCGTGCGCAAAGACGCTGACCCGGAACGCATCGCCGATGGCGCACTGAAGAGTTTGGGTGTCGGCTTGACCGATCACCTCGAGCAACAGATCGCTGTTCACGATTGACCCTCCAAAAGCGGAATTCGATGGCGTTTTTGGCACCTTCTGATCGGCTTTTATTATCGTCCCAGACGGAAAAAGCTGCATCTGCGCTTCGGTCAAAAAGGCTGCTCGAGTGGCGGATGAATTTTGTTTTGAACCTAAGCAAAACGGCGTGTTATTCGTTGGGTACCCTCCAGAGGCCGCACACAGTTTCGAGTCCAAACGCAAAGCCTCGAGAACACCGTGCTAGACAGTGTTCTCGAGGTTAATGGAAACGCGTCCGGAACGATGCTTCTCGAACTGATGTTTCTAAACCTTGTGCAGTTCCACAGTCCATTCCGCGCCGCTCGAGATCCCAAAATGCCGCGCGAAATTATCGCCGTTCATCGCCAGGGCCGCCTTGAGCAAGCTGTTGACGTACAGCAGCCGATCCCCAGCCGCGACCAGACCGAAGGATTTCACGAACGGCAAGACCTCGCGGTATTTTTCGTTCCCGGCCTGACGGATCACGACCAGCACGCGGTCGCCCATCTGCACGCCCAGGCGCTCCAGGCTGCTGCGGTGAATGTTCGTCCAGATGTTGCCGTACTGCACGTCCAGCACGGGAATTCCGCCGATCACGGCGTGTTCCAGGCTGCGCACGCTCTGGTGCGGAATCAACGCGACGTGTTCAATTTCCGGGCCGACATCCTCGAATTTCAGATCGCCCGCCGCCAACCGCGCGCCGACGAAGGCGTACAGGTCGCGCCCTAAAAACGTGTAACTGTCGTCCGATCCGGGCAGTCGGTGCGCGATCTCGTCGATCTCGCGGATGCTTTCCAATCCGATTTCTTCGAAGATCAGCGTCAACGTGCCGTTGTCCGGGCAGACGAACACGCGCCCGTCCTTGTCTCGAGCCGCCAAGCTCATGCGGGCCGTACCCACGCCCGGATCGACCACGATCACGAAGACCGTGCCTGACGGCCAGTAGGGTGCGGTCTGGCGCAAACGGTAGGCGGCCTCCCAGATCTGAAAGGGCGGGATCTCGTGCGTCAGGTCCACGACTGAAAGCTGCGGGCTGACGCCCCTGGCCACGCCTTTCATGGCCGCGACCGCGCCGTCCTTGAGGCCAAAATCGGTCATCAAGACCAGGTCAGAGCGAACTGCTTCCACGTCTTCCACCCTCGCGCTCGAGCTAGCCAATCGGGATGGCCCGTCTGGGCCGTGTACCGTCGGCTGCGGGCCGCGCGATGCGCGATCTTAACAGGTCGGTCAGCGGTTTAAGATCAGAGGGGCGTTCCGGTTCGGAAGCTCGGGCGTGCGTTTCGGGAAGACCGTCTGGGACAGCCCTTTTTGTTCGGCGTAAACCGCGTGCTGGACGGTGTTCTTTGCGCACAAGATTTTAATTGATGGCTCGAGGCAGCGAGTCTCAAGGCGGAAACGCTCGAAAAGCCCGTCCTGGACGACCTTTTCCATGACTTTACGGGGCGATGCCGTGAATTTCACGGACAGCCGGGGGCGCTTCCCTCATTCTGTGAGTGTGTGTGCGTTTTCACCCCAGCCGTACCGCGTCGCGTCGTATGCGAACTCGAACGCGACCTGGATACGACCCCCGAAAAGGCGATTCCAGCCGTTGACCGCACCGGGCGTGGCGGGCTGGGCCTTCGGCCTCGGCGTGGCGCTCGAGTTCGAGATCCTGAGGCGCATCGCACCGATCCGCGACCCAAAAGACGCGCTCTCGCTACCGGGACATTTTTACGGCACGCTCGGGCTGGTGCTGCTGATCTCGGCGCTGGCCATTCGCCCGTTGTCCAAGCGCTTCCCGATCGTGATGCGCGTCCGGCGCGAAGTCGGTTGTCTGGCGTTTTTGTATTCGCTGATCCATACGTTTTACGCTTTCGGGCGCGGCCTGGGCGGTCGGCTCGAGACGGCGCTCACCGTGCCCGCCGTGCAACAGTACGGGCTGGCGGTCGGGGCGTTGGCGCTTTTGATGCTGCTGCCGCTCTTCTTGACCTCGAACGCACCCGCGATGCGCGCGTTGGGCAAACGCTGGAAACCCCTGCACCGCACCGCCGCCGCCATCGGTGCGCTGGCGGCGGTTCACACCCTGGCGATGGGAGCCAGTTTCAGGATCGTACCGTTGACCATCGCCGGGATCGTACTGGTCGCGGTCTGGTGCGGCGTGTACGCTTCGCGGGCGATGACTTCCAAGCGCGGCAACTGGCGCAAACTGTTCGCGTCCTGAACCTGCCCAAACCCCGAATCCTCGAGAACACCGTCCAGTACGGTGTTCTCGAGCTTTGAAGCATGCTGTTTGCGACGCATCTTTCATTTGCAGTGCCAAGAAACGCACGGCGCACACGCGGTAAACCCGACGTAGGATCGCGCGGTCGACCCGTTGCAGGAATCGCAGTGCGTTCGTTCCCAAAAACCGACCCGGCTCGGGCCAGAATGCTCCAGAGCCGAACTCGAGGAGGTTCGATATGATCAAACGATTCGCGCCGATTGCGCTGAGCATCGCGCTGGCGGCCTGCCAGACCGGAAGCAACCCGACACCGCCGCCCAGCCCGCCCTCGCCGCCACCTTCGGGCAACCTCAGCTTGGGCGCGCAACAGGTCGCGACCGGTTTCAGCCAACCCTTGTTCGTGACCTACGCGCCGGGCGCAAACGACCTGTACGTCGTCGAAAAATCCGGCAAGGTCGAAATTATCGAAGGCAGCGGCCCGCGCAGCACACCTTTCATGAACATCTCCAGCAAACTCTCCACCAGCGGCGAACAGGGCTTGCTGTCCATCGCCTTCCACCCGAACTACACCAACAATTCTTTCGTGTACGCCTTCTACTCGCGCAGCGACGGCGATTCCGTGATCTCGAGGTTCAGCACCAGTCGAACCGCCAAAACCGTGGACATCAACACGGAAAAAGTCCTGCTGGTGATCGACCGCATTCAGAGCCGCGACAACCACAACGGCGGCCAGTTGCAGTTCGGGCCGGACGGTGACCTCTACATTTCCACCGGCGACGGCGGATCGCAGGACGACCCTGACGGCAACGGTCAGAACAAGAACGTGCTGAACGCTAAAATTTTGCGCATCGATGTCAAGGACGATGGCACGTACACCATCCCAGACGGCAATCCGTACAAATCCAGCGGCGGCAAACCCGAAATCTGGGCTTACGGGTTGCGCAACCCGTGGCGGTTCAGCTTCGACAAGTCCACCGGCGATCTGTGGATCGGTGATGTCGGCGGCAGTCAGGCCGAAGAAGTCAACTTTCAGGCGCGCAACGCGACCGACGCGGC
This sequence comes from uncultured Deinococcales bacterium, assembly GCA_964244895.1. GTDB lineage: Bacteria > Deinococcota > Deinococci > Deinococcales > JAAFIG01 > CAXTKV01. The sequence continues at coordinate 13,810 of CAXTKV010000037.1, forward strand.
GGGCCGCAATTACGGCTGGCACGTGATGGAAGGCAGCAATTGCGTCAGCAACGGCTGCGACAAGTCCGGCAAGACCCTGCCCGTTTTCACGTACGCGCACACGAACGGCTGGTGTTCGATCACCGGCGGTTACGTCTACCGTGGCGCGCAGTACGCCGCCATGCAGGGTCGGTATTTTATGGGCGATTACTGCACGGGCACCATCTGGAGCGTGGTTCCAAACGGTTCCGGCGGCTGGACGAGCAAGGTCGAGTTGAACAACGGCGTGCCGCACCTCTCGGGTTTCGGCGAAGGCCCGGACGGAAGCCTGTACGGAACTGATCTGGATGACGGCAGGATTTACAAGCTCTTCGCCAAGTAATTCAGGCTCGAACGGGTGACCTCGAGATGGTCGCTCGAGGTCACTGCGCAACCGAACTCTCTCGCGGCCTCACCAGAACCCCGAGGCGTCTTATCGCGGATCGGACTCGAGGAAGACCGTCCAGGACAGCGTTTTTCGAGCATTAGGATTTGCGTCCTGGACGATCTTCAGACCTTGCGAAGTTCGATCTCGCCGTACATCTCGGTCTGTTCGGCCTCGAATTCCCCGGCCCGAACGCCCTCGAGCATGGCGGAAAAGAGCACGGTTTTCTCGCCCCAGTCGGCGGCGGGAACGTCGTTGAACAGAAATTTTTGAACGCGTTTCGCCCAGTCGCGCAGGCGTTCGAGCGCCAGCGGCAGGGTCAGGCGCTCCAGCGCCAGGTCGAAGAGATGAACTTCGCGCACGTGGCGGCGGGCGGCTTCGATCAATTTGCCGAAGCTGCCGGACAGGGGTTTGGTGCGGCGCGGCAGGTTCAAAGGGTGCGGCCCGGCCACGATCATGCGGGATCGCTCGCGGCGGCGATCGCGCAAGAAAGCGATCGCGCCCTCGAGCTTGGCGAGCATCTCGACGCCCTCGAGCACGTCCTCCAGGGTGGCGTCGGGCTCATCGGCGTCCTCGGTCTGAGGTACGTGTGTTCGCGGCAAAAGCAGGCGGGTTTTCAGTTCAATCACGCCCGCCAAGTGCGGCAGGGCTTCGGAGGCGATGTCCAGTACGGCTGGATCGTTGTTGAGTTCTCTGCGCAGGGCACGGTAGCGCTCCAGCACGCTGCGGGTCAGTTGCACCAGCGGCACGTTGACGGGCGCGATCTTTGCGGCGCGCAGTTGCGCCGCCAGTTCCAGCAGCGTGCCCTCAAACTGGTTGTTGGCGAACGCGCCATCCGGGACGGTGAACCGGGCGATGAACGCGTCCTCGAGAAGAGACGCCCGCCCGAGCGGAATCTCGGGCGGGCGGGCGGGCGTCTCGAGCATCAGCTTTGACCTTTGGGCGCTGGGCGTTTCGCGTCGGGTTTCAGCAGACCGATGGCGTCGCGCACCTCGAGCATGGTTTCCTTGGCGATGGCGCCGCAGCGTTCCGCACCCGCCACCAGCGCGTCCGTGACCTCGCTCGGGTGATCTTGCAGGTGTGCAGCGCGCACCTGGATCGGCTCGAGTTCTCGCATCAATCCTTGCATCAAAAACTTCTTGCAATCCACGCAACCGATGCCCGCCTGACGGCACTCGCGATCCACGGTGGACACCATCTCGGGGTTGGAAAAAAGCTTGTGGTACGTGAAGATCACGCAGCGTTCCGGGTTGCCTGGGTCGGTGCGGCGCACGCGCGCCGGGTCGGTCGGGGCGACGCGCAGCTTGTCCCACAAGCTCTGTTCCGGCTCGAGCAAATCCAGGGTGTTGTTCTTGGATTTGCTCATCTTGCCCGCGCCGTCCAGTCCGGGCACGCGGGCGGCGTTCTTCGGCACGACGGCCTGCGGTTCGGGAAAAATCGGGCGATCCTCGTGCGCGAAACGGTGGTTGAAACGGCGCGCGATCTCTCGGGTCAACTCGATGTGCTGCACCTGATCCTCGCCCACGGGAACGGTATCGGCTTTGTAGATCAGGATGTCGGCAGCCTGCAAAACCGGGTAGATCAGCAAGCCCGCCAGGACGCTGTGTTGTTCCGTTTTGTCCTTGAATTGCGTCATGCGTTCCAGGTCGCCCAGAGGCGTCTGGGTGGTAAAAATCCAGCCGAGTTCGGTGTGTTCGCGGACGTGGGATTGCACGAACAAATTCGAGCGATTCGGGTCGAGTCCCGCCGCCATCAGAACGAGCGCCAGGTTCCAGGATCGTTCCGCCAGCAAGGCCGCGTCGTGCGGGATCGTGAGGGCGTGCAGATCCACGATGCAGTAGATGGCTTCCCGCCCGAATTGCTCGCCGAGCGCGATGTAGTTCTTGATCGCGCCCATGTAATTGCCGATGTGAACGTCGCCTGTGGGTTGAATCCCGGAAAACACGCGCTTCATGCGGCTCGAGTATACCGTTCCGGATTCGCGGATCTGAATGTCGTTCATGGGTCTGACCTTTCTTCTCGAGACAAAGCGAAAACGCCCCAGACCAAGCCTGGGGCGTCAAAACACGAACGTCGCCCAGGTTAACCGGGCTGCCACCAGCGACGCACGTTGAGCGTATCCATGACGTGAATGCACCTCGAGTTCGTGCACTGACGCATCCCGAATCTGGCGTACTCGGAATGGGCAGGTGGCTTGAGGGCAAACCGACTAACCTAAAATGCTTATTTACAAAATAGAAAGTAAAGGTTTATATTTTGATTGTCAAAGGGGGCGCTTATGTTCGACATGAACATCCGTAACGGGCAACTCGAGGAAATCAGCACATCCCGCATCGAGCAGTTCAGAAACCAGGCCACCCTGGAACGCCTGATCCCGCACGATTCCTGGCGGCACCGCATCGCCAGCACCCTGATCGCCTGGGCGCGCAGGCTCGAGCCGGAAGTCGGCTCGGCGCGTTCACGCGCCTTTTGAACCGGAGTTTGCGCGCGTCGGCGCAATCTCGAAGGATCAATCTGAGTCCAAACAAGACCGTCCCAGACACGAGCTTTCAATACTCGAGAAATGCGTCCTGGACGGTAGTCCCAAAACAAAGGCGGCCCGCTTATCGCGAGCCGCCTCGACTTAAACCATTTAGGGTTTGACCTGCGTCACGCGGGTCGCCCAGTTCGCCAGGGAAGCTCGGGTTCCACCGCAGCTCCCGATCGGTGCGGTCAGGTACTGCGCCAGGGTGCAGGTCTGCGCGATGTACTCGTTCGCCACCCAGATGGTGTTGCCGTCGGTGGCCGCCGCGCCGTAATCGCCCCAACGCGGACGAGCCACGCCGCTGCCAGCGAAAGCGTTGTAGCCGCTGAAACCGTCCTGCGGCCCCTTACCCAGTTCGGCCACCTGCACGGGGCCAGCGCCGCGTTCCCCGTCCATGCCAGCAAAACCGGCGCTCGGGTGGTAGTCCGGGCCGACCAGGGTGAAGCCGACCACGCCCTTGCCGCTCGAGGTCATGGCGATGGCGGGACGGGTCAGGCTGTTGCCTGGAAGGCTGATGTAGCCTTGCCGCTCGACTTCGACCGACAGACCGTTGCGTTTCACTTCGGGGTCGAAGACGTAGTACGCGATGGCGACCTGACCGCTGACGTTGGTGCCCGTATCCAGGGCGCCGAACAGCTTGCCGTCCACGAAAGAGACCTGCTGCATGCGGCTGTCGTTGCCATCGAGCTTCGAGAGCGTCTCGGTGGGCGGTTTGGCCCCCACGAACAGCGCCCAGCATCCCAGTCCGGGTCCGAACGTGCTGCTCGAGTCGTTGAGGCATTCACCGAGCGGGAAGGAACCGAGTTTCTGCGAAATCCGGGGCGGAACGACGTAGGTTCCCACGCGAACCGTCTTGTTGAGCAACCTCAGGCGCGGCGCGCTGGTGTCCAGGCTGCGGGTGTTGGCCAGCGCCCAGGTGATGATCTGATTGCTGACGCCCGTACCTTCGGCCTCCTCTGCCGCGTTGGAGCTGAGCAAGAATTCGGTACCGCCGAAATCGTCGTCGCTCTTGGTTCGCGGCGAGATCGCGGGCCAGACTGTGAAGCCGGGCTTGCCATTGACCGCGCCGACGGTCTGGAATTCGACGACGCCGATCGAGGACGCCCCGGAAGTCAGCGCCTTCTTGGAGATGGCGTAGATGTTGGCGCTCTTGTATTCCGGCCCGAAGAACGAGTATTCGTTGGTGGTCAGGTAAACGCCGTTCTTGTCCATCCCGATGTGCGGGTAATCGCCGAGGCACGGGCCGTTGCCGGACGGGGCACCGCTGGAATCTTCCTCGAGGCTGCAGCCGTGATTGATCGTGCCATCGGTTCCATCGTTCTGAACCGGCAAGCGGTAGATGCGCCAGCTGCCCATCGGATTCGAGGTATCGCTGACCGCGATGTCGAGGTGGTTCTTCCCGGTGAAAGCGCCGCTGGTGGGCACGACATCGAGCGTCAGCACGACGTGGAACCAGCGTTTGGTGTCCGAATCGTAGTGGCAGATCGGGTCGGTGATGAACGGCCCGCGAGCGCCAGTGGCGCGGTTGATGGCCGCCGGGTAGTTATAGAACGTGTTGAGGTCGATCACGTTGGAAACGGGGTTGCCCTGCGCGTCATAGATGCGCAGCACGTCGTTGACCGACTCGAGCTCGAAGCCGTTGCCGACGCACAAGGCCTGATCGGGTGGCTCGAGACTGAACTGGTTGCCGCCGTTTGCGAGGCGCTGGTTGCGGAAGTTGACGCCATCGAAGCTCAGGAGTTTCTGGGCCGGTGCGCCGAGCGCCGCCATGCCGGAACCCGAAGCGCTGGAACCCACGTCCGCGCCCGCGTAAACGCCGCGCTGTGAGCGGCTGCGGTTGACGATCTGGCGGCCCTGGTGAACGCCCTGACGCGAGATGCCCTGGCTGACCAGCCCGCCCCCGTTGACGAAACTGCCCTCGTCCCCGAAGCCCGTCGGGAATTCTGGCCACTGGATGGCGTCGCTACCGACGGTGGACGAACCCAGGCTGGCCGATCCTCCGCTGAAGATCTGTCTGGTGGTTCCATCGATGGCCTGGCTCGAAATATCGAGATTTTGATCCGTTTTTGTGACGTTGCTGGTGGAGTTGCATGCGGCTAACGCGAGTGCGAGAACAGCCAAATACTGTAATTTCATTGGTCACCGCCCTGAGTGAATATGGAGTGGAAGCTCGAATGTCGCGGCGCGATACCTTTAAATATCACCTCCTCGAGTTCAGGCTTTGACGGGGAAAAATGGGTGGTATCCGGATAGCCGGAACGAAACGTTCCGGACGAGAATTCAAACTGAATTGAATGCCGCAACAAAATCCCAGATCGATGCTGAATAATGATTGCCCCGAATCTAGTCCAGAAACTTGAACCAGGTCAAGTTGTATCGATCGAGAACAGCGATCATTCTGGAATCCGGATGGGCGCGAGTCGGTGAGCGAGCCAACATCGTGTGCGGACAAAATAGGGCGCTTTGGTGGCTCGAGCCGACATTCTGGTGCATTCTCGGGAACTTCAAAGATCAGCTTCGACCACGATCCGGTGGGCACGAATCAGATCCCGACTCGAGGTGATATGAAAACTTCAACGAGGCTACTTTTACTGATTGTTGGGTTCTGTGCGGTTCTTCGGGACGCGGGCGCGACGGTGAACCCTGCGAGCGGCATCGAAGGACGGGCCATCATCGGCCCGACCTGCCCGGCGGTGCGTGCTGGTGATCAGAAGTGCGCCGACAGACCGTATCGGGCGACGGTCGCCGTCAAATCCTCGGAAGGGCTCGAGGTGGCGCGTTTCGCGACGGACGCCCGAGGGGAATTTCGTGTTCCGCTCGTGCCGGGTTTGTATTCGATCGTCGCGGTTTCCGGAAGGCGGATGCAGGTCGTGCTCGCTGGGCGGATGCAGGTCGCGCTGGAATGGCCGAACGATCAGGTTCAGGTCGTGCAGGGCGAATTCACCGAACTCGAGCTGGTGTTCGATTCCGGGATTCGCTGATGGCGCCGTGCTGAACGCACTTTTTCAGGACTGAACATTCTGCGTGTCAGACGGTGCTCTCGAGAGCATCGCCATCCAGATTTCTCGTGTTGCAGGAAACCGATTCCGTGCGGTTTCCGCAACATTTTTGATGCACCAAATGATTCGTTACCCGTCTGGCCTTCACGCGAACTTCAGCCGGGACTCAGGTTTGGGTCAGGGATGACTCAACGCATGGATGGAGACTTCCGTCACGCAAGTCAAGCCACGCCGCCCAAGAGGCATCTTGGGCTTCACAAACGAATAGGGGGTGAATCTCTTGCTCTGGACATTGATTAGTTTGCTCATCGCGTTCTGGTTGATCGGTTTGATCGCGCACGTCGGCGGTGGGTTAATCCACCTTTTGCTGGTGGTCGCAGCGGTCGTGTTTATCGTGCAATTCATTACGGGCCGTCGGGCTGTTTAACCGAACCGTCGTTTGAAGCGATCAGGAATCGCGATCGCGCGCTGTTTATTCAGGAGGTTGTCATGGTCAACGTCAACGAAATTCGCGAGCACATGATGGTTCACACCAACGGCACCGGCGAGATGAATGGCGTGCGCGGTCAGCACGTTGGCACGGTCGATCACGTCGAGAACGGCATGATTAAACTCACCAAAAAAGACGCGCCGGATGGTCAGCATCACCTGATTCCGCTCGAGTGGGTCGAATCCGTCGAGGGTCAAACGGTTCATCTCTCCAAGAGCTTCGAGGACGTGATGATGAACTGGAGGACGCAGGCATGATCTCCGCTTTCAGCGAATCCAGTTTCAGTGAACCCGTTTTCAGAGAACCCAGCCTCAGTGAACCCAGCCGCGTCCACGCCCCTCAGGGCCAACCGATGGGCGAGCGCTCACTCTCACCGCGTTACGCGCGTCGGCTGGCGCGCTCTGAAGGCTACTTGCGGGCCGCTAGCCGCAAGTTTTTAGAGGGTACGAGCTTCCGCTCTCCCGTCGAGGCGGTCGAGTCGGGCGCGAAATCGGTTCTGGAATGGTGCGATTGCCTGGCGCTCGCGAGGCTCGAGTACCGCGTCAACGCGCACCTGTACGGCGAGTAAATCAAGGGTTTACAGAGAGTTCAGGTTTCACGGAAAACTCGACCCCTATCGCAACGGCTGCACGCTCGAGCCCGAAATCTCAGGCACGAGAAAAGGAGATCGTCATGAACCAGGACAAGAACCAGACCCTCGGTGAGAAAATCGGCAACGCGGTCGGCAAGGTCAAAGAGCAAGTCAACGAGGTCGCAGATCGCGCCCGCGCCGAAGGTCACGACGCCAAGGCGGAAGTCACCAACAACCCCGTCGAGCGGGCCGTAGAGAAGGTCAAGGGCGCGGTGGATCGCGTCAAGGCGGACGTGCACCAGGACAACGCTGTCAAGCACGACGAGAAACTCAAGCAGTAAGCACAAACATCGTTCAGTACACAATTAAAGAACACCGTCCTGGACGGTGTTCTTTTGTTTGGCTCTCGCGCTGATTCTCGAGACGAAGCGCGCCGTCGGTGTGGTCGAACGCGAAGCCACCGGAGATCTTCTCGCGCGATGTTCCGACAGCCCGATCAGTCCAGGTTCAACCGAGCCTCAGCGCCCGCACCATTTCGAAGCGCCACGATGGGGTGTACACACCAGACCGTGGGCGCAGCGCCTTCGCAACACGAGGGCGCGTCGAGGGTTTGGCCAAAGGAAGGAACACCATGATCACCAACGTCTCAGGGAACACGCTCCGAGGCTCGTACCTCGAGATTCCAGAGCCGAACATCACGCGCTTTTTGTTCGCCGATACGCGCCTTGCACCGTTGTGGTTGTTGATTCGACTGTACGTCGGCTACGAGTGGCTGATCGCAGGTTGGGGCAAGCTGACCAACCCGGCTGGCGTCTGGGTCGGGGAAAAAGCGGGGGCCGCCGTGACGGGCTTTCTGGGCGGCGCGCTGAAAAAAACATCCGGCGATCATCCTGACGTGCAGGGTTTCTACGCCTGGTTCATTCAGCATGTCGCGCTGCCGAACGCGGCGCTCTTGAGTTACCTGGTGACGTTCGGCGAGATTCTCGTCGGTGTGGCGCTGATCCTGGGGTTGTTCACGGGCATCGCGGCGTTCTTCGGTGGTCTGATGAACGCCAATTACCTGCTGGCGGGGACGGTGTCCTCGAATCCGGTGCTGTTCGTGCTGGGTTTGCTGCTGGTGCTGGCGTGGCGCACCGCCGGGTACTGGGGTCTGGATCGTTGGGTGCTGCCGAGGATCGGCGTGCCGGGCGCACCGGGGCCGCTGGCATCCACAGATGACAGCCCGAGTCCTCCGGTGCAGGGGGGCGCTTAACCCGACACCGTCGTGGACACAATTAAAGAACACCGTCCTGGACGGTGTTCTTTTCATGGCTTCAGCCCGTGCGCTCGAGGTCGAACAGCGGCAGCAACTCGAGCGGCGTGATCTGGGCGGAAGGTTGAGGCTCGAGTCTGAGCTCCGGGCGCTCCGGGTCGGGGCGGGCGCTCAGCACGACCCGCATTTGCAGGGCGTGGCGCTCCTGACGGTCGCGTCCGATGCTCGAGCGCGCGTGTTCGAGCGCGATGGTGGCGTTGTCGAGCGCGTCCTCGGACTCGGTGATCTCGAGGCGGCGCTGGGCGCTCAGGGCGCGCTCTAAGGCGTCGCGCTCTTCTTTGTTCTTGCCCTGGATCGCGCCGTCGCGGTAGAGCGCGGCGACGGTGTCCTGAAGGGCTTCCTTGGCCTGCGCCAGCCTGCGGGCGGCGCGCCGTTGTGCGACGAAGGCGACCTCGAGGTCATCGTAGTGACGCCGTGTCGCGCGCAACCAGGCGTGAATTTCCTGTTCCAATGCGTGGTTCACGTTGTTTCCTTTCACGGTACGGATCGTGCAGCCGAGGCTCGAGTTTATTCTCCAGGAATAAACCGTCGGCGTATTACGATTATAGCGTAATACTGGTGAAAAATCCAGCCCTTCGATGAAGGTGCACCACCGTCCAGGACAGCTTTTTTAGCGCGCCGCCAAACCGTCAGCGACACCTCAGTTTCCAAAGCGATACTGATCCCGAAATGCATGAAAAAGACGCGAACCAGACCCAGAACGAACCGTCCCTGCTGGCGCGCGCGGTCAGCGGTCTGACGGGACTGATCGAACACTTCAAGAGTTCCGGCGGCGCGGATTCGGGCGGTCAAGATTCGGGCGGTCAAAAACCCGACCCCGAAGACGACTCCGGTGCCATGCAAAGTCTAAAAGATGGTTCCGGGCCAATCTTTGAGCGCACCTACACGGTTCAATTCACCAGCGACCTGACGCCGGAAATGCTGATGAAAAGCATCAAAGCGAACCTGGCCGATTTCAGCCCGCAGACGCTGGCGGCCTTCGAGAAATCGTCCGGTCATCCGTGGGCCATGCGCGTCGGCGACGAGTACGCCATCACGATCCTGGGGCCCTGGAACGGCTCCGTGCGCGTGATTGAAAGCACCCCGACGAGCTTCAGTTTCGTGACCCTGGAAGGCCACCCCGAAGCCGGAACGATCCACTTTCAGATCACCGCAGACCCGACCAGACCCGGCGCGCTGGAATTCCAGATCAGATCCACGGCCCGAGCCAGGGACGCGCTGGTGCAGGCCGCTTACGGCACCTTGAGGGTCGGTCAGGCCGTCCAGGAAAGCGCCTGGACGACCTTCTGCGAACGCGTCGTCGAGGCAGCCGGTGGTCGAGTGATCGGGCGAGTCGAGGTCAGCACCACGGAAACCACACCAGCGGAGGACGAAGCACATGGCTCGAGTGACTGATCCCCTGGTGCGATACCGCTCCCGGCTCGAAGCGCTCGAGGCCGCCAAGTACAACCTGGATCTGGAACGCACCAGCGATTACACCGCCAAGGCGGGCTGGAACATAGACCAACACCAGGCCGAATTGCCACCGGAAGCACCCGGCGAACCCATCCCCGGCGGCAGCTTCCGCGCCGCGCAACAGATCGTGCGCGAGTACCGCTTCCCACCGCCGGATCTGATCACCGGGATTTTCTTGCCTGACCAGCCGCTCGAGACGCGAGTCATGCTGCTGCGAGCACGGTTTTTGGTCTTCACGTTCTATTTCGGCGTGCGCATCGGCGGCGTCAAAGACGAGCTGCAGGACACGCCTCAAGGCCAGGAACGCGTCTGGGGCTACAACTACGCCACCCTCGAAGGCCACTTCGAGCGCGGCCAGATCGAGTTCACCGTTCACAAGAACCTGACTTCGGGCGCAGTCTCTTTTCAGATTCACTCGTTTTCCAGGGCGGGCACGATCAGCAATCCGATCTACAAAATCGGCTTCTTGATTTTTGGGCGCGCCCTGCAACGCCGGTTCGCCCGAGAATCGCTGCGCCGCATGCAGGTGCTGGTGCGAGAGGCGCTCACGCACGGTCAGGCCGTATCCGAAGGCCCGAGCGTGCAACCCGCCAGCGACGACGCCGTGCGCGAAAAGCTCAACGCGGCGGGCAACCCGAGCGCCAACTGAGAGGATTCCGTCGGCGAGCAGCGTCCCGGACGCGCTTTCTCGAGATCAAACGAAGCCGTCCAGGACGGTCTTTTTGGAATTCCCCGAAAGGCTCAGTCGCACCACAACGCGCGCTCAGTTGCGCATCAGTTGCCGGACATAAAACCAGTGCAGGAGGCTGACATGACAGACGCAGTCAAGGACATCAAGGACGCCGGTAAGGACATCCGCGAAGCGAGCCGCAACGCCGCGCAGAGCGCAGCCGAAGGCGTCAAGAGCGCTGGCGAACACCTCAAGGATGCCACCAAGAACGTCCAGGAAGACTTCAAGGACGCCGGGCGCAAGATCACCGAGAACGCCGAAAAAGACTACGATTCGATCAAAGCCGATCTGGACGCCCTGCGCGCCGATGTCGCCCAGCTTCTGAAAGGCCTGGGGCGCGATGCCGGAGGTACGGTCGAAACGGTCAAGGAGACCATCACCGAAAAAGCTGGGGACGTTAAAGATAGCCTCGAGAAGCGCGTCCAGGAGCAACCCCTGGTGACCCTGCTCGGCGCGTTCGGCGTCGGCCTGATCGTCGCACGGTTGATGCGGTAAATCATGGGATCGACTCTGGCTGAACTGGTGATCGGCGTCGTCGAGTTGCTCGAGGCGGAAAGCTCGCGCCTTCAGCAACGCGTGGCGGGTCTGGCCGCGAGCGTCGGGCTGGCGCTCGGCGCGGGTCTGCTGTTGGTGATTGGCGCGGGTTGGTTGGCCTGGGCAGGTTTCACGGCGCTCGCCAGCGCCATCGCACCCGCCGCTGCCGCCGCACTGATCGGCGTGGCTTGCATGATCGTGGCCGGAGGTGTGCTGTGGAACGTGACGCGACGCGCATGAAACATTCCGCCGATGCTCGTACAGAGGCCGCCAAAGCGCGGTTGCGCAGCCTGGGTGCAGAGATTGATGCGGCCATCCAGAAGCCCCTGGACGCCATCCAGCAGCCGCTCTCGTTGCCCGCCCGCTACCCGCTCGAATCGTTGGGCGTGGCGTTAGCGCTCGGATTGATCGTGGGGCGATCCCCGAACGCGCTGCGCAACGTCGCCGGAGTCGTGGCGGGCCCGGATGGCAAGAACGCGCAGGCGATCATGCAGACCTTGCTGAACGCCTTCATCAAACCCTGAATCGAATCCAGATGTGACTGAACTCCGCTCGATTGAGCGGAGTTTTTGTTCTTGGGCCCGAATCGATCTCACCAAAACGCTTTCTCGAGCCAGACCGCCCAGAGCGGTATTCCCGCCTCGCCCGAATCGTGCGCCCAGAATTCGAAGCCGTACAGCACAGTGCGAAACTTCACGACCGCAGCAAGCGAATCGTTTACGGTGATGACCATGACTGGAGTGTTCGCGCAAAAAATCCTGCCCCTCGTTGCGGCCCTCGCGCTCGGCCTGGGGATGTGCGCCTGCAACACCGTCTCTTCCTCGCCAGCTGCGCCGCCACCGGTATCTCCGACCCCGCCATCTTCTCCCCCACCCACGCCACCAGTTTCACCGCCCTCCCCACCGACTGCACCCCCCAGTTCACCCCCGGCGCCGCCAGCACCGCCCTCTCCACCAGCCACGCCGCCCAGCCCACCCCCGGCGACTCCTCCAACGCCACCTCCACCGCCCGCACCTCCGGCGCCACCACCACCCATCGCGTACTCGAGCCCAATCGTAATCACCAAAGGCGGAACCTACAGCGGCAACTGGCAAAGCCTGGACGCCAACGTGCCCGCCGTGGATATTCGCACCAACGAAGCCGTCACCATCAACAACAGCAACATCCGAAGCCTCGGTTCTGGAATCAGGTCGTTCCAGTCGGACGCGCAAGTCACCATCCATAACGTCAAAGCCGAGGCGATATACCCCAGCGTGGCGAGGGCCACCAAAGGCGAATTCGTCAACATTGGCTTGTTCAAATCGGTTCGCATCGAAAACAATCAGGTCACCGGTTACGCCACCGGGGTTCGCCTGCTGAACTTCGGCGCGGACGTGACCCGCTCCGGGCAGGTCATCAGCGTGCGCTACAACCGCTTCCGCAACATGGACGGACGCATGAGCGACGGCAAGGGTGGCTTTTTGCTCGAGCACAAAGCCAACGGTCAGGCCATCGGTCTGAACACGATCCTCAGGGCCAGCGTGGAAATCGCCTGGAACGAGATCATCAACCAGCCGTATCAGAGCCAGACCGAGGACGTGATCAGCACCTACGAGTCCGGCGGTACGGCGGCGGCACCGATCCTGATTCACGACAATTACGTCCAGGGCAACTACGCCGCCGACCCAGCCGGAGCCATCGATTTCAGCGGTTGCGGCATCAACCTGGGCGATTCACCCAACAAGAGCCCGGATGTCGGGTACACCGACGCCTACGACAACCAGGTCGTCAGTTTCGAGAACAACGGCATCGGTATCAGCGCCGGGCACGACCAGCGCTTCTGGAACAACCGCGTGGTCTCGGCGGCGCGCGCCCCGGACGGCACGCTGCTGGGCAGTTCGTGGCGAACCGGAATCGGATTCTGGAATTACTACGGCAGCCCGTACTGGGCCAACAATATCGTGCGGGATAACTTTTATTCGGTGGCCTCCAGGGACTCGCAACGCGCGCCGAATTACACGCCGGACGCCACGCCGCAATCGGTGTACAACAACACCGAATTGTTCAATCGAGCGCCCACCACCGCCGACGAGCAGGCCGAATTTCAACGCTGGCAGCAAAAAGTTACTTCCGCCGGAATCGTCGTGGGGCTCAAGTGAACGCACCGTCCGGCTCGAGCATTCGGCGATTCGATCGGTGAATTTCAGGTTGTGGTCTCGAGAAAACACCGTCCAGCACAACGAATTCTGATCCTCAAGAAAGATCGTCTGGGACGGTGTTCTTTAGCCGGGAGTGGTTTTCGTGGGCAGCGCGGGAGTCGGTTCGACCACGGGTTCGTACTCGCTGACGCCAGCCGCCACGACCTGCGCGACGCTCTCGTCGGTGGCGGCGGGGCGTTCCATCACGAACAGGTAGACCTCCTCGTAGAGCGCCTTGATGATGATCACGAACGGCACGGCCAGAAACACGCCGACCAGACCCATCAACGACCCGAAGATCAGCACCGCCACGATATTCGAGGCCGGGTGCAACTTGACCGTGCGACCGTAAATCACCGGCGAAAGCACGTAGGCGTCCAGCTGCTGCGCCACTACCGCGACCACGATCGCCCAGAAGGCCATGCTCCATTGCCCGCCGGAGACGGCCATCAGCACGGGCGGAATCATGCCGATCAGCGGACCGACGTAAGGAATCATATTGGTCACCGCGGCGATCACGCCGAACAGGAGCGCGTCCTGAAAACCCACGATCCGCAAGCCCACCCCGACGATCAGCCCGACGCACACCGACACGCTGACCGCGCCGATCAACCACGATCCGAGCTGCGATCCGACGCGGATCAGGGTGCGTTCGACCACCGGGCGATTGGTCGGAGGAACGCCGCCCAGAATGCCCTTGATGATCGGTTCCGGGTTCATCAGCAAGAACAGCATCAGCATCAACAGCAGCACCCCAGAAACGAGCGCGTTGGCCAGACCCGCCACGGCTGAAGCCAGGTTGGTCACGGCGCTGACGCCGCCCGACTGGAACATTTCAGACCCGATGATCTTGCTCGGATCGGTGAAGGACCGGCCCTCGAGCAGGGGCGCGATGGCGGGATACTTGCGGGCGGCTTCGAGCACGTTCGATTGCAGGGCGCTCAGCATTCCGGGCAGCGCCTGCCCGAAACGCACGCCCTGCGTGACGATCAACGGCACGACCAGCGCGGCGAACAGCAGCCCAAAGACCACCAGCCCGCCGATCACCAGCCCCGCGCCTGCGGGTCTGGGCACGTGAAAACGCATCTCGAGCCTGGCCACGAACGGGTTCAGCCCGAGCGCCAGCACCACCGCCAGCAGCACGAACACGAGCGGCGCAGCCACCGCACCCGCGAATTGCGCGAGCAACAGCACGCCCATGACGATGAAGGCCACCGTCAACAGCACCCGCAGCAGCGCTCCCGGATCGAGCTGACGCACCTTCGCCCGACCTTCGGATGAATTCACTGTTTCACCGCCACCAGCGAAGAAATGTAGCGTCCGGAACGCGGCACTGGATCGCCGTGCAGGACGGTGTTCGCCGGATTGCGCCGATTCAGCGACGCGCCCTCGAGCCGCGAGCAGGCCGCACGGATCGGGCGCTCTCGGGGTTCTTGTGCGATCGATCGGCGCTCGACGCACCAGATCAGCCTCGCGATCCCCACGAAAAGGCTCGCGTCCAACCAGAGCAAGCTGCGGTACGCGCCGTGGAGCGCGATTTGCCGAAATGTAAAAGTCGAAATTTCGAGCAGCAGGCAGTACAGAACCGCATCCGCCGCGAGCGCGACCGTGACCACCAGCGCGACGGGCAGCCGAACCCAACCGCCGCGCCGCGTGCCCGAGCCGGAAACGCGCAGGTCGCGCCCCGGCACGAACGCGGTGGGTTCAACGGCGAACATAGATCTTCGCACCGGATGCGGGGAAAGTATCGGTCAGTTGCCCGTTGCCGGAATCGATCTCGTAATTGAAACCCAGTTCCTTCCAGGCGGCATCCGGAAAGTTGATGCTCAGGCTGCGCTCCTGATCCACAAGGTTGGCGACCACGATCACTTCGGCCTCGCCGAAACCGCGACGGTACGCAATCAGTTTGTCGCTGTTATGAACCACCTCGAACTGCTCGCCCTTGAGGGCTGGCGATGCGTGCCGGGTCTGCGCCAGCCAGGCGTAATGCTCTTTGAGGTGCAATCCGAAATCCGCGTCCAGCAGCTCCCACTGCAACGGCCTGATCTCGAGATCGCGCACGCGGTAACCGCCGAACTCCTGACCCTGGTAGAGCATCGGGTTGCCGACGGCGGTGAACAACAAGGTGGCCGCCAGTTTGGCCTTGCGGAAGGCCTCGTCGCCCATGATGTGCGCCTCCGCGAGCTTCTGCATCATGGTGAATTCGTCGTGCGATTCGACGTAATTGACGACCCGAGCCGGGCTGACGTAACCGTGATTCAGGGGCTGCAGCGCCTCGAGCAATTCGCCACCGTGATCGCCATCGCTGGTCAGGACGTTGATCACGGCATTCTCGAAGCGCTGGTGCCACGCGCCGTCGGCGGGCGCGTCCGGCCCGGCGATGCTCGGATCTTCCGGGATCTGTTCGGCCACGACGTAAAAGGGTTTGCCGCCCGAGAGCGCCTCGGATTGCGAGCGCACCGCGCGCACGAAATCGAAGTTGTTCAACACGGCGGTCGCGTCCAGTCGGTAACCGTCGATGTGGTACTCCTGCACCCAGTAAGCCGCGACCTCGAGACCGTGCTTGCGGGCGGGCATGACCTTCTGGCCATCAATTTCTTGGGTGTCGTCCACGCGTTCGTAATCGAATTTCGGGCCGAAGGATTGTTCGTCTGGCCTGGAATCGCGGAACCAGTAGTAGAAATCCACCTGGGTCAACGGCGATTCGGACTCCGTGTGGTTGAAAACGATGTCCAGGATCACGCGCATTCCGCGCGCGTGGCATTCATCAATCAGGCGCTTCAGATCCTGCGGCGTGCCGTAAGAGTTTTCCACGGCGCAGGCGTGGCGGACGTTGTAACCCCAGGATTGATCCATCGGGAAGGCCGACACGGGCATCAACTCGAGGGCGTTGACGCCCAGGTCGCGCAGGTAATCCAGGCGCTCGATCACGGTGCTGAAGGAACCTTGCTTGTCCCCCTTGTAGCCGAACTCTCCGACGTGCAATTCGTACAGCACCAGTTCGTCGTCCTGCGGCAGGGGCTTGTCGTCGTGATGCCAGTCAAAAGCGGTGGTCGCGTCGTGACCGCCCTGAATCACGATCACGCCTGCGTCGTGGTTTTGTTCGTCGATCAATCGCGCGAACGGGTCGGTGATCTCGACCGTCTTGCCCTGATTGAACGGTGACAGGGACGGCAACCTGAACTTGTAGCAGTGCCGTCCGTCCGGCAGCTCGCTCGAGGTGCGCCACGTGCCCGTGTCATCCCTGGTCATCTCGACGGGTTCTTTGAGCCACGAGCCGACCAGCTCCGCGCGTTCGATGTGCGGGGCGAACAATTGAAAATCGATCTGAGCCATGTGACCCCTCCGTTGGCAGACGCAAAGGCACCCGCCCTCGATGGATCATCGCCGCTCGACTTGACAGCGGGCTGAACGCAAACTGAGGATGCGCTGAGACAGATCAGAAAAGACCGTGCTGCACGGTCTTTTCTGGGGCACGAAAATCATTGTGCTGAACGGTGTTCTCAGTTTCTGTCTCGGGCCTCGGTGCGTTCGGGACGCGTTTTGACGACGCGCAATTCCGGCTTTGGGGCTCGAGCGATCAAATCCAGAGCGCTGTAATCCGTACCGCGCAGAGCCGCGATGAACGCCTTGACCAGCGGCGACGCGTAGCGCGAAGGCGTGACGGACGCCACGATCACGCGCTCCAGGGGATCGGGGAGCGGGTAGGCTTTCACACCCGCCGGGAGCGGGTGCGTGCTGATGGCGGGCATCAAGGCCACGCCCATGCCGTGCGCGACCAAGGACAGGATCACGCTGTCATCGCGCGTGTTGATGGTGGGTTTGAAGGCGCGCCCGCTGCCCTCGTAGTAGCGCCTGAGCAAGCGAGCGCACTCGCCCTCGCAGATCATGACGTTGGCGTTGTCCAGGTCGGCCCAGCCGGGCGGCGAATCCCGGCCATCGTCCGGCCAGACCAGCAGGTAATCGTCGCGCAGCAACTCGAAGCTCATCAGGCCGTCCACTTCGGGTTGCGCCAGAATCCCGATGTCCGCGCGGCCCTCGAGCAACCCGCCCTCGATGCCGCCCGGATCGGATTCCACGTCGACCATTTCAAAATTGACCCCAGGATGCGCCGCCCGAAAGCCCAGCAGGATCGGCGGCAAGGTCAGCGTCGCGAAGCTCCGCACGCTGGCGATCCGCAACGTGCCGGACAGCGTCGCGCGATCCAACGCGACTTCTTCTCGCATGGCTTCCAGGGAAGACAGCACCGACCGGGCGTGCAACGCGACCCGCTCACCGAGCACCGTGGGTTTGGCCCCGTGCCGACCGCGCTCGAGCAAGCGCGCCCCGAGCGCCGCCTCGAGTTCCTGGACGGCGTGGCTGATGGTCGATTGCGACACGCCCAGCTCGAGCGCCGCCTCGCTGTAACTGCCGCGCTCGATCACCTCCAACAAAAACCGCAGTTGGGTCAAGTTGAGATCGCGCTCGAGCTTCATGAAACGAGTCTACGCGCCCCTTTCAGGTTCCATCGAAGCGGTGCATACATGACCCCAAAGAAGTCCCAATCGCCGTTTGTTCCCATGACAGACCGGGTCTAGACTGACCTCAGCTCGGTCATCCCAGTTTCGACGGGAAACCGCTACAGCCAGCTTTCAAGCGATTCACGGCGGAGTCTTGGAACTCCGCGCGGGGAAGACCGTTCCCTGAGGAGGTTCATCATGAACAACGATCTTCTGCTCGAAGTCACTGGTAACGCCGACACCGAGCGCCTTCAGAGCGCCATCGGGAACGCGTTCCGGGTCAGCGTCTGGCCGCACGCCAACCTGGGCGATTACACGCTGCGCCTGCACGCCCTTCAGGCCGCCCGCGTTCCGTCAGATCGCGAGATCGCGCGAAACCTCGGGGACATCGGTGTCAGCGTGATCGCCGCGCGGCACAGCATCACCCGCGCCGCCTGAGGCGCAGCTTGGAAGGTCAGTATGAGCAACTGGAACAC
>CAXTKV010000038.1:0-16223 GCA_964244895.1 uncultured Deinococcales bacterium
CAGCCGATACGTTGTTGCTGAGCGGACGCACTTCATTTCTGGGAAACAAGGATTACTGGCTGAGCGTGCCGAATAACCCCAACGCCACCCCGATCAGACGTGAGATTGCAGAGCTTCAGACCCGTATCGAGAAAATCGTCGTTTCAGACAAGATCACCAGCGATGAGTTGGCACCCTGGGACAACACCCGGATCATCAGATTGGCGGATGCGCGCAAGGAAATCGCCGCGCTCAAGCAGCAACCCGGCAAAGACATCCTGATCTTCATGGGTCGCATGCTCTGGAACGACCTGCTCGTTCACGGCCTGGTAGATGAACTGCACCTGACGATTTTTCCGTCGATCGCGGGTGAAGGGACGCCGCTGTTCGTCGGTCGCCCGCCCGTGTCGCTCAAACTGATTCGCTCGCAAACCTGGGAAGGCTCCGGCAACATCCTCGCGTGTTATGCCCCGAGCCTCAAAAAGTCATGAATAGAGGTGCGCTCCAGGATGACTTCGAGCACCCGAACGCGTCCCCACCCGTCGCGGAAGCCTGAGCGCGCAAGCGTAACCTCGAGACATGGGCCTTTCCATCAACATCGGTTACCTCGCCGATCTCGAGCAGAATGACGCCGAGGGCGCCACCTGGTTCAAGGAAAACCTTGGGCAATTGAACGCGATCCTCGAGCAAAACGGGCTTCGAGCGCACCGTGAAGCCCGTCCTCCCGAACCGATATCCACGCGTGCGGATCACGTCAGCTTTCCGTACTCGTTCCTGCAGTACCTGCGTCGGGTGTACGCGCGCTCGAAACGAGATTCGGGCTGGAGAGCAGAACCGCTCGAAGCCGGTCGAAATCCAACAGAAGACGAAGTGCTGGACGAAGAAATGTTCATGTTCGAGAGTCACCTGCTGAACCATTCGGATGCGGAAGGGTACTACGTCCCGCAAGATTTCGAGGACGTGATCTAAGACGACACCGTTCCCGGTGGGATGATCGGCTCGAGCCAACATCTTTTGCGCGAGTTAATTCAGACCGCACCCGCTTTGAACATCGCGCTCGAGAACAGAGCACTCTCCGACGGTGAGGCGCAAAGAATCAACCGCCTGGGCGAATCCGATACGGGTTTGTACCGCGAATACACCGTCTGGATTGCGCTTTTCGAGGCTGCTCGCACCAGCATCGAGTACGACACGCTGATCGTTTTTGGCTGACCCATAAAAACACCGTCCCACACGATGTTCTCGAGAAATCAATATTTGCGTCCTGGACGGTCTGCTCGTCCCGACCTGGAGGAAATTATGGTTCCTGAATGCATTCTGATTACCCGAGAAGAGGACTATCACACCGACCAGGTCGGCACGTACGGTGACGGGAATCAATTCATGGGATTCGTCACGGCCACCTTGCCGCAGACGCCGGGATTGAAGGACTGGAAGTGGCACAAACGGTGGTACGCCGTGCTGCACACCTTCGACGCGGATGGAACGCACCTGGGTACGCACGCCTGGTTTGCGGGAACGACCGCCAAGGGCGAACGTGACGCGATCGAGCGCGCCGAAACGAGACTCGAGGAAATGCTTACCAGTCTCGGCTCAATCAGGTTTGAAGACGTGAACATCAAGTTGTTTCAGGTCGAGGTGGACGGTCAAACCTTCGGTCTGGTCGATGCGTCCGAACCCGAAGAAGATTACGAATCGATCCATTTGCTCCCGAACGACCTGGCGTTTTTTGAACCCTGGGACGGAACCTACGATACCTGAACACCGTCCGGGACGGCGTTTTCGAGGGACCAATATCTTCGTACTGGACGGTGTTCAGGCTCGAGCAAGCCAACGCAGCTCGAGCCTGGGGCTGCCGTGCCAAATTTCGCGCGTTCAAACGCCCGCGCCTTGATAGGCTGAAAATTCAACCAGCTTCTCGAGCACGCATTTCTCGGGTTCAACTCTCGCCGCTTCGCATCAGGGGGTTTTCGTGATCAAGACAGAGTTCGCCTTCTCGCAGGCCATCCTTCCGACCAGGAACGCGACCACCGTGGATTTGCTGGTGCGCTTTCGCGCGGAGGTCGCGCAGAAGCCGCGCCGCCGCCTGAACCTGTCACTGGTGATCGATCGTTCGGGTTCGATGGCGGGCTCGGCCTTGCGGAACGCGCTCCTGGCGGCGCAGGCCGTGGTGGACGTGCTGGAACCCGACGATACCTTCAGCGTCGTGACCTTCGACGACACGATCTCCACGCTGATTCCGCCGCAGCACCCGACGGACAAGAAAGCCCTCAAGGACAAGATTCGCGGCGTGCGCGCGGGCGGCGCGACGAATCTTTCGGGCGGCTGGATCGAGGGTTGCAAGCACGTCAAGGCGCACCACGACGCGCAGAAACTCAACCGCGTGCTGCTCTTGACGGACGGCGAGGCCAACGAGGGCATCACCAATCCCAAAATCCTGACCAACACCGCCAAAGAAAAGATGGAAGAGGGCATCGTCACGACCACGCTGGGTTTCGGCAGCGGCTTCAACGAGGACTTGCTGATCGGCATGGCTCGGGCCGCGTCGGGCAATTTTTATTACATTCAGTCCACCGACGAGGCCACGCAGGTCTTCGAGATCGAACTCGAGAGCCTGAAATCGGTGGTCGCGCAGAATTTGATGGCGACGTTGACGCTGGAACCGGGCGTCAGCATCGGTGAAGTCCTGAGCCTGGCCAAGACGGAAACCAAAGGCAACCAGATCATCTTGACGCTCGGGGATGTCTACGAGGGCGAGGACAAGATTCTGGGCTTGACCCTGAACCTGCCCGAGTACGCCAGCGCGGGCGCGCACACGGCGCTGAAATTGTCGTTCACCGCCGACGCCATCGAGGACGACGCGATTAAACCGACCGCAGGCGATTTAACCGTGGCGGTCACGGCGGGCAGCCTCGAGGACGCGATGAGCGCCGCGAGCAGTGGCATCACCGCCGAGATCGCGCGTTTGCGCGTGGCCCGCGCCAAGGAACGCGCGCTGGAACTCTCCGATGCGAACAAGCACGCGGAGGCCGAAAAAATTCTACGCGACCTGATCGCGGACTTGCGCGCCAAAGGCCTGCACGAGAACTTCGAGATCGCCGAGGAAATCGAACAGCTCGAGTATTTCGCCAACCGCATCGGCAAGAAATCGCTGTCCGGTGACGCCCGCAAGGAATTGCTCGATCAGTCCTTCCAGGGGTTGCGCCGCAACCGCGCCGACCTGACCGGGCGCGGTTCGACCGGTGGCGACGACGTGGGCGGTCTGCCGATCGTCAACGACGCTGGCGCTGGCGTCGAACTGGTGTGCGTCCGCGAGGGCGGCAAGTTGCGCGTCAAGGTCGTGACGCCCGGCTTTGACGAGAACCTGAACGTGCAATTCCCGCGCGCCATCCGCGCGGAAGGCGTGCGTTACGCGGTGGAACGCCTCGAGCATTCGTCCGACGGCAGCTTCTACCGCGCCATCGGCAACATCTCGCGCCTGCTGCGCCCCGGCGAGGCGGACACCTACACCGCGCCGCGCCGCTCGGGGCGCGTCAGCACCGGCAAGGCGTCTACCGCGCCCGCCACCGCCGCCGACCTGCCGACCACCGATGAGATCAGCGACGGCGTACTGGTGCAGGTCGTCAAGGACGGCAGCAAACTGCGCGCCCGCGTCGTGTCCGACGGCTACGATCACACCTGGAACATGCGCTTTCCCCGCTCCATCCGCGAGGACGGCATGCTCTACGTGGTGGATGAGGTCACGGCCAACCCGGATGGCAAATCGTATATCGCGTGCGGCGCGATCAAGCGTTTCGTGCAGACCTGAATCGAAGCTCGAGCAATCAGAGCACCGTCCAGCACGCAAATTGATGAATGCGTGCTGGAGAGCGAGTAGCCCATCAGGTGCTATCCCATGAGCAAGAAGCGCGAATAGCCCGGTAGCGATCCTGGCCGTAAGGTGCATGCTCAGGATCAAGAAGGTGCTGTCCAGAACGGTGTTCTCGTGTATCGCGCGGCCCGCTCGTCCGACTCGAGAAGTGTTCAGAACTTCAACGCCAACGCGCCGAAGGTCAATCCCGCTCCCGTTCCGGCCAACACCACGCGGTCGCCCCTGGCAATTCGCCCGGAGCTCACCGCCTCGCACAGCGCCAACGGAATGCTGGCCGCAACGCAGTTGCCTCGGGTCGCCAGGTTCGTGACGACCTGCGATGCCTGAAACCCGAGGCGCTTGTGAACCTGCTCGACCCCGTGGCGGCTGGCCTGGTGCGGCACGAAAGCGTCCAGGTCTTCGGGTTGCCAGCCGATGCCGTCCATGAAGCTGTCCACGAAGGCTTTCATGTGCGTCAGGGCGTGGCGAAAAATGGCGGGGCCATCCATGCGAAAAAGGTGGAGTTCGGGTCGATCGATCGCGAATGGCGGTCGGTGCAGCGTGCCGCCGCCCCGGATTTCGGTCAGGCTCGCACCGCTCGAGAAGGTCTGGAATCGCGCGCCGTGAATCGCGCTGGCGTCCGTCGAAACGCGCACCACGGCGGCCACGGCGGCATCCCCGAAGAGCGTGGCGCTCTGTGGATCATCGGGATCGAGGGATGGCGAGGCGATCTCGGATGAGAAGATCAGCACGTTCTTGTACTGCCCGAGCGCGATGTTCTGCGCGGCGCTGTGCAGCGCAAACAAGAAGCTCAGGCAGGTGGTGTTGACATCCCAGCAGGCGCTCGCACCGTCCGGTGCGCCCAGCGCGCGTTGCACCAGTGCGGCAGTGCAGGGGATCGCCTGCTGCGGTGCGCTCGAGGCTCCGATGATCGCATCAACGGCGGCGAGCTTCACGCCCGCCCGCTCGAGCGCGAGCTGCGCCGCCTCGACCGCCATCGAGACGGTCGTGTCGCGCTCGCTGGCGTAGCGCCGTTCCAGCACGCCCGTGCGCCGCGCAATCCAGCCCGGCGCGAGCCCGAACCGCGCCTCGAGTTCGGCGTTCTTCACGACGCGTTCGGGCAGATACGCGCCCAGACCGGCGATGGTGACGGGCATTGCTGGCACGGCTCATGCTAACGCAGCCGCTTGACGCGTCGGCGTTTGATGTTCGCCACCTGCGGCGCGATGCCGAGCGTCACGCTCAGCTTCGCGTCGCGGATGCCGTACCGCGCCAGTTCGCGCCTCAGGCTTTCCTGCACGGCCTGAATCGCTGCGGGTTCAGAACCGGGCGCGACCTCGAGAAAAACATGCAACTCATCTGGCGCGGATTGCTCGGCGGCGTATTCCGTGATTCGATCCGACGCCAGCAGCACGGCGCGGCGGATGGTGTCCGGGAAAACCAGTCGCGGGCCATCAGCGCCCCGGAATTCGAGCGTGTCGTCGCTGCGACCCTCGATGCTGGCGATCGTGCGCCACGGGTTGCCGCAGGCGCACGGGCTGGATTCCGCGATCAACACGTCGTTCAGCCGGTAGCGCACGATCGGTTGCGTGCGCCGCCAGAGGTCGGTCAGCACGGGCGAGAACCTGGAATTGGACGCATCACCAATCGCGGGCTCGAGTTGCACGACCATCAGGTCTTCCATCAAATGCAGCCGTCCAGCGCGGCACGACGCGGCGATCAGCCCTTCGGTCGCCTGGTAAATCTGGTGAACCGCGACGCCGAACGCGGCCTCCAGTGCGGTCTCGTCCTGCGGCTCGAGAACTTCCGCGACCGCGATCACCTGGCGCGGACGGATGCGGGCATTCGCCAAGGCCAGCAGCATCGAAGGCGGCGCGACCAGCACGCTCGGATCGAGCGCCTCGAGTTCGGCCACCGCCTGCGGGATCGGCGTCATCAGATCGAAATACCGAAAACGCAAGCGCCCCTGCCCGACGCGTTCGTAGAGGTTGCTGTTGGCGCGCAAAAAAAACGCGATGCGTTCACCGCGCAGCGCGGTCTCCAGGGGCGGGCGGTGCAGGGCCCTCGCCAGGATCGCACCCGCCCAGGCCGCCGTCTCGAGCGGGCTGACCAGGAACACGCCGCGATGTCCGCTCGTGCCGGACGACAAGCCGACCGTCAGGGCTTGAGCGGATGCGCCGCGCAGCACGGGGCGAAAATCGCGTTCGCGTTCCGCGCGCAGGGCGACCTCGAGCGCCGCCTCTCGGCTCACGCCAGCCGTGTTGAAATTCGTGAAGTGTTCCATCATCAGCCGCTTGTCCACCGTCGGTAACGCGCGCCAGTCGTGAAGGTCGTGCCCCGCCCAGTGCGCGCGGTAGAAACCCGAACGCTCGTTGACCCAGCGCACCAGCTTGATCGCCCTGGCGTTCTGAAATGCCTCGAGCTTCGCGCCGCCCAGATCGCGCCAGCGCCGTTTCGCACCGATGTAGTGCCGCAGCGTCTCGAGATTCGGGTTCATGCGCAACCCATTTGAACCCGCCTGAGAATCCGTGAGCCGACCTCGGCGCCATCGACGCGCCTCGAGCCCCAACCGACCGTCATTCCGAGGAGGTGAACCATCATCCCGAGGAAGTGAGACGAAGAATCTTTCGCCGTGCCTCTGGCTCGATGGGTCGCGTGCGACAGTGTTCTCGGGGTTTTGAATAAAGAAAAATCCTGGGCTGGAATCGGGGTGAAACCCTGAGCGCGCTCGAGAGAACACCGTCCGGGACGCATACCGTAATTCGCGTGCAGGACGGTGTTCTCGCGTGCGGAATGCGAGATCACAGCGTCACGGCGGTTCCCGGCGGAACCACCGCCGCGAATTCCGGGCAGTGCGTCGGCACGATGCGCACGTCGGGCCGATCGAGGTGAAAGCGGTGCAACCTGTCCAACGTCTGAATTGTCGCCGCAGGATCGTCAAAGAACGCGCGAAGCGGCACGGCATCCGGCGGGCGGTTCTGTCGGAAAGCTGCCGATAGCCACGCGCCATCGGCGGCCAGCAGCGTCCGGCACGGTTCGATGTACGCGCCGATCTGTCCTCTGGCGTGGCCCGGCAAGGGCATCAAGCGCACCGTGCCGTCCCCAAAAAGATCGTGGGTCGCACCGAAGGGTGCGAGTGGTGCGTCGGTGAACTCGCGGATGACCTGGGCGCGATCTTCCAGGTCGTCCGGCGCGAGCATCGGCACGAAGCCGTGGCGCAACGCCCGCAAACCGCGCAGCCCGGACACCTCGAGCGCCCGTTGACTGAGCACGATCCTGGCATCCGGGAAATCCTTCAGACCGCCGATGTGATCCGCGTGCAAGTGCGAAACGATCACCAAGCGCACATCCGAAGCCTTGAACCCCGAGCGCTCGAGTTGCGCCGCCGCGCCCCATTCCGGGCGCGCCGTGGTCGGCGTCAGGGCGCGGTAAACCCAGAACGGAAAGACCCCGAAAGCGTCCAGCACTCGGGGCGCGTAACCGGTGTCAAACAGCACCAGCCCGCGCGGGTGTTCCAGCAACGCGCAGAGGGCGTGCGCGGTGGTCGCTCGGCGCGGCGCACCGCGCATCAAATGGTGCTCGGAAGCCGCGCAGAAACCCGTGTTGAGCAACCAGAGTTTCACGCGCCCCTCCAGGCCTGAAGCGTGCGCTCGAGGCCATCTTCAAAGGAAACCTGAGGTGCGTAGCCCAGTTCAGTTCTGGCCCTGAAAATCTCGTAGGTCTGCGTGCGCGCCAGAAGGTTGACCGTGTAGCGCGTCAGGTGCGGTTCGCGCCCGGTGATGCCCGCCGCGAACTCCATGCCCGACGCGAGCGGCAGCGCCGCCCAGAGCGGCAGCGCGGGCAGTCGGCTCGAGACGCCCAACCGCGTCAGCAGGGTGCGGATCGCATCCCACAGGCGCACGGCTTGGCCACCCGTGACCGTGTACGGCACGCGGCCAGCTTGTCCGCGCTCGAGCGCCAGCAGAATCGCGCCCACCGCATCCGAAACATAGGTCAGTTCTATGGCGTTCTGACCGTCCCCGATCTGCGGCAAGCGCCCGGCGCGCGCTGCGGCCACCAGGCGCGGCAGCAAGGATCGGTCTCCTGGGCCGTAGATCGCCTTCGGGCGCAAAATGATGGCCTCGACTGGGCTGGCGCGCACCGCGTCCTCGGCGAGCTTCTTGGTCAGCGCGTAATACGAAGAAAACCGCGCCGGGAAGGGCGCATCGTCTGGGGTATTGATCTGATCGAACCCATCAAAAATCACCGCCGGGCTCGAGATGTGAACCAGACGTCGCACGCCGTGCCGCGCGCAGGCGTCCAGGACGTGACGGGTTCCAGTCAGGTTGAGCGCCACGAAATCATCGCGCTTGCCCCAGGCGGCGGACAACGCGGCGGTGTGCACTACGGCGTCCACGCCCGCGCAGGCTCGAGCCACCGCCGCGCCATCCCGCAAGTCGGCCAAGACGGTCCGCGCCTGGATCCCGGAGAGCCGCTCTGGGTCGCGCCCCATCGCGAGAACCTCGTGGCCTGCGGCGATCAGCGCCCCGACCGTGTGCGCGCCCAGAAAACCGGTCGCGCCCGTGACCAGCACCTTCATGGCTCTCCATTCATAGGCTGCGCCCCGCGATCAACGGCACCGCGATACGGGTGATCAATTGCTCGAGCATCGCCCAGACGATCCGCGACCCGATCGGCAAGTGCGCGCTCTGGATGGCGGTGTACTCGAGTTCCGGCTCGCCACCGCGACTGCGCTTGAAGGCCGCCACGCCGCTCGAGGCGTGCAAGTCCACGCCGCGCGCGTGGGCTTCTGTAGAAATCATGCTCGAGAGCATCCGGTACAACCCGGTTTCTTTGGGAAGCCGCGTGTCGTAGCCCAGAATCGGCACGGTCAAGTATCCGCCGCGCACGAAAAAGCCGATCACGCCATCCATGCGCCCGCCCCGTTCCAGCGCGCGGAATTCGAGCATTCCGGTGCGGGCGGCCATCTCCAGGAAGGCGGGGGTGAATCGCGGGTTGTGGCGCGAATATTTTTCGATGTACAAGAGCCTGTACAGCTCGCTCATCCGCTCGAGTTCCGCCCGCGATGGTTGCAGCACGGATCGCACCAGATAAGCGCTTTCGCGCAGCAGCTTCGCGTCCTGGCGGACATCGCGCTTGCGTTTGAAAGCCGCACTCGCGGTCGGCACGAAGGTCACGCTGCGCGCCGGGATCAGCCTGTAGCCCAACTCCCTGAAATACTCGGGCAACCTGGAATCCCTGCCGTGGACGCTGCGCATCCCGATGGCGCACGCCGGGTACGCCCTCGTTAACGCACCCGTGACGGTGCGCAATTCCTCGATCGTCAGGTGCGGGTGCAGGTTGGTGGACACGAGCGCGTTGTCCACCAAGACCGCGTCATCCACCCGCCCGAATTGCAACAGTTTCCCCAACCCGATCAGCACCCAACGGAGCGCCGCCTCGAGCGGTGGGTTGCGCAACTCCCGCAGCTCATCCAGCGCGTAGCTGACGTAGTGCGTGAAGGTTGAAACCACGTACGCGTTGCCGGGCTGAGCTTTCGTGATGGTCACGGGCAGCGCGTGCCGTCCGACGCGCAAGGAAGTGACCGCGCAATCCAGGTTTTCTGCGAATTCTTTCGTGTCGCGCCGCATCAGTTCCGGCAGGAATCCAGCCGCCCAAGGCGCATCACCATCGTCGGCGACGCCCAACTCGGCGTTGACCGCACCTTCCGGCACGAGCTCTTCGCCGTTCCACTCGATGTCCGCCGTGGTCGCGGCCAGCAGACTGCAGTTCAGGCGCAGCGCCTCGCGCGCATTCTCGAGGACGCAACGCGCCTGGTGCGCGAACGACAATCGGTCTTCCGGGTCGCGCAGCGCGTCGCGGCTGCGGTTCCAGGTTTGCAGCCAGACCTCGCGCCCCTCTGGTTTGAGGACTGCGGGCAGCGCGTAAAACAGCATCGGCATCCCGAGCTTGGCGGCTTTTCTTGTCGCAAGAATCGGCGTCTCGGGCGCGCCCAGGTACGCGCGTTCCAGGTGATCTGCGGGGCTGAACAGATGAACGCCGCTGGTGGCTCTGGGGTTGCATTCCAGCACCGTCAGACCGGATTGGTTCGCGATCAGATCGAAGGCGATCTGGCCGCTGAAATCGAGCGCCGCGCAGATGCGCTGCGTGATCTTCAGGGCTTCGGCGAAGCGCGGGTCGGTCGTCTCGAGGCGTATGAAGCTGACGCTCGCGCTTCGACCGGCCCGCCAGCCGGGACGGTACAGCGTGAAGGCTCGCACGCGCCCGCGCAGGCAGACCGCGAACGCGCAGCATTCGTCGCCCGGCACGAAATCCTGGGCCAGCCACGGTTGGGCTCGGGTGATGCGCGGCGGGTCGGGCAAGCTCTGGCCGGCCTCCAGGATGCGCGTCTGCGCGCCGAACCTCGAGTACGCCGGTTTCAGGACGCGCTTGTGATCGCGAGGCAACGCATCGAGATCCTGGCGCGACTCGAGCAGGCGCGTTCGCGGCACGCGAACCTTGATGGATTCCATGTGTTCGACGAAACGCATCTTGTGATGGAGGCTCGCCAGCACCTGAAACGGTGGGGCGAAAACGCGTTCGCGCCAGTCGGCGTGCTCGAGATCGGTGATGCAGGCGGTCAGCCAGAAGATTTCCTCGCAGGTCGGAATGACCGCGTCTATGCGTTCGCGGCGCACGATCTCGGCCAGCGCGCGCGTGAACGCCTGGGGGTACAGGCGCGGTTTCGGCACGCGGAACTGGGTGTTGACGAACCTGGAACCTTGCGTCAGGTTGTACTGGCTGTCCGCCACGAACACCTCCAGTCCGGCTCGCCCGAAGGTGCGCGCCAGCTCGAGCGTCACCGGGGCTCGAGCGCCCGTCAGCAGCACGCGTTTCAGTGGGAATCTCCGGGCACGCGTTCATCGTGCCACGCGCGGGGGCTGGTGGGATCAATCGATGAGCACACCGTCCGGCACGCGATACAAAATACGCGTGCTAGACGGTATTCCCGAGAACAACCCCGCCACTGGACGGTTTCGACCGGACGACCGACTCGAGGCTTCACATCCCGAAATGCCGTAAACTCGCCCGGTCATGAGATCCCCTCAACCCCTGTCCACCGCGCTGTGCGTGCTCGCGTTCACGGTCTTTCTCGCCGCCTGCAACTCCGGCGGCCCGCGCCAGGGGCCGCTCGGAGAGACGATCTACCCCAGCATTCCCGGCGGGGATCACACCAAAGACCAGGGCGAGAAAGTCAACTACGACCGTTACCCGCCCGTCGGCGGCAAGCACGCCTCCATCTGGCAGAACTGCGGCGTGTACGACACCGAAATTCAGACTGAAACCGCCGTCCACGCCCTGGAACACGGGGCGGTCTGGGTGACGTACAAGTCCAGCATCCCGGAATCCGACAAGGGCAAGCTGCGGCTGATGGTGGTCAACAAACCGTACCGTCTGCTGTCCGTCTACGACGCGCAGGACGCGCCGATCATCGCGACTGCCTGGGGGGCGCAACTCAAATTGCAAGCCATGGACGAGGACAAGATCGAAAAGTTCTTCACCCGCTACCAGGGCACGGATTCGCTCGCGCCGGAACGCGGGGCGTCTTGCGTGGGCGGCACGGGCGTTCCCCGGCAGTAGAGGTTTCAGTGCTGAAGCTCGAGAACGCCGCGCGGCGTTCTCGAGCTTCTCTTTTGGAATTCGGTGAATTCTTCCCTGCCGCTGGGGCGATGCTCGGGCTACCTGACCCGCGCGAAATCCGCGTCGGTCAGCGCCGGGTTGATCACGGCGGTCTCGACGCTCGCCTGGAAAAACTTCTTCGTGGCGACGTAACCGATGCCCTGGAAAGGAATCTGGATGCCGTCCACGGTTCGGTAGGCGCTGTAGACGGTCACGATCTCACCGACCTGGGGAATCTGGGATTTTTCAGCGATCAGAAGACCGTTCGGGTCGAACAGGTACGCGGCCTTGACGCCGTGCGTGGTGGCGTTCACGGCCTGACCTTTTTGATCCGCGAAAGCCTGCGCGCCGTCCACGGTGGCGGCCTCGCGGTCGCCGCCGAAACGCAGGCCGTACCAGCCCTGGTACAGGCTCTCGCGCAGCGGGCTGGCCTGGACGTTGGGCAGCTTGATGGTTCCGGATTGTTTCGTCCACGACCACGCATCCGCCGGCGTGACCTGATCTATTTCGAGCAGGGTTTGGCCCTGGTAGACCTCCAGCCGAAGCCGTTCGCCCGCGAAATCGGCGGTGGTGAGGGCGGTGATCCGAATGGCCGGGTCGCCGTTCGGCGCGTAGTAGGTCACGTCGGTCGTCTCTCGGTAGAATTTGAGGTTCTCGAGGGCGCTGCCGCCGTGCGCGAGCCTGGCCTTTTCGAGCAGTTGGCTGGCTTGCGGCGCGACGGCGTTCTGCGCGGCGGCGAGGCCGAGGGCCAGGATGGTCGTGATGAGTCTCTTGAACACGCTGCCTCCGAGGGGTAGAGCCATCGTCGCGGATGGTTCTGAAGAACCAATGTGCAAAGGATTGATCCGCACTCAGATTCCGAGCTGATTCTCGAGTCAGATTCCGAGCTGATTCTCGAGTCAGATTCCGAGCTGATTCTTGATCTCCTCGAGTTCCGCCCTGAGTGCGCGAACCTCGCTCTCGAGGGCTTCGAGGCGACCCGCTTCGATGCTCGGGCTGTTCTGCGCGGCGCTCGAACCCACGAAATCGGCCTGCATGGCCGCGATGCCCTCATTGCCCATCAGCGTGTGCGCCCAGCGCGCATCGCGGGCTCCGGGCAGTTTCTCGAGCCTGACGACCAGCTTCTTGACGGGTCGAGTCGCCAAGGCGTTCAGCGCCCCTTCGACCGCCTCCAGGCTGGAAAAGCTGTGGATCGGTTCGCAGCGCCCGCGAAGCTCTCCGATTGTCTGCGCGCCGCGCAACATCAGCACGCACAGCACCGCGTGCTCGTCGGGTTCCAGGCGCAGTTCTCTGGTCAGCAGTTGCGCGTACTTCGGTACGCGCGAACCGTGTTCGTGAACCACGCTGACCAGCCTTCGGTCGCGCATGCCCTCGAGCGTGCCCATGACCTGAGATTCCGTGTAGTTCAGCACCGGATGGCGGCTGTTTTTCTGGTTGCAGCCGTTGGTCAGCGCGTTCGGACTCATCGGGTAGTACGCGGGCGTGGTGACCTGCTTTTCCATCAGCACGCCCAGCACGCGCACTTCGGCGTCCGAGAGGGTGAAGTCGATATCGATCAGGGGTTCCATGGCGTTCCCAGCGTAATACATCGCGCGGTCTTGGAAGGCTTGAACCGGGCTCGAGGATCGGGCTCGAGCATCAAGAAATAACGAACACCGTCCAGCACGCATATTCATTTTCGCGTGCTGGACGGTGTTTAGCGGGCAAACCTCGAGATCTACGATCTTCTCGAGTCTGGCGAGCTGGGTTCAGGACGCGCGCTGAAGGAGCGGCCACAGCGCCGTCAAACCGATGGCGGCGACCGCGAGCGCGCCGACCAGCCACCAGCTGCGATTCTGGGCGTTGAGCTGCGGTCGCGCCAGGCGCTCCTGCATCCAGTACGTGACGCGGGCGCGGGTGATGGCGTCCACCGGCTCGAGTTCGCCCTCGCGGAACCACAGCGCGTCCACCAGCGCCGTGCCTTCCTGCGGCATTTCCCAGACGACCACGGGGCGGTCGCCGTACAGCCCTTCGAGGGCTTCGATGGTCATGGGCACGCCTTCGCGTTCGAATTGGTTCTCGAGCTGAACGAATTCCAGGGCGGCCCCATCAACGCTGTCGGCGCTGGAGTTGAAGACCAGTGGGTCATCGTGCCAGGACACGAAAAAGCGCGCGCCCTGCGCGGGTTTTTGTCTGCGCTCGGCGTGGCGCACCTGACGTTCCTGGCCTCTGGCGCTGTTGCCGTCCGCGGGGCGCTCCAAAATCTGGGTCATGACTCAGCTTGAGGCAGACTCATTGTTCACGATGTTCATTTTCGACATCGGGTGCTCGAGCCCCCGCCCGACCTCGAGACCCCCTACTTATTTTGGTCGCGCCAGCACCAGCGTCCAGTACGACGTGTACTTCGTGCCCTTCGATGCTCGCATCACCAGACCGACCTCGGTGAATCCCAGGTTCATCAGGTTGGCGCAGTGACCTGGACTCTCCAACCAGCCGCGCATGACCGCCTCCAGGGACGCGTAACCCGCCGCGATGTTCTCGCCGACGGCGCTCCAGGCGTAACCGGCTTTGGTGGCCCGAGAGCCGACGTTGCTGCCGTCCGATCCCAGATGCGCGAAGAAATCTTTGGCGATCATGTCGCGCGTGTGCGCCTCGGCGGTCGCCCGCAAGCGTTCGTTCCAGGCGACGCTCGGCGCGGCGGGATAGCGTTGCGCTCCGCAGCTTCTGGCCTGCGCCCTGGCCGCGTTGATCTGCGCGATGGCCTGCGCCTCGAAGGTCGCGGGTTGAGAAATGGGGGCTGGCTGGCTCGGGGCGGGTTGGCTCGGGCTTGTCGGCGAGGGACTCGTTGGGGTGGTCGGTGCGCTGGTCGTTTGCGGTCGCGCCGCCGGGCTGCACGCGGCCAGAGCGATCACCGTGACGATTGCGAACTCGAACCGAAATTTCATCCGCGCAGCCTATCGAGCCGGAGGATGTGATTGGCGAGGAAATCCAGCCTCGAATACCCGGTTAAACGCTAAAAACACCGTTCTGGACGATATTTTACAACATGAGTCTCGAGAAAACCCGTCCGGGACGGTGCGTTTGCTGGTTCGCTCGGCCACCTCAATCACCGTTTCGCGACCGCAGCAGTCCAGTCGGTGCTCTCGAAGGTGGCAAAAGACAAAAGTATTGCCCGAGCGACACTGGATCAGTCACGAGAATACCGTCTGGGACGGGCTGGCGTGCGGGTTTTGACCAGATAAAACCCGAACGCCGTGATTCGATGATCTCAACCTCGGGCGCGCCCGAATACTGATCATGGAAATCCTGATTCTGATCCTGACGCTGATCTTCACGCTGGCCTGCCTGGGCATCGTCCGGGTGCGAGAAGCCTTGCTCGAGCGCCAGAAAACCGTGGCTGGCGCCTACGCCACCATGGACGCCCTGTACAAGATGCGCCACGACCTGATTCCCGGCCTGACGACCTCGCTGCGGGCGCACGCGTCCGACGAAGGTGAACTGTTGGAGCGGCTGATCGGTCTGCGCTCGCGCGTGGTCGAGGATCGCCTGTCCCGCGACCCGATGCGCCTCGAGATCGAACTCGGCAAAGCGCTGGACGAGATGGTCGGCCTGTCCGAATCTCACCCGAGCTTGCAAACCGATTCCCAGTTTCAGCACGTCTGCATCGCGCTGGGTGACATGAACGCCCAGATTCTCGAGGCCAGAGCGCAATTCAACACTTGCGTCAACGCCATGAACGCGCTGGTGATCGGCTTTCCGACCAGCCCGGTGGCCAAGTTGATCGGGCTGCAACCGTCCCGCCCGGTGCTGATCGAAACGCGCGCGCTCCAGCCATCGTTCGAGCCGATGCTGGTCTCGTTCGACTGAACCGATGGATTCCTCGTCTGATTGAACCGATGGATTCCTGATCTCGAGAACACCGTTCCAGACGGTGTTTTTTGATTTCCCAGAAATGCGTCCAGGACGGTGTTCCCTGATTTCGCGCCCGGTCTGACGGTCTGCTGAGCCAGCCTTGTTAGAATTGCCGCAGCTCGAACCGATCACAGAACCCTGCCCGACGAAAGGAACCAAAATGCCCAGCGACCTGTACATCGTTCGTCACGGTCAGACCGTTTTCAACGCCTCCGGCACGAAAACCTTCACCGGTTGGATCGACGTGGACATCAGCGAGGTCGGTGTGCAGCAAGCCAAAAGCATCGCGCAGATGCTCAAGGACGTGCATTTCCACACCGCTTACACGTCCAGGTTGAAACGCGCCTCGAACACCCTCAAGATTCTGCTCGAGCCCCACGATTACGCCGTGCCCGTGATCGTGGACGACCGCATCATCGAACGCAGTTACGGCGACCTGTCCGGCCAGTTGCACAAGGACGTGCAAGAAAAACACCCCGACATGTACAAGATCTGGCACCGCTCCTACGACGTTCCACCGCCCAACGGCGAGAGCGTCAAGATGGTCGAGATGCGCGTCTACCCGTTCGTCTGGGAACTCGTGCGCAATGCCGGAGAGGGTCGCAACATCCTCTTGAGCGCCCACGGGAACTCGATCCGCGCCATGCGCGCGTACCTGGAAAACATGACGGTCGAGCAAGAGATGGCGCTGGAAGTTCCGCAGGACGATTACCTGCACTACCGCGTCACGCCGGATGTTGAAAACCTGTTCGGCGGTCGCGTCGAGAAGCTTCACCCGAAACCCTGACGGGAGTAGGTTCACCGAAACCCTGACGGGAGTAGGTTCAGTCACACCCTGACGGGA
>CAXTKV010000038.1:16323-31688 GCA_964244895.1 uncultured Deinococcales bacterium
ATCGAGTTCCGTGAATACCACCTCACGGGACAGGTTTTGCGAGGGCAAGTCTGTGACCTGCCCTCCCCTCGAGACGTGTCTTTCGCGGGATTATCGAACGAAAAGGGCGACCGCATTGGGGTCGCCCTCCTGCGCCATTTTTCAGTGCCGGAAGTCCAGCAAGCCGAGCGCCTTGTCCGCCTGAACCAGACCGAAGCCCGTGTCCACGTCGAAGCCCGGATCGCCCATGTCCAGCGCGGAGAACGCCATCAGGCCGTAAACCACGAAGGGGTTGACCCGAGGGTACTTCTCGAGGATCAGTGCGGCCACGCCAGCCACGTGCGGCGCGGCGGCGGACGTGCCGCAGAAGTTCGGGAAGCCGTTGTTCTCGCGGTCGCGCGAGAGCGCGTAGAAGAAGCTCGTGTCGGCGCAATCCGGCCCGACCAAACGCGGCTGGCCGCGATATTCAAAAGTGCGGTTGCCGTTCAGGTCGCGCAGGATCGGCACGCCGCCGCGGCTGGAATAGGCTTCCTGCACGGGCGGGTTGGTGCCGAAAGCGGGGGTTTTCAGGTAGTACGCCGCGCCGACGCCCGCCGCGCCGCGACTGTTGGCGTGACCGTAGCTGGTGCCGGATTGCGTGTCGTACTCGAGCGGCACGCCGCTGCTGAACTCGACGTACTTGAGGCGCTTCGGGGCTGGCCCGGAGCAGCGCGTGATGGCCAGGTTGATGTTCAGGGGCGCGTTGGTGGTGTTGATGTACTGGACGGCCTCTACAGGGTCTTTGTCGATGTTGTCGTCGGCGGAAACCGTGAATTGCCCGTTGTCCGGGTCGGGTGGGATCAGGTTGCCCGCCTCGTCCAGCACGAACAGATCGAGGTCGCTCCTCGAGCCCCTGCCACCGCGCGTGACGGACGCGAAGGGTTCGTCCCACTGCAAGAAAATCAGGCTGCTGCGTCCGGCGGGAATCTGGATTTTCTGGAGGGCGTCCACGCGGCGTCCGTTGTTGAAGTTGTGCAGTTCGCAATCGAAGAATTTCTTTTCCGAACCCCGGAACGGAGCCTCGTAGGATTGCTTGGCTTGGTTGCCCGCCGATGAAAAGTACGCCGACCCGCGCTGCACGACCTTGTCGGCGGCTTGCGCCACGATGCCGTCCTGGAACATCGGTTCGGCGAAGTAGATCACGTCGTCCACGATCACCTTCGAGCCCGCTTCCTGGAGCTTGATGATGTTGTTCGCGAAGGCAGCCTCGCCGTTGAAGGCGCTGGCGAAAGCCAGGCTGGCTCCGGGCGCGACATCGTGAACGATTTGCGCCATGGCGCGGCCCTCGTCGGCTGCGCCCGCGTTGTCGGCGATTTCCTCGATGACTTGCACGCCCTCGGCGGGCAGGTCGCCGTTTCTGATGTCGTCGGCGGCAACGGTTTTGGGTGCGCCACCGTTGGCGGCGGCATCGTAGGCGTCGAAGGAATCGGAGAGCACGCCGACTTTGACGCCGCGCCCGAGCGTGCCGTACTGCGTCTGAGCGATATCGGCGCGCATGGCTTTGACGCCCTGCGAAACCACCAATCCCGTGCTGATCGTGTTGCGTTTGACCAGGGACGGTCGCGCGAAGCGCAGTTCCGCGATGCTGGCCGCTCGCTTCAGGGCACTGACGGGCAACCTGCCCGAAACCATGCCCTCATAGACGGAGCCGCCGACCAGCCCGATGGCGTTCAGTTTCGAGAGCAGGACTTCCGGTTGGTCGGACACGGCATCGATCGTGACGGTATTGCCGGTGGGGAAAACTGACTGTGGGTTCTGAGCGCCGCGCACGGATTGTGGCGCGATGCCCGCGTTCTGCCCGCCGGAGAGGAGCGCCAGGCTGGAGCTGAGCTTCGAGCCTTTCAGTCCGCTGGCGCCGGTCACGGCTTGCGCGCTGATGCCTTGCGCGGCGTTCGGCAGGTCGTCGGCTTCCGGGACGCTGGTGGTGTTGCAGGCGGTCAGGAGTGCGGCGGCGAAGGCCAGTCGTTTCAATCCCCTCATTATCTACCTCCGATGAGAACAGTACCCTTACGAGATGTTGATCTGCAATGGCTTCGGACGCCTTCACCCTCTGGTCGAGCTGAAAATCACCGAACGCTACCGCCGAGAACACGATTTGCATCGTGCGGTACATCACGGATCGTTCCGACGCTCGAGGCTACGACCGAACCGACCGAAAAAACTGGTGGTCTCGAGCAACTTTACCGGCCAAGGCGTTCGCGCAAACCGTTGGGGTACAGAAAGCGTGGCTTCGGCACGCCTGCCACAAAGAGAACCGCGCCCTGTGTCTGAACCCATCAACGATAAAGGGAGCCGTGTCGGCTCCCTTTTCTTTATTCATTTCAGCAGTACCGTCCAGTGCGGCAAATCAAAATGTGCGTCCCGGACGGTGTTCTGTGCGTTCAAGTCGGTTACTCGAGCGAATCATCAATTTTAGTACGGCCCTTCGAGCATCCGGGAAGCCTCGCGGCTCAGGTCGGCCTCGACCATTACGACGTAGCGCGAACTCCTGCTCGGGGCGGCGATCGCGCCCTGTCGCGCGCCGAAAGCGTGACTGACCAGGCCAATGCCCAAACCGATCACCGCGCCGCCCAGCACGCCCGGCCAGACGATGGACATCATCGCTTTGAGCGGTTGCGAGACGTTCAGAAGGCCGATGCCGACCGACACGAACAACCCGAGGGTCGCACCGTCGATCAGACCCTGGAGGGCAGCGCGCCCGGCGTTGGGCCGATCCGTTGACTCGAGAATGTTCGGGGCGTCGTTGACGATTTCCATCTGGTGCAACCGCAGGCCGCTGTGGTTGAGGTGATCCACGGCCTGTTGCGCTTCTAGCCTGGTCGAAAAGAACGCGATGGCAATTTTTGAACTCGCGCTCTGAAGAGCTCTGGGTTGAGCAGTTTCTCTGGAAACGGTGGCTTGCACGGTGCGCTCCTCTCGAGACATCGCTGTTGGGATTCTGAAGTGGCGTGCATCAGTCAGACGGAACACCTGTGCGCGTCAGTGCGATTCATCGGGCGTTGGGCGTTCGCCCTTGCCTTGGGCGGGGCGGGTTCCCATCGCGGGCGGGCCTTGCGTGCGATCCACTTCCTCGTCGCGCGCACCCAGGTGGGCGCTGGCGGAATCCTCGAGCTCGGATTCTTTGATGGCCTCCGCCTGATCCACGGACGCGTAGTGCTTGCCATCCACGCGCAAATCATCGTTTTCGTTCATCTCGTCGAGTCGTTCAGCGTCGAGCAGGCGCTCGCGCTCCGGCGAGGGTTTGCTGGCCAGGTCCGCGTCGGGCATTTTGGTGTCGGCGGCCCGGATTTCAGTTTCGTGTTCAGTCGTAGCGGATGTCGAACGGTTCGGATTCATGGCGGCACCTCCGGGAGTCCGAGCGATGGACTTCCTGAACGCATCTTCGAGCCCCAAGCTGATTCGAGGTTGAGCCGAGCCTGAAGATCAGAAAACGCCTGAGCGTCGAACTTTTTCGGTGTCGAAAATAAAGAACACCGTCCAAGACGGTGTTCTTTCAGATAAAATGAACCCGTGCTAAACGGTCTCGGGATCAGGCCGAACGGCGAACGGGCGCGCCTTCCATCTCAGTTCGCTCGACCCGTCTGCGCGTCTCGAGCTTGGCGGTGATGGCCGTCGAGTGCGTGTCCATCTGGGCGCGCAACGCAATTGACGCGGTTGGCTTCCTGCGCGTCCAGTGATGCGCGGCAATCCGCCGAAGGTATTCGGCATCTCGGGCGTCCAGACGGGCTGCTCGTCCATCACCGAGCAGCGCGCCAACCATCGCGAGCGCAGTCGGTCCGATCAATCGCATCGGCAGAGCGTGGACGCCCAGGAACGGCAGGTTCGACGCGCCGGATCGAAGCAGCGCGTCGAGGTTGGCGAGTGCCACCAGCGCGGTCACAACGGCGATCAGAACGAAGACAAACCGATGCGCTTTCACGGTCAACTCCCATTCGGGCTGTCAGAACCGGCGGACGGGCGGCTGGTCGGGCAACGGCGGGTCTTCGATGGCTGGCGGTGGAACCTGCGGATCGGGATCGCTCGGGCGCGGCGGGAGCCGGATGGCGGGCTCTTCCGGTGGCGGCGGGATCGGCGGTTCCGGCATCGGCGGTAGGTCGGGATTGGTCGGCGTTTCGGTGCTCATCAAAACGATGTCCGTAAAGGGGTTCACGGCTGCGCCGTTCCCGCGCGCTCGCGCAACCGATCAAGTTCGTCCGCGCTGATCGGGTGCAACCGCACGACCTCGAAGCCCTCTTCTTCCAGCACGCTGACGTAAGCCGATTGCAGCACGTTGACGGGAAAGCCGTGATCGATCAGCGCGATCGTCTGCGCCCCGATCTTTCGGGCGTAAGGCCCGAGCTGGGCGCGGTCGTAATCGGGCTGCCAGTCACCTTTGGCTTCGATCCCAGCGTCCTGAAAGTAGGCCAGCAACTCTTCCAGGAAGGCGGTCGTGCGCGCCGTCTGTTCCAGGGTATCCGCAGGGGCGGGAGCCTGATCGCTGACGGTTTCCTGCTCGGTGGATGGCCTGACCTGCGGTTCGAGCTTCAGGCTGGGTTGAGCCTGAAGCTGCACCGCGTTCGAGGTGAACGAACCCGTACCGAGCGGCGCTCCCGTCTCGAGCACGTGAATGCTGGTCTGGCGCGAACGCACCAGCTCGAGCAACTGGGGCATGTACAGGCCCCAATCGTCTGGGTGGTCAATCACCAACAGGATCGGAGAAACCGGACTCATCAAAGTCCTCCCGGATGGCTCAGCGCCAGATTCGATGGTCTCGGGTCGGCGGGGTTGCCGGAAGCGCCGGTCGCGAACCTGAGCGCGAACTGCTTCAAGGCCCGCTCGAGCGCCCCCTGCAGACCATCGAAAGCCTGCTCGAGCCGGGCCGTAGCGTACAGATTGGCATCCTTGGGCAACGCGTACAGTTCGACGCTCAGTTGCGACCCAGCATCGGTGCGTTCGATCACGATTTCTGCGCGCAAGTGCAACGCGCCGCTGACGGAATGCCAGGCGATGCGGTGCGGCGGTTCGCGTAGGGTCGGTTTGACGACGCAGTAACCGTCCTGGTTGAGCTCACGGATCTGGATGGCCAGATGATCTGAATCGAGGCTTTTGACATCGCTGACGGGCGGAACGAACTTCAGAAAATCGGGACTCGAGGCGTGCATCCACACCCATTGTGGGGTGACGGGTAAGTTGATGCTGGCGTGTGCTGTGAACATGCAAACCTCCTCTCGAGTTTGGAAATCTCTTGCGCTCCGGTTCCTGAAGGACTTCAGCGCAACAGGCGCATGCCGCGCAGGATCGCGATCAGCAGGGCTGCACCGATCACACCCCAGAGAATGCCGATCACGGAGAACGAACCGGCGGCGGTTGCGCCACCGATGTTGAGCACGTCACCGAACAACCAACGTCCGAGCGCCGCGCCGAAAATGCCGATCAGAATGTTGGCGATGGGTCCCTGGCTCGCGTCCGTCTTCATGACGACGCTCGCCAGCCAGCCGATGAACGCACCGATCAAAATAGCGACGATCCAATCCATGGTGTTCCTCCGTGACCGTGTCTGTCAGTTTGAGAATCCCTGCGCAAAGTTCGTTAGAGCGACACGGCAAGCGCTCGTTTTTTACGCCGGGAACGATGCTCAGTTTGAGAACCGCGACTGATCACGCCCTGACTTGCGGCTGAGTCCGGGCTGAATGGGGTTGACGAGCGCCGATTTCTGCGCGGTCGGTGTTGCGAAGACCGTCCCGGACGGCGTCCCTAAGAATGAAAGAGACTGCGTCCAGGACGGTCTTCTCTCAATCACCCAAGCAATTTGCCCGCGCGAGCACGGGATTGTAAAGCCCGTGTCGCGGTATCCCGCATCGAAGCCCGACGGAGCCTCGATGAAGCCCGACGGAGCCTCGATGCGCGCTCGAGCGTGGGTCGTTTTCGGCGATCTCACATGCGCGTCACACTCGGCTCGAGTCAACTGAGCAGTTGTGCCTTTGATCGGACTGCGCGATGATGGTCACACCAAGGAGAAACCCGACCGTGCAACGCATTCTCGTAATTGACGACGATCCCAGCATCAGAAGCTTGTTTAAACGCGGCCTCGGCTACGAGGGCTTCACCGTCGACCTGGCCGAATCCGGCGAGGCTGGCCTCTCGAGCGTGCGAGACAACGTGCCCGACCTGATCATCCTGGACGTGATGATGCCCGGCATCGACGGCTTCGAGGTGCTGCGCCGATTGCGCGCGGCGGGCGATACGGTTCCGGTGATCATGCTGACCGCCAAGGACGCCGATGAATCCCAGATCGAAGGTCT
The DNA here is from genome assembly GCA_964244895.1 of uncultured Deinococcales bacterium. Taxonomy (GTDB): domain Bacteria; phylum Deinococcota; class Deinococci; order Deinococcales; family JAAFIG01; genus CAXTKV01. The sequence goes on from CAXTKV010000038.1 coordinate 22,623, forward strand.
GGACGCGGGCGCGGACGATTACGTCCTCAAACCCGTGACCTTCGACGTGCTGCTGGCCCGCATCCGCGCGGTGCAGCGGCGGCGCGGCGCGAGCGTCTCCAACAGGTTGCGCTTCCAGGACGTGACGATGGACGTGGAAGCTTTCAGCGTCAAACGCGGCGAGCGAACGATTCAGCTCACCAACCTGGAATTCAAACTGCTTCAGGAGTTCATGGAGCAACCCGAACGGGTCATGAACAAACAAAAGCTATTGGATCGCGTCTGGGGTCTGGATTTCTTTGGCGATGACAACGTTGTGGAGGTCTACGTCAAGCAATTGCGCCAGAAGCTCGAGGCCGAAGGCGAACAACGCCTGATCCACACCATCCGCAACGTCGGCTACGTGCTGCGCGGCGGTTAGGAAATGGACAACAGTCTGGATCAACGCAAGAACGCCCAGAACTCGAGAACCAGTCGCACGATCTACGGGGCGTTTTTACTGACCGGACTGTTCACGGTGGCGGTCGGCGCAGTCGCCCTTTTGAACGTCCGTCAGCAGTGGGAGAGCAATCAATGGGTCGACCACACCCAAGTCGTGCTCGACAACCTGGCGAGGACGCGCCAGGGCCTGGTGGATGCCGAAACCGGTCAGCGCGGCTTCATGATCACGGCTCAGGATGCGTACCTCGAGCCGTACACGAACGGCCTGAGCGCCATCCGCGAGGGGATGGCGCGGCTCAAGCAGTTGACCGTTGACAACCCCGTCCAACGAGGGCGCGTAAACGCGCTCGAGAACCTGGTTCAGGCGCGCTTGGAGCGCCTGGCCGCAACCATCAGTCTGAGGCGTCAAAAGAAGCTCGAAGCCGTCATCCAGACCATGGGTCTGGGGCGCGGCAAGTCCATCATGGATCAGATCCGCACGCTCCTGAACGATATGGAATCCACCGAACGCCAGTTGCTGGCCGAACGCAATGACCGTCAAAACAGGGATCTGACGGCGACCGTCTCGAACGTTGCGCTCGGTGTCGCGCTTTCGGTGCTGACGGCGGCGCTGGCCGTGATCCTGTTGCGCCGCGACAACAACAGGCGCTACAGGGCGGAACGCGCGCTGTCCACCAGCAACCGGCAGCTTCGGGTCGCCAACGATCAGGTCGAAGCGCTGGCCGCGCTCGGTGACGCGCTGCAATCGGCGGGCACGGTCGAACAGGTCGCGCGCGTCACCGCCGACCGGGTCGGAAGGATGCTGGGCGTGGATTACCTGGCCTTGTCCAGAAAACGCGGCGAGATCATGCACCTCGAGAGCGTCTGGGGAACCATTCCAAATGTGCCCCGGAAGGTGGTCGAACGCGGCATTCACCGCACTGAAGGCGGCCTGGTCTGGCGCGTGGTCGAAACCAACACCGCCGTCTACGCCGATGCTTACCCGAAGGAACCGGGCCACCTGGAACTTGACCTGCCGGATCACGCCCTGGCCATGGAACCCGTGCGCGACTCCAACGGGCAGGTGCAGGCCATCGTGACCGCTGGGCGACCGGCGGGCCCGTGGAGCCAGGTCGAACGCACCATGCTGGCGCGCGCCGCCACGACCCTCGGGTTGGCGCTCGAACGCGCAGAGATGGCGCAGGCGCTCAACGAGATGCGCTTCCGGCGCGTGCTGGACTCGTCGCTGCTGGGTGTGAACTTCTGGGATAAAGACCGCACCATTCTGGAAGCCAACGACGCGTACCTCGAGATGGTCGGCTTTCAGCGCTCAGAACTCGAAGATGGCCTGCTCGACTGGCGCGCCATCACCGCGCCCGAAGACCTGGAACTGGACGAACTCGCCTGGGAAAGCCTGCAAGCCACCGGCAGCGCCCCCGTCTTTGAAAAGGATTACGTCCTGCGCGATGGACGCCGCGTCAGCGTGCTGCTGGGCAGCGCCATGCTCAATGAGGAACAGCTTCAGGGCGTGTCTTTCGTGATTGACATCACCGAACAAAAACGCGCCCAGCGCGCCCAACGCGAGATCGAGGAGCGCTTCCGCACGCTGGTCGAAGCCACCTCGCAGATCGTCTGGACGACGCCCGCCTCCGGGCACTTCGAGTCCGAACAACCCGCCTGGGCTGGCTTCACCGCGCAACCCTACGAGCAATACCTGGGTACGGGCTGGCTCGAGGCGATCCACCCGGACGATCGCGCGCACACGCTCCAGGCCTGGGCGCGCGCCCTGCAGACCGGCGATGTCTATCACGTCGAACACCGGTTGCGCCGCCACGATCAGGAATACCGCGACATGGAAGTCCAGGCCGTGCCGATCATCGAACCCGACGGCACGATCCGCGAATGGGTCGGTGTCCACACCGATATCACCGAGCGCAAACGCGCCGAACGCGCCCTGCGCGAAAGCGAAACCCGATCCCGGATGCTGGCCGAATCCCAGAAACGTTTCGTCTCGGACGCTTCCCACGAATTGCGCGCGCCCCTGACCGCGATTCAGGGCAACCTGGAACTGTTGCGCCGTTACCCCGACATGGACGCGTCCGACCGCCGGGAAGCTTTACTCGAAGCCGAACGCGAATCCGCCCGGCTTGGACGATTGGTGGCCGACCTGCTGGCGCTGGCGCGCGGCGATTCGGGCGCAGCCGTACCGACCGATGAAATCGAACTGCGCCCCGTATTTCTGGAAGCCTGGACCGAAGCCAAGCGCCTATCCAACGCGCACCGTTTTGAACTCGGTTCGCTCGAGAACCCGACCATCATCGGCAACCGCGACCGCCTCAAACAGCTCGCGCTGATCCTGCTGGAAAACGCCATCAAGTACACCCCGAACGGCGGCACGATTCACCTCGAGTTGCGCCCCAGTCCCGCCGATCCGGAACTGACCGAATTGCGCGTGACCGATACCGGCCCCGGTATTTCATCCGAGGATCTGCCTCACGTTTTCGAGCGCTTTTACCGGGTTGACCGATCCCGCACGCGCGGCAACGATCCCGGCGGTACAGGGCTGGGCTTGCCGATCGCCAAATGGATCACTGAATTGCACGGCGGCCAGATTCAGCTCGACAGCCAGGTCGGTCAGGGCACGTCTGCCGTCGTCCAATTGCCGCGCGTCCGCATCACGGCTCGCACGCCCCACGCCTGACTGCCTGCACGCCCCACGCCTGACTGCCTGCACGCCCCATGCCTGGCTACCGTCCTCGCGGCATTCAAAGAACACCGTTCTGGACGGTGTTCTCGAGCATCCATCCGTATTGACCGCGCCGCTGACAGCGCGTCACTCAGCCAGGACTCAACTTTCCATCAGCGGCACGGGAGATCATGAGCCGGTCGCCTATCGACCTCACGCGTCGTTACTCCCGGCACGCAACCCCCGAGCGACCGCAATACAAAGCTTTTCCAGCGCGCCAGGGACAGAACCCCGAAGTTACGTCTGGATGCACGCCTATGATCAACATACCCAAGGACACCAGAAACAGACAACCGATGCAGCACCGACTGATCGTTTCCATCAACCCCATGCCGCGCGAGGCTCAGGCGGTTGAGGCGCTCATGGAACGAATCGAAAAGATGCCCGGTGTTCGCTCCATCTCGATCCACGCGCAGACAGAGATGGCTTACGTGATTTTCGACGATACGGTCGTCAGCGCCGACGCGATCATCGCCGCGATCAACGATCAGGCCGTCCACCAGCGTGAGTCCAGGAATGGCAACCACACCAAACCGCACGATGACTGAACAGCTCACCGATTTCGTTGGGAATCGGAACCTCGAGAATCCGCAATTCTCGAGGTTTTGGGTCGAATTGCAAAAAGCGAGAACACCGTCCAGCACGCGAGTTTTAGTATGCGTCCGGGACGGTGTTCTTGTTACAACAAGTTGACCCAGACGGTCTTGACTTCCGTGTACGTATCCAGCGCGTACTTGCCCATCTCGCGCCCAATCCCGCTTTGCTTGAACCCGCCCCACGGCAGGGTCGCGTCCAGCATGCCGTACCCGTTGATCCAGATGCTGCCCGCCTTGAGCGCGTGCGCCAGACGAATGCCCTGCTTCACGTCCTTCGTCCAGATGCTGGCGGCCAAGCCGTAGCTGGAATCGTTGGCGCGCCTCACCAGGTCGTCCAGGTCGTCGTAGGGTAGCGCCGTCAGGACGGGGCCAAAGATTTCTTCTCGGGCGATCGTGTGTTCGTCCCGTCCGGCGAAGATCGTGGGTTGGACGTAGTAACCGGGCAGAGCTAGGTTCCGAACGCCGCCCGTGACGAGTTCCGCGCCTTCCTGCACCCCTTTTTCGATGTAGCTCACGACGCGGTTCAGGTGTGCTTGGCTGACCAGCGGCCCCATCTGGGTCATCGGGTCGATGCCGACGCCCTGCACGATCTGTGCGGCCCTGCTTGCCAGGTTCTGCACGATCTCGTCGAAGTTCTGGCGCGGCACGAACAACCGCGATCCGGCGGCGCAGGCTTCGCCCTGGTTGAAGAAGATCGCGCTCATGCTGCCGCCCAGCGCGGCGTCCAGGTCGGCGTCCGGCAGGATGATGTTCGGGCTTTTGCCGCCCAGTTCCAGCGTCACGCGTTTGAAATCTCGGGCGCTCGAGGTCAATATCTCGCGTCCGACGCGGGTGGAACCGGTGAAGCTGATCTTGTCCACGCCCGCGTGACTGATCAGCGCCGCGCCCACGTCCGCGCCGAAACCGGGCAAAACATTGACGACACCGGGCGGGAATCCGGCTTCCAGGATCAGCTCGCCCAGCCGCAGCGCGGTCAACGGCGTGATCTCGGAGGGTTTCAGGATGACGGTGTTGCCGCAGGCCAGCGCGGGCGCGAGTTTCCAGCTCGCAATCGCCAGCGGGAAATTCCACGGCACGATGGCGGCCACCACGCCGACGGGTTCGCGGCGGGTGTAGGCCAGCGCCTCGCCGGGCAGGGATGGCGTCAGGGTTTCACCGTTGATCTTGGTGGCCCAGCCCGCGAAGTACCGGAAGTGATCGGAGGCCACGGGTACGTCGAAGACCAGCGTCTCGAGGATCGGTTTGCCCGTGTCCAGACTCTCGAGTTGCTGGAATTCCGTGGCGTGTTCGTCGATCAAGTCTGCCAGCTTCCACAGCAAGCGTCCGCGCTCGGCGGGCGTGGTCTGCGCCCAGGATGTCTCGAGGGCGCGACGGGCGGCGGCGACGGCTTTTTCGGCGTCCTGCGCGCCCGCTTCCGCCACGGTCGCCAGCGCGTCGCCCGTGGCGGGATCGATCACGTCGAAGGTCTTGCCGCTCGCACTTTCACACCACTTGTTGCCGATCAGGAGTTTCTTGGTGCCCGCCAGCCAGGTTTTGACTTCCGGCGCGATGAACTCCGATTCGAGCGTCTGCGTTTTTGCCATGCGTTCAGTCTACGCGAGCCGCGCACCGCGAACACCGTCCAGCACGCGAATCCCAATATGCGTGCTGGACGGTGTTCTCGAGGTTTGCTCAGTCGCTGGCTTCCGCCCGCGCCGCGACCGGCACGCGCCGCGCTTCGGTCGGCGTCAGGAGCGCCACGATCACGGCGATCGCGCTCAATGCGGCCAACGTCCAGCAGGCGGCGCGCAATCCGGTGATGAACGGTTCCAGGGTCGCGTCCGGCAAACTCGAGGCCAGGCCGGAGAAGACCTTGAACATCACGTCTTTGGGCAAGTTAGCGGACACCACGCTGAGCGTGTAGATGATCGAGAGCGTGCCACCGACGCTGATCAACAGCGTGCGCACGCCGGAGGCGATGCCGCGACGGTCGGCGGCCACGCTGCCCATGATCGCGCTCGAGTTGGGCGAGTTGAACAACCCCGATCCCACGCCCGTCAGCACCATCAGCGCACCGATCCCCAGGTACGGCGTTTTCAGGCCCAGCGTCAGCGCGAATCCAGCGAAGCCCAGCGCAGTCAGCAGCAAGCCGATCCAGGTCAATTCCTTGGAACCGCGTCTGTCCGCCAGCCGCCCGGCCACTGGCGAAGCGATCAGCAGCCCGAGCGCGATCGGGCCGAGCAGCACGCCCGCGATGACCGGGTCGAGCCCTCGAGCGCCCTGAAAGTAGAACACGAACAAGAACGTCAACGATTGCCGCGCGACCGCGTTCAGGAACGCCACCAGGTTCCCCAGCCCGAAGCGCAAATCCTTGAACATGCTCAAGTCCAGCATCGGTTTGGGCACGCGCGTCTCGAGGAAAAAGAATACGGCCAGCCCGAGCGCGCCCACCACCATGTACGGTACGGCGCTCGACCAGGATTCGATGCTGCCCAACGACAGCCCAACCATCAAGAGGCCCAGCCCGGCGGCGTAACTCAGGTTGCCCCAGACATCCACCGGGTCGCGCCTGTCGGACACGCCAGTATCGCGCAGGTTCAGGTACGCCCAGACCGTGCCGATCACACCCAACGGCACGTTGAACCAGAAGACCCAGCGCCAGCCGAGCGTGGTCAACCAGCCGCCCAGGATCGGCCCGAGGATCGCGCCCAGGGCGATCAGCATCTGGTTGGTGCCGATGGCCAGACCCAGTTCCGTTCTGGGAAAGGCGTCCGTGACGATGGCCGAAGAGTTGGCGATCATGAATCCGCCGCCGATGCCCTGCAGGATGCGGAAGCCGATCAGGGCTTCGGCGCTGTTGCCGAAGCCCGCCAGCAACGACGACAGCGTGAAGACCGCGAAGCCCAGCACGTACAGGTTCTTGCGTCCGACCATGTCCGAAAGCCGCCCGACGTTCAGCACCAGCACCGTCTGCGTCAGGTTGTAGGCCAGGAGAATCCAGATCAGGCTGAGTAAGGTCGTGTGCAGTTCGCGCAGCAGCGTCGGCAGCGCGATGATCAGCGTGCCGGAGTTCATGGACGCCAGGAGCGCCCCCAGGCTGGTGACGGACAGCGCCAGCCACTTGTATGGGATGCGTTTCACGCCGCCACCTCGATCTCGAGCCCGTTCAGGAGCTTGTGGAGGCTCGATTGCAGACCCTGCAACTCCGTGGCGGAAAGCGGCGTGAAGAGCGCCCGGACGTAGGCCCGCACTTCCATCATCGCGCCCTCGATGTGCTGGTGCCCGGTGGCGGTCAGGCTCAGGTTGACGTTGCGGCGGTCGTCGCCGCGTTGCCGCTCGAGCCATCCGGCGCTCTCCAGCCGATCCACCACGCCCGTCAGGTTGCTGAGCGTCACGCCCAGCTTGGCGGCCAGCGTGGTGATGGTTTGCGGGCCGTCGGTGGACAGGTGGCGCAGCATCAGGTATTGCGCCGATGTCAGCTCGAGTGAGGTGAGTTTTTGCTGGATTTGCCTGGAAAGTACGTTGTGCACCTGCTTGAGGCTCATCCAGACATCCACTTCCAATGGCGGCAAAGGATTCATACCTTGAGAGTGTAAACCTCAATGGTTAAAGCCTGTAGTAATTCCTTGAGTAACACCCGACGCCAGCCCGAAAGCCCGAGCCAGCCCACCCTCGAGTTCTTTCTCGCTCAGACGAAAGAGAAAAAGGCGGGAAGACCGTCCAGCACGCACCGTTGATATCGCGTGCTGGACGGCCTTCTCGGGGCTGAACCTTGAAATCAGGCCGTCAGAATGAAATCTCGAAGCTCGTAGCCCTTGACGGTCTCGTTCCAGCCGACCGTCGGGGCGCGCTCAACGCGCAGGTTGGGCAAGGCCAGCAGCTTCCGCAAGAAAATATCGGTCTCCTGAAGCGCGATGAAGCTGCCGGGGCAACGGTGGTGGCCATCGCCGAAGCTCATCACGGCGGGTTGCACGCCGCGCGGCAGTTCGCGGTCGGTGCGGATGTCGTGCGGGCACGCGCCGACCGTACGCTCGTCGGCGTTCGCGCCATCCAGGTGAAGCGCGATCAGCGCGCCCTCGGGGATGGTCACGGTCTGGCCTTCGGTTTCAACGCGAATCTCGCGCACGGCGCGGCGCTCGAGCATGGTCACGACGGGTTCCAGACGCAAGATTTCGCCCAACATGGCGTGGCGTTCGGGTTCGCCAGCCACCAGGAAGCGTTCGCGCAGCTTGGGGCGCTCGAGAAAATGGAGTGCGGCGGCGCTGATGAATTCGCGCGTGGTCGCCATGCCCGCCGCGCCGTAAGTGACGCACTCGGAGAGCACTTCGGGTTCGGTGTAACCCTCGCTGAGCACGTGCGAGATCACGTCCTCGCGCGGTTTTTTCTTGCGGGCGGCGATGGCGGGCCGCACGTCCAGGAAAAAGAACGCCAGCAGGTTCCAGCGCGAGGCGAGTTGCTTGATGAACGCGCCGGGGCCGCTTTGCGAGTCCGTGTTTGGGCTTTCGACCATGCTCGAGATGCGCGCCCCCATGCCGGGCACGCGGCTGTCGGTCAATCCCACGACCTGCGCCGCGACCGCCACGGCCAGCCGCATCGAGATCTGGCTCAGGTCGGCCCTGCCGCGTTTTTTTAGTCCGTCCACCAGATCATCGCAGAGCCCTTCCATCAGTTCGCGGTAGTGGCTATCGGTGTAGGTCGGCGTGAAGAAGCGCGCGGTCTTGCGGCGCAATTCGTGGTGGTTTTCGCCCTCCAGGTGCAGCACCGGTGCGCGCATGGTGGTCGGCATCTTGGCGATCATCTCCGCGCCGAACCCGGCCTGTCTGGTGGCGTCGTCGCGCAGGATGGCGCGCACCTCGTCGTGACCCCGGACGTGCCAGACGCCGTCCTGGTCGGCGCTCAGGTGGGGCGCGCTGTGAACCTCGCCTCGGGCGGTCTTGCGGGCGTTGGGTTGGCTGTGATCAACGGGGCAGCTTGCGGGGTTCGGATCGGCTGAAGTCGTCATGGTGAGATTCAACCCTATTTTCTCGGGCGATACCGTGCGTTATGAGACACTGTGACTCAAAACAACGCATCCGGCTGTTGAACGGCGATAATGGACGCGTGCCAGAAACCGTGACCGACCGACGCGTCAACCGCACGCGCCGCGCCCTGGCGAGCGCCCTGATCGGCCTGACCCTGGAAAAAGGCTACGAGGCCGTGACCGTGCGCGAACTCGCCGAACGCGCCGACATCGGTTACGCCACGTTCTTCCGGCACTTTCCCGACAAGGATGGGCTCCTGGCGGACGTGCTGGACGGTACGCTCGAGGAACTCCTCGGGCTGATCCGGCCCGCCATGGACGACCCG
>CAXTKV010000039.1:0-18342 GCA_964244895.1 uncultured Deinococcales bacterium
TCAGGTCGTGCAGCAGCGGATACCAGTGTGTCAACTCGCTGGCGAGCAGATACTGTTCGGGCGAGTGAATCAGTTGCACGCCGTCGGCGAGCAGTTGGTCGTACAGTTCGGCGTAGTTCGTGGCCGCACCGAAACGGGCAATTGCCAAAATCGAATCTTGGCGAATGTACGGTCTACGGCAGGCGAAGTACGTCTCAAACGGGAAATCGTAAACGGGCAGATCAATTCGCGCCTCGGCCAACCAGACGCTTTCCTCTAGCCAGAACACATCGAGTTGATCTACGGAAATGGTCCAACCTCGAGAGCCGATGTTACGACCTCCCCAATACCTCGAGCGCGGTCTTGACGACGTTTTCGACCGTGAAGCCGTACTCCTTGAAGACGACCGGATCGGGGGCGCTCGCGCCGAATTTGTTGACGGTCACGGTCTTGCCGTCCAGCCCGACCCAGCGTTCCCAGCCGAAGCTCGATGCGGCCTCGATGCCGACGCGGGCGCGCACGGCGTCGGGCAGCACGCTCTCGCGGTAGGCGGCGTCCTGGGCGGCGAAAATCTCGAAGCTGGGCAGGCTGACGGCTCGAGCCTTGATGCCCTGTTTCTCGAGTTCGGTTTTTGCGCCGACGGCGAGCTGGACTTCACTGCCCGTGCCGATCAGGATGATTTCGGGCGTGCCCTCGCAATCGGAGATCACGTAGCCGCCCCGGCTCGCGCCCTCCCAGTTGACGGGCAGCACGGGTACGTCCTGGCGGGTGAACACCAGCGCAGTCGGGCCGTCGGTGCGTTCCAGCGCGAGCTTCCAGGCGACGTTGGATTCGTTCGCGTCGGCGGGACGGATGACGTGCAGGTGCGGAATGGCGCGCAGTCCGGCCAGGTGCTCGACCGGTTGGTGGGTCGGGCCGTCCGTGCCGACGCCGATGCTGTCGTGGGTGTACAGAAAAATCGTGGGGATGCCCATCAGCGCGGCCAGGCGCACGGAATTCTTCATGTAGTCGCTGAAGGTGAAAAACGTGGCGACGTAGGGGCGCAAGCCGGACAGGGTCATGCCGTTGCCGATGGCGGCCATGGCGTGTTCGCGCACGCCGAAGTTGATGTTGCGTTCGCCCATCGCGCCCTTGGCCATCGCGCCGGAGCCCTTGAAGTGCGTCATGTTGGAGCTGGAGAGGTCCGCGCTGCCGCCGAGCAACTCGGGCACGCGCGGCGCGATCGCGTTGATGATCGCCTGAGACGCGTTGCGCGTGCGGACGGGCTTGGCGGGGTCGAAGATCGGGAATTCGTCGCGCGAAAGCGCGGGGATCATCTTCGAGAAAATGCCCGTGAGTTCGATCCCGAGCGCATTCTCGGCCATCTGGTAGGCCGCGAACTTCTCGTTCCATTCGGCCTCGAGACTCGCGCCCTTCGCACCGGCATCGGCCCAGGCTTTCAGGCCGTCCGGCGGCGACCAGAAGGGCGTCAGGTCGTCCCAACCGAAACCCTTCTTGGCGGCGATCACATCGTCTGGGCTGGGGGCTTTGCCGTGAACGTCGGCGGTGCCTTGCTTCGGCAGCCCATAGCCGATGGTCGTGTGGACGCGGATCAGCGTGGGCTTGGCGGTCTCGGCCTGGCCTGCGCGGATGGCGGCTTCCAGACCGTCCAGGTCGGTGTCGCCATCGTTGATCTCGAGCACCTGCCAGCCGTAAGCGGTGAAGCGCTCGGTGATGTTCTCGCTGAAGGCCCACGAGGTCGGGCCGTCGAGTTGGATGTGGTTGTCGTCGTAGAGCACGATCAGTTTGCCCAGCCCGAGGTGACCCGCCAGCGATGCGGCCTCGTGGGAAATACCTTCTTGCAGGTCGCCATCGGAGCAGATGCCGTAGGTGTGGTGGTTGACGACCTCCAGACCGGGTTTGTTGTAGCGCGCGGCGATGTGCGCTTCGCTGATCGCCATGCCGACCGCGTTGGCGAAGCCCTGCCCGAGCGGGCCGGTGGTGGTTTCCACTCCGGGCGTGTGACCGTACTCCGGGTGGCCTGGGGTTCTCGAGCCCCAGGAGCGGAAGCCTTTGAGGTCTTCGATGCCGAGGTCGTAACCCGTCAGGTGCAACGCGCCGTACAGCACCATGCTGGCGTGACCGGCGCTCAGCACGAAACGGTCGCGGTTGGGCCATTTCGGGTTTTTCGGGTTGTAGCGCATGATCCGCGTCCACATCACGTAGGCCATCGGAGCCATGCCGCCAGGGCCGCCGGGGTGGCCCTCCTTGGCGTTGGCGACGGCGTCGTAAGCGAGGGCGCGAAGCGTGTTGATGGCCAGGAAATCCGTTGGGCTGCTCATGAGGGCATTCTATCGCCGCGCCGATGAGCGTGCGTTCGAGCCGGATCGCATCCGCGTCGCGGAGCAAACGATGCGTTGATCGGCACGAATTTTGGGAACACCGTCCCTAACGCAAAATGCTGGTCAGTCAATATGCCGTCCCTGACGGTGTTGTTTGTGGTCGGACAAAACAGTCCGTGTGAGCGCTGAAAGGACGCTTCGGGCGCGATGCGACTTCGCGGGGATCGCCCAGAATTCACTCTGGGTTCATGCCGACGCCTCACACTCCGTGAGGCTCGGCGATCGCAACGATCTCGAGACCATCAAGGAGGAAACATGAAACTTTCTCGCGCTCTGATCGGTTCGGTTCTCACGCTCGGTTTGATCGGCGCAACGTTCGCGCAGACCACCCCACCCGCACCGACGCCACCAGCAGCCACCCCGCCCGCCACCATGGCGCCCGCCACCTGCTCGGTGAGTGCCGTCAACGTCAACACGGGCACGCTGGCTGACCTGGAAAAAATTCCGGGATTGGGCGCGAAGCTCTCAGCCGCGATCATCGCGGCGCGACCCTTCAAGGACGAAGCCGAACTAGTCAAGAAGGTCAAGGGCATCGGAACGAAAAACGTCGTCAAGTTTCGCCCGTGCTTCTTGTACAAGTAAGTCCAATCCACGAACGCCCCGCGCTCGAGACTCGAGCGCGGGGCGTTTTGCTGCGATGACCTCGAGCGATGGATCGAGAATTGAGAAGTCACTTTTTGGTTTTAGACGGTACTTTCGGGCGTTTTGCGCGCCGCGCAGCCTCGAGCGCAGCCGTCGCCCACGGCTCGAAACGCTCCCAGTCTTCCAGGCAATCCGGGGCGCGACGGTAACTCATTTCCACGCGTCTGTCCCCGGCTTCGTAGCTGAAGGCTTCCAGGTCGTCTCGCACGAAATCCGGTTTGTTGAGGGCGTCCACCTTGAGGTACAGCACCTCAGCGACGACCAATCCGAAGGTCAGCCCGTCAATCGAGACGTTCCAACCGCCGAACATGGCCTTGGCGCGCACCGGGCCGAGCGGGTTCAGGCTCTCGAGGACGAACTCCACGAACGGGCTGGTTTTCGGCATGGGCGGATTCTACTGGCCTGAACTGCGCGAGCCACGGACGCGTGCAACTCGAGATCGCGCACCAGAGCACCATCCAGCACGCAAATAAAGAACACCGCCCAGGACGGTGTTCTCGAGAGTTGAACAGTTAGAAATACGGCCTTCAGCGCTTAGCAACCAGTTGGCGCTCGAGTTCGTCGACGCCCGCGTCACCCTCCAGGGCGGGATCGCTGTAGGCGGGTGCGGAAATCTCGTGGTAGTCCAGACCCTCGATCTCCTGGTGCGGTTTGACGCGCATGCCGATGGTCGCGTCGATCAGCCGAAACATGATGTAGCTCGAGGCTCCGACCCAGACGATGTTGGCGACCACGCCGATCAGCTGCGCCAGAAACTGTCCGTAACCGCCGTACATCAGTCCCGTCACGCCGCCCGCGATGCCGTTGAAGCCGTTGCCGTAGGTGCCGTCCGCCAGAATGCCGACGCTCAGCACACCCCAGATGCCGTTGACACCGTGGACGGCGATGGCACTGACCGGATCGTCGAGCTTGAGTTTGTGTTCGATGAAAACCGCGGCGGAGACGTACAGCAAGCCGGCCACCGCGCCCAGCACCACGGAAGCGGGCGCACCGATGAAGGCTCCGGACGCGGTCGTGGCAACCAGTCCGGCCAGCATGCCGTTGGCGGTGTGTCCCAGGTCGATCTTGCCCAGCAAGGCTGCGCTGAACAGTCCGGCGGACAGCATTCCGGCGGCGGACGTGACCATCGCGCTGACCGCGACCGTGACCAGTCGCAAATCCGTTCCGGCCAGCGTGGAACCGGCGTTGAAGCCGAACCAGCCGAAGGCCAGGATGAACACGCCGAGCATCGCCATCGGTTGGTTGTGGCCGGGGATCGATCTGACCGAGCCATCGCGCCCGTACTTGCCGATGCGCGGACCCAAAACGATCACGCCCATCAAAGCCATCATGCCGCCCGTCAGGTGAACCACGCCGGAACCCGCGAAATCCACGTAGCCGTGACCGAGGCCAAAATTCTGGCCGAGCGTCGAGAGCCAGCCGCCACCCCAGGCCCAGCTCGCGAAGACCGGGTAGATCACCATCGAAGCGATGAACCCGTAGACCACGAAAGCGGACAGTTTCCAGCGTTCGGCCAGCGCGCCCGTCGGGATGGTCAAGGCGGTGTCCATGAAGACCAGGTGGAAGAAAAACAGCGCGAAGGTCGGCACGTCGTAGGCGTCACCGGACAACCCAAATCCCGAAAAACCCAGCAGCCCGAAAAATTTGTCACCGATGGTCACGCCCAGCATGTGCGAGAGGTTCGCACCGCCACCCAGGGTACTCGAGCCGCCGGAACCGCCCATCTGAAGGGCGAAACCGACCAGCAAGAAACCGATGATGCCGATGCCATAAATCAAGAAGTTCATGATCATCGTGTGCCCGGCGTTCTTGGCGCGCGTGAAACCCGTCTCTGCGAGCGCGAAACCGGCCTGCATGAACATCACCAGGAAGGCCGCGATCATCGTCCAGATGATGTTAATGGCAATTCTGCCCTGCCCCAACAGCGCCCCGAGTTCCGCCAGCGTCGGTTCGCCGGGCGTGGTGAGCTTCAAATCCTTGACAGTTCCGGTAGCCGTGCCGGACGGGTCGGTGGCGAAGGCCAGACCGCCGAAGACGGCGCCGACGATCAGCGCGGTCAGGATGCGAGCCTTGAGCGGGATTCCAGTTGCCCGAGCGGCGTTGGGCTCGAGGTTCGGCCTCACGAGTTCTCCTGGTTGCGCCGCAGACGGCTGACCATCGATTTCAAGGACACGCGCATGCGCTCGAGCGAGTGCAGCAGATCGCCGATCTCGTCGTTGCTGGTCGGTTCAATCTGGCGATCCAGGTCGCCCAGGCTGATGCGGTTGGCCTGATCGGTCGCGGCCAGAATCGGGCGCAGCAACCGGGCGCTCAAGCCGGTGGCGAAGGCGGCAGCCAACCCGAGCGCCAGACCCATCACGATCAAAATCGGCGTCAGCACGCTCCAGAGTTCGTTCGAGACGACGCTGCCTTGAAGACCCACCAGCACGGAACCCAGGCGTTTACCGGATGCATCCTTGACCGGACTGATGGCCGCCACGAACTGACCGTTGCCGACCTGAACCATTCCACCCTGAGCCTCGAGCCGGGTTCGTTCGGTCGCCCAGACTGCTTCGAGTGCGCCGCGATCCACGTCCGCATCGGCGGCCTTGCCGAGAATCGTGGTGTCGTCCTTGTCGACCACCATCACGAAGCTCGCCTCACCGTTGGCTCGAGCCTGCCACGCGATGCTATCGGCAGCCGCCATGTCGCCGGTGGACATCGGGCGGTAAAGCGTGCTGGCGACGTTGGTGCTTAGGGTCGAAGCTTCGCCAGCCACCAGGCGCGTGATCTGGCGGGGCAGCGCCCACGACAGGTAACTGACCAGCACCACCACGACCAGCACCAGCGGCACGATCAAGGTCAGCAAGGTCTGGGAGCGCACGCTCGAGCGGCGCGCTTTGCGGTCGCGGGCGCGCCGGGCCTGCGGTGGAAGGTCGTCTCGCATGACGGCGGCGGTGGCGCTCGCGCCGTAAGCCGCGAACGGATCTTCGGATGGGCCGAAGCTCGGTTGGGCCGAGGCGTCGATGGGCTCGAAGGCATCCGATCGAGCGGTCGGTGCGGCGAACGGGTCGCTACCAGCCAGGGTCGGCGGGGCGAACGGGTCTTCGTTCAGGTTGGTGGGCAAGGTCGGGGCGGCGAAGGGATCGGATTCGGGCGCATCCAGAAAGCCGCCTGCCGGGTGCGTCACCTGCGGCATCCCGAACGGATCCGCTTCTGGCGCGCGCCGTTCAGTCGGCGGGCTGCCGGGGCCGCGACCGAGCGGCGGGGCAAACGGGTCGGTCGCCGTTTCGACGGCGACCATCTGCGGTACGAACGCGGGCATGGGTGCGGGCGCATCGGCGTGATCTGACGCGATCTGATCGCTGGAATCGAAGACTTCCTCGATGGTCGGGTCGGGCGCGACGACTTCGACGGTCAAACCGGCGTTCCTGAGGATCGCGGCGACCCGATCGGCGTGCGGTGCGCTTCCGGCGCGCGCGATGCGCGAGCCCGCCTCTCGGGACATGAGTTGCTCGAGTTTCTCGGCGGAACCGCCGAGTTGAGCGGCGGCTTTGGCGGCGATACGACCTCGCTGGTCGGCGTCGAGGATCGGTTTGAGCAATCGGATGGTGTACTGCTTCACGGGTCTTGCCTCCTTTGTGCTGATCCTCGCGACTGCCTTGGCGGTCGTTGCCGTGCGGATCTGAACGGGTCTATTAAGGCTCCGGCTCGGACGGCCTAAATGCCGAATCGCGCCCTGATCTGCTTGAGCCGCTCGATGAAGCGGGTGCGGGCGGTCGGATCGTCGATCGCGTCCGCCAGCCCGCGCAAGAAGTTGCTGAACCCTTCCGGGCGCAGACTGCGGGTGTCGATGGAGAGGTTAGCGGCCACGTCGTCGAACAAGAATTCCGCCGCTGGTCCCAGAATTTCAGCGTAAACCTGTCTGAGCGCGCCGACGAAGGCCGGATCGACCGAAGCGCGGCGGACGGGTTCGATCAGTTCGATCATCTTGCGCGCCAATAGGGAGCGGGCCACGGTCTGCAACTGATCGCTGTGCCAGCCGAGTTCCGCCCCGAGTTTCTCGAGGCTGACGCTCGGGTTAATGCGGGAAAGCAGCATCAGCTCCGCACCCTCGAGCACGAGTTGAACGTCGGCGGGTTGCGGCCTGACGCGGGCGGCCAGCGATACATCGACCGTGCTGCCCGGTTCCTGAACTGCGCCGTGGTCGATGGCCACCGCGATTGAAAGCGCCAGGGTCTCGAGGGATTCGGTGATGGTTTCCTTGTTGCTTTGCTCGTTGGCGCGGAAACTGAAGGTGCCTTCGCTCCAGGTGGTCATGTGCGCCACGGCGCGCTCGCCGGTCAGATCACCGATTTCGGCGTGAATCACCTCGCCGCTGCGCAAATAAATCGAACCGGTACGGTTTGCGGATTGGAGCGCCAGCCTGCCGACCGCTCGGGTGCTCTTGAGGTAACTGAGCAGGCTGAAGAGTTGTTCTTTGCCGAGCGCACCGCCGAGGCTCTCTACAGAGGACATACGACCTCGAGTTGCGCTTCGCGCCAGACGGACAGGTGTTTATCGCGCACGGGAATCAAGAGCGGTCTGACGGCGGCGCTCGGGATGCTGAGTTTGCCCAGCACGCCGTGGTACGCCGCGCCGAGTGCCTCGAAGGCCGCCCCGTTCGGACGCAGAATGCTCAGTTTGCCGGAAGCGTAGCGCACGTCTTCCAGGAAGGGATCGAGCTGCGGGTAGCGGTCGACCAGTTCCAGGCAAACGGCGCGCCAGGCGGCATCGAAGCTGCCCTTGCCGCGCGCGCTGTCGGTGCGGTATTCGGTGAACTCGAGGACTTCGCGCCAGGCGGCGATCAGGTCTGCCGGGCGGGCTTGCGGATTCTGGGCGACCTGCGGCGCGGGCTCTGGTTGGGCGGCGGGCGCTGGTGCGGCGGCTACTTGCGAAGCGGTGGTCGGGTTTTCGCGTCCCAGCACGCGCAGCACGGCCTCCGGCCAGCGCGAGGCGATCTTCAGCATGTTGAGCGCGTCCAGTCCGAAGACGGGCGGCGCGTCCGGCGCGCTGAAGCTGATCAGGACTTTCAGGCCGTACTCGAGCAGCACGCTGCCCGTACCCCGGTCGGTCTGAAGTTCCAGTTCGCCGGTGTGCGCGTTGACCTCGAGTTCGTCCAGCCACTCGAGCAGCAAGGCCGGGCTGGCCTGTGCGGTGCGCAGCAGGTTCCAGTTTGTTGCACCGATCGAGAGTCGGGCCACGGCGGTCTCCAGGGCGTAGACGCTCAGTCGCGCGTCGGGCTCGCGCAGCAAATCCGACGCGCTCCCCGCGCCGAGCGCCCGGTGCCAGCCATCCGCCAGCAGGACGTGGCTGCCGACCGCCTGGGATTCGAGGTAATAGACCCGACCGAGCCGCTCACCGGTGACGATCTCGACCACGCCGCAGAAGCCGCCCCGGTTGGTCAGGTCGTCCTCGAGCATCGTCCAGTCCACCACGTGGCTGGGCAGATCCCGGTAGATCACGCGGTCCGTCGGCAGGGGACGCCACTCGCGTACTGCCGGTTTCTGACGCAAGTTTGAGTCGTTCAAGGTCGCATCCTCGTTGATCTTCTCGTCCGCAACGCCTGGGCAGCCGCGACGGCAGTGCGTTTGGGGGGTTATACGGGATGCGCTGTGACGAAACTATTACAGACTTCAGCGCTGAGTCTGACACGGCTCCAATCCAACCCAAGTGGTTTTTTACCCGAGCGCCAATGCTCAGGCCGTGCGGTACCGAACACCATCCGGTACACGAACTAAAAACGACGTGCTGGACGGTGTTCAGCCCACAAAGCCGCGAAGCCAGCCGACCAGCCCGCCGCCCAACACCAACCAGACCGAGTTGAACTTGAACCGCACCAAGATCGCCAGGCTGATCAGCGCCAAGCTGACGGTCAACCCGTCCACCAGCGCCGCGCGCCCGAGCTCGAGCGTGACCCCGGCCATCAGCCCGAGGGCCGCCGCGTTGATCCCATCCAGCAGTGCGCCCGTCCAGCGGTTGGCGCGCAATCGCGGCACCAGCGCCCCGGTCAAACCGACGAAGCCGAAGGCCGGACCAAAAATCGCGATGGTCGCCAAGGCCGCGCCCGGCAGGCCCGCGATCACGTAGCCCACGAAGGTCGCGCTCGAGAACAGCGGCCCCGGCGTGAACTGCCCGACCGCCACCGCGTCCAGCAGTTGGCGTTCGGTCAGCCAGCCCAGCCGCGTCACGAATTCCGAGCGCAAGAATGCCAGCAGCACGTACCCGCTGCCGTACAGGAGTGTTCCTATTTTCAGGAAACCCCAGAAGACACCGCCCAGCGTGACGCCCGAAAGCGCCGCTCCCGTCCCAGCGCTCGAGCCGAGCAGCAACAACGGCCAGGGCATCAGGCTCGAGGTTTTTGGAAATGCTCCTCTTTCCAGTCCGCGCGTCAGGATCGCGCCCAGAACTGCGCCACCGAACAGCAGACCGATCTCGTTCAGGCCCGCCGCGTAGAGCGCGACCACCGTCAGCGCCACCGCCACGGAAATCCAGGATTTGAAAGCCGCCCTGGCCAGACCGTAGATCGCGTGCCCGACGACCGCGATGATCACCGGTTTGACGCCGGACAGCAACCACCCGGCGTCCGGTCGCGAGCCGAAGCGGACGTAGGCCCAGGCGAGCGCCAGCGTGATCCCGGCGGCGGGCGCGATGAACCCCAGCCCCGCCGCCATCAGGCCGCGCCAGCCCGCCCGGTGCAGTCCGACGTGCATGACCATTTCCGTGCTGTTTGGCCCAGGAATCAGGTTGACCGCGCCCAACCAGTCCAGAAATTGCGCGTCCGTGACCCAACCGCGCCGCGTCACGACTTCCTGGCGCAGCATCGCGACGTGCGCCGCAGGCCCGCCGAAGGCTGTGAAGCCCAACTTGAGCGCCATCCGCAGGACTTCCGGCCACCTTTTCGGGTTGGGTGCATCCCGAATTGGGCTGGCGGCGCTGTCGTCCACGGCTCGAGCCTAACCGAAGCCCGAGTCCGCGCACGTCAGGAGCCGGTCATCGGTGCGCTATGCTCTGCGCGTGCAAATCGGTCTTCTGATCCTGTTCGGTGCGCTCGGCACGCTCGCCCGCTACGGCGTGACGCTGCTGACCCAATCGTGGCTGCCGCGCTCCGCCCAGGATTTCCCGTGGGCGACGCTGACGGTCAACGTCATCGGCAGCTTCGTGCTGGCGGTGGTGGTTTTCCTGGCGCTCAACGGGCGCGTCTCTCAGGACGTGCGCCTGGCGCTCGGCACGGGTTTCTGCGGCGCGTTCACGACCTTCTCGACCTTTGCGCTCGAGACGGACGCGCTCTTGACGCGCGGCGCGTGGCTGGAAGGAACGCTCTACGTCGTCGGGAACCTGCTGCTGGGCTTCCTGGCCGTCTCGCTGGGCAAGGCGCTGGCGGCGCAGTTCGCATGAGAAACACCGTTCCGGACAGCCGTTTGAAGTGCCGTCCAGAACGGTGCCGCCTCCGAGGGCCGAATTCACGTTCCGTTCAGTTCCAACCCAGAGGATTCAGGGCATGAGAATCAATCCGATGGTGCGCCTCGGCGCGGTTGGGGTCGTGGCGTTGATCGCGTGGGTTTTGAGATCCCAACCGAACGCGGCGCAGGCCATCCCGAACCAGACGACCGCAACGAACTCGAACCGGGCGACTGCTCCCGCAAACTCGAGCCTGATCGTCGAGAACCAGACGATCTACGACCTGGACGGTCGGGTGGCCTACCGGGGCGACGTGGACTTGCGACCGACACTGGCGCGCATTCAAAGCGGACAGCGCGACCAGCACCGCACCGACGGCGCGATTCACCGCAACCGCGAGGGCAGACTGCCGCGCCGACCCGACCCCGAGTACTACCGCGAATACGTGGTGCGGACACCGGGCTTGGGCTCCGTCGGGCCGCAACGCCTGATCGTCGGCAAGGGCGGCGAGGCGTACTACACACCGGATCACTACGCCACATTTTTGCGGGTGAAATGAATGAAATATACCGACCCAGACGCCGCATTCCGCGCCGCGACCGATTCCGCTCAAGCCATCATCGAGGTTCCCAGCGCGAGCCTCACCGATCTCTTGATCGGACTCGAACGGGCTGGTTTCCTGGTGATCCGCGTGGATCGGGCGAAAGTCTTCAGCAAAGAAACCCTGCTGCACGCGCTGTACCAGTCCTGCCAGTTTCCCGCGTACTTCGGTTTCAACTTTGATGCCCTGGAGGAATGCTTAAACGATTTCTCGTGGCTCGAGGCGAAGGGCTTCGCGCTGGTGTTCGCCGATTTCGGCCCGCTCGAGGAGCGCGCTCCAGAGGATGCGAGAACCTTCCTGGAGATCGTTCAGACCGTCAGCGCGGCCCGGCGAGCGGATGGCGTCGAAGCCCTAAAACTGATTCTGGCTCGAGGCGAAGAATAGACCGCCCGCAACGTCAGTCTCGAGCGGGCGATCCAAGTCCCCGAGCGGTCGATCGGGCTTCAGCGTCAGGCGCGAGCCGTACTCTCGCATCGGATTCCCGCACGAGAACCGAGTGGAAAACACCGTCCAGCACGCACGTTTAAATCTGCGTGCTGGACGGTGTTCCCGCGGACACGAGGTTGGGCACGAGTCGCGCCCAACCCCCTCAAACGTCACCCGATTCCGCGCCGCCATCCAAACGGAATCGACCCAGAACCCGCTCTGCCGCGAACACCAGCGCCCAGATCGGCGCGAGCGAGGCCACCAACGCGGCGGCGGCGGTCGGCCACTCGAGCTCGCGCTCGTACGTGAAAAAATCGATCATCGAGACGGGCACGGTCTTGACGCCCAGGTTCAGCACCAGCGGCATCAAGACCTGATTCCAGCTCATGACCAGCACCACGATCGCGGTCGCCGCCGCGCCGGGCGCGATCGCGGGCAGCACGATGCGCCACAGCACCAGCCCGACGGACGCCCCCTCGAGCCGCGCGGCCTGCTCGATTTCGAGCGGACTTCGCCGCAAATACCCGTGCAGAACGTAAGTCGCCAGGGGCGCGTAGAACCCGACCTCGGCCAGCGCCGTGCCTGGAAGCGTGTCGTAGAGGTGCAGCGCGCGCAGCGTCTCGCGCAGGGGCATCAGGTACGCGATCACCGGCAGGCTCGCCAGCACGACCAGGGTCTGCACCAGGATTTCCCGGCCTTTGAAACGCGCCCTGGCGAGGCCGTAGGCGGCTGGAAGAGCGACCAGCATGGTCAACAGGGTCGTCAGTGCGCCGAGCGCGGTGCTGGTCGCGAGCCTCGGGATGAACGCCAATCGCGCCGCGCCGATCTCGAGAAAATGCGCCCAGGTCGGCCCACCCACCCAGATTAAACGCGAGCCGGACGCCCCCAAATGCAGGCCGAACGAGGCCAGCAGCGTCCAGATGAGCGGCAGCAGGCACGCGATCAGCGCCGCGCCGATGACCGCGAATCGCAACACATTCGAGGCCCGCTCGCGCTTCACGCTCGAACCTCGCGCCGATTCAGCCCCAAGTAGACCGCCCCCAGCGCCAGCACGCTGCCCGCCACCACCCAGGCGGAACTCGAGCCGAGCGCCCAGTCGTAGGTCTGGAACGCCTGCTGGTACGCGTACAAGCCCGGCGTGATCGTCTCGCCGCCTGGGCCGCCGCCCGTGAACATCAGCACCGTCTCGAACGTGCCGAGCGCGTCGCCGACCAGCAACATGCCCAGCGTCAGCAGGACGCCGCGCAGGTGCGGCAGCGCGACGTGACGCGCAGTCTGGAGCCGTGAAAGCCCCTCGAGCGCCGCCATGTCCCACAACGTCGCCGGGACGCCCATCAGGGCGGGCAGCACCAGGAACGCCACCAGCGGAGCCTTGCGCCAGGTTTCGATCAGGATCAGGCTGCACAGCGCCAGCCCCGGCCCGCGCGGATCGGGCAAGGCTGGCGAGCCGAGCACGGCGGCCAGAACGGTCACGAAACCCGATTCGCGGTTGAACAAGAAGTGCCACATCACGCCGCTCGCGATTGGACTGACCAGCCACGGCGCGAGCAACAGCAACCGCACGGCGCTTCTGCCCCGGAACGGACGGCGCAGCGCCAGCGCCACCACCGAGCCCAACCCGATCTGGAGCCCGACCGAACCGAGCGCCAACCAGAACGCGTTCCTGATCGAATCCCGGAAGCCCGGTTGGTCGAAGGCCCGAGCGTACTGCTCGAGCCCGACGAACCGGACGTTCGCGTTTCGCAACGGATCGAAGCTGGTGAAGCTGTACACCAGGCCCGACAGCGCTGGCCAGACCATCAGCCCTGCCAGCGCGACCGCCAGCGGTGCGAGCAGCATCAGCGTCTCGAGCTTTGGGCGCGGCACGCGATCACCGAACCCAAAGCGTCAGTGTCGAGATCGATGTCGAGATCGGTATCGAGATTCGGCGCGCGAACCGATTGGTGCTCGAGCGACCGAAGAAATCCCGGAGCCTTCTGGCGGTATGGACGCCCATGATTCGGCGTTCACTCAATGGCGGTGCAGTCATGCCGATAATCTACGCTCGAGCATCGCGTCCCAGAGCGTTCAACTTGCGCTGGGACGCGAGAGAACACCGTCCCTGACGGCGTATTCTGATTCCAGAAAACACCGTGCAGGACGGTTTTCTATCAAAGCTGCACAAGCCGATGCCCGCTCGCCGCCGTTGGCATAACCTGTAAGCGTGCAGCGCCTTCAATCTCGAGCCGTCATCCTCTACCGAATCCTCAATCCGGGTCGCGCGACGCGAACCGAAGGCCGGAGCACCAGGTGACGCTGTTGGCCCTGCCGGAAACGCGCGCGCTGGCCGGGTTGAACGCCGACGGACGCCTGTTGTTCGGTACGCGCGCCGTGCGAATGTTCGCCTTCGGCGCGCTGTCGGTGGTGCTGGCGCTGTACCTCTCGAGTCTGGGCTTTAACGAATCCCAGATCGGTCTGCTGTTGACGCTGACGCTGGCCGGGGACGCCGCCATTTCGCTGTGGATTTCCGGCGTGGCGGATCGGATCGGGCGCAAAAGGATGCTGATGCTGGGCGCGGCCTTGATGGTCGCGGCGGGCATCGCCTTCGCGCTGACCGGAAATTTTATCTTGCTGACCATCGCCGCGATCATCGGCACGATCAGCCCCAGCGGCAACGAAGTCGGGCCGTTCCTGGCCTTGGAGCAATCCGCCATGAGCGAGGGCCTGCCCGGCACCAGCCGCACGGCGGTCTTCGCCTGGTACAACCTGGTCGGCTCACTGGCGACGGCGCTCGGGGCGCTCGGCGGTGGTGTGCTGGCGCAAGCATTGCAGCGCGCGGGTCACGCACCGACGGACAGTTACCGCGCTGTGGTGATCGTCTACGCGCTGTTGGGCGTAGGCTTGCTGGCGCTCTTTTCCAGGATCTCGGGCGCGGTCGAGGTCGTCGCCAAACCAGTCGCGGGCTCGAGCTTGGGCTTGCACCAATCACGGAACGTAATCCTCAGGCTTTCTGGCCTGTTCGCGCTGGACGCCTTCGCGGGCGGGCTGGTGGTGCAAAGCCTGATCGCGCTGTGGTTCCAACGCCGTTACGGGGTCGAACCCGCGACGCTGGGCGCCATTTTCTTCGGCGCAAACCTGTTCGCGGGACTTTCGGCGCTGGCCGCCGCCAGGGTCGCGGCCCGGTTCGGGTTGATCAACACGATGGTCTGGACGCACATTCCATCGAACGTGCTGCTGATCCTGGTGCCGTTGATGCCCAACCTGGGGCTGGCGATCGCGCTCCTGTTGGCGCGCTTCAGCATCTCGCAGATGGACGTGCCGACCCGCCAGTCCTACGTCATGGCGGTCGTCAACCCCGACGAGCGCAGCGCAGCGGCGGGCGTGACCGGCATCGCGCGCACCATCGGCGCGTCGCTCGCACCCGCGCTGGCCGGAGCGTTGGGCGTCTCGAGCATCGCATTTTTCCTGGCGGGCGGATTGAAAATTGTCTACGACATCGCGCTGTATCGGAGTTTCATATCCCTGCCACCGCGCGACGATGACCGCTGAGGCGTACAGCCACCCTCGAGCACCGTGCGGTCACACAAAAAGTCCGAGACTCGACCAAAGGTCGAATCTCGGACGGCCCTGCTGCCCGCGCTGACGGGCAATGCGGCTCAGATCAGCCGACTCAAAAGGAAAAGGGTGAAACCGAACAGGGCTCCCGAACCCCACCCGCGTTTCCAGATCAGGTCACCATCTCGCGCCGACAAGGCGGCTGAGATCGTCGTGGAGAAAAACGTCCTGAGAACGCTGACCCCGGCGATTCCGGTCACGGTCGAGGCTTTGGCGAGCAAGATTTGAGATGTCAGGTTGCCCAGCAACCCACGGAAATATTTCGGTTTGAGCATCGCTTTGCGATACTCTTTTTTGCGAAGCACAAACTTCTGAAAACCGCTTCCGGTTTTCGAGAAAAGCGCCGCCACAAAGGAGACGACGAGCACCAGAATCGCTCCTGGGATGCCCGTCGATGCCGAAAAAGAGGGTAGATCAACACCGACCGAAATAAACAGCACGCACACCCAGGTGAACGCGTCCAGAAAGGTTTTTTTGTTCTTTTTGGTTTTGCCGAGCGGTTTCTGAGCTGGATGAAGCTGGTTGACGCAAGCACCCATGACCAGAAGCCCCACGGTCGCAACGCCGAGCGCGACCGTGCTGACCGACCGATGAAAGATCGAGATGTCCGCGATGGTGGCGAAAACGTTGCTGGAAATCGCCATCAAAATATCCAGCATCAACATGCTGGATAGTCTGGTCTGCACCAGACTTTTGAGGACGTAAGCCAGCGTGTACGCCAGCAGCGTCACGACGAGGAGCGCGCCGTGCTCAAACTGAAATACGATTTTCCCTTCTGCCCAGGCGGAACCCGTCACGTCCGGGATGAAAAAAATCAACTCGAGAATCGACAGCAGCAACGCTGTTTTGAGATTTGCGACCATTGGTTTTTGAATTGATAAAGAACTGACTTTCGAGCGCTGGATTGTCAAAAATCGCAGCCGAGATGCCCTCGAGCCAGTCCGACCGTAGCTGCGATCGGTCAGGGCTGTGTCTGGACACCCACAGAGAACGCACGGGTTGAAGTCTCGAGAAGACCGTCCAGTACGGTCTTCTCGAGATCACAGCGATGCCGTACTGGACGGTTTGCCCTTATTTCGAGGCCGGAAAAGGCATCGGTTCCCAGGCGTGAATTTCATTGGTGGACAAGTTGCGGGTGCGCAGCTGATTCACCGGCTCGAGCCGACCGTGAACGTTGCGCAGGGCGGATATCACGACGTGTTCGTGCCCTCGAATCTTGACGTGAACCTCCGTGCGGGTTTCACCGTCGGCCTCGACCTCGAGCGTCCAGACGTTTTGCGGCATGAACCACATCTCTTCAATGATCATTGGTTGACCTCTGTGGGTTGAGCCTTGGCCTGCGCGCGCAATCCGAGCGCGACCACAACGATCACGGCGACCGATCCCATGGCGTACAGCGTCCAGTCCCGCTCGAGAATCGGCAACCAGGATTGCACCAGCTTGTCCTTGTGAATCAAATCCGCCCCGACCCAGGCGATCATGGCCGCGCCCAAGAGCGTCAACCACGGCAAGCGCGCGAACAAGCTCGAGACGAGGTTGGAACCGACCATCAGCAACGGAATCGAGAGCGCCAGCCCGACCAGCAGCAGCGCGATGTCGCCGCGAGCCGCACCGGCCACCGCCAGGGCGTTGTCCAGGCTCATGACGGCGTCCGCCACGATGATCGTGCGCACGGCCTGCGCAAAGTTTTCCGCCTTGCCACCGACCGCACCCGGATCGTCCGAGTGATCCGCCAGCAACGAATACCCGATCCAGAACAGGGTCACGCCGCCCAGCGCGGACAGCAGCGGTACGCGCAGCAACAACGTGGCGAAAATCGTGAACAGCACCCGCAAGCCGACCGCGCCGAGCGTGCCGAGCAGCACGGCGCGCCGCCGCAGGTGATCCGGCAAACGCGAGACCGCCAACCCGATCACGACGGCGTTATCGCCGGACAGCACCAGGTCGGCGATGATGATCTGCAACAATCCCGTCGCTGCGGATGCCACTTCAGCCATTTCTCAAACCCATCAGAACACCGTCCCAGACGCAAATTATTGATGATAAACGAGCACCGCGCCAGACGGTCTTCTCGAGAAGACCCCTACTCGCGACCCTCGAAGGTGTTGCCGAGCTTCTTGCCCGGCCCGTCCGGCTTCGCGCCCCTGGAGAGGTTGACAAAACGACCATCTTCGAGGGCGACCTTGGACACGATCCGCATGTCGTGATCGCTGCTGGCATCGGTGATGGCGGTCACGCTGACGTAGGGTTCCAACGGCGTTCGGATGACCTTGCGCGCCAGGGTTTCCTCGACCTGGAAGATGCCCGCGCTGTTGTTCATCGAGACGCTGATCTCGACCGGTTTTTCGAGCCCTCTGGAGATCGTGACCTGCTCCACGGCCAGCGCGCTGATGCTGTGAATGTCCACCGAACCTCGAGCGAAGGCCTTGCGGCCTCGACCTTTGGTGATGTCCGTGCCGTCCGCCACGGCGGTCACGCCACCTTCCAATGTCAACGGCGGCGGGTTCAGGTCGTGGCAATCGATCGAATGCAGGATGAAGCCGCGCAATTTCGTGCGCTGCGTCGCGTCGGCGTAGATCGGCTTCAGCACCCGATCCAGAATCGGCAAGGCCAGCGTCACGCCGTGCGCTTCGTGCCCGACGCGGTGCACCTGATTGCCGATATCGTGAAGCATCGTGCCCAGCAGCACGACCGCGTAGGTGTCGTCCAGATCACCAGCGCCCGATTCGATCACGTCCGGTTTGACACCCGCCGCGACCAGCAATTCCAGGATCGCCAGCGAAGCCGCGCCCGTCACCCAGGCGTGAACCCGCCCGTGGTCGTTGTAGCCGAGCTTGCGCACCGTGATGTAATTGGCCATGTCCCAGTTCGCCAGCGCTTCCTCGTCGTGCGAGAGCGCGTTGTAGGCCGCCAGCGTCTTGGGGTACATCGCCAGGTCAGCCCGGATCGCCAGGTCCGCCTCCTGCAAGAGCTTGACCCTGGGCGTGGCGAACTCGATCGGCCTGTCCGGATCCGATTTCTCTCGGGCGGCGACGACCGCGCTGGTGGACAGGAACGCCGGTTGGGTCGCGCCCATCTCGAGCTTGAGGGTTTCCTCGCCCGGTTCGCGGTGCCGCACGCGCGGATCGTCCGCCAGCGCCTCCGAACGCGGTTCGGGTTTGTGAACAGCAGTCATTTTGGGTGTGCCGTTATCAGCCATGTTTATCGCGTCCGTGGACGCGTCTCCGGGATCATTGTACGTGCTGGACAAGAAATGCGTTTCCCGAGCGACGCGAACGAACCGCGCGAACGCGTCGCTGC
>CAXTKV010000039.1:18442-31323 GCA_964244895.1 uncultured Deinococcales bacterium
CTCGGGCGCAGCGAACTCGGGTGCGAGCAGAATCCAGCGCGACCCTGGAGACAGGAATCTACCCGAGGTCGAATCTCGGAGCGACGCGAGGGCGAACACGAGGTTCATCCCGGCGTTTACGCCGGGATGACGCCGGAAGCTCAGGGCGCAAGGCTCGAGAACACCGTCTGGGACGGCGTTCTCGGAAATACGTGTTGGACGGTACTACTCGCCCTGAAATTCTGGGGCGCGTTTTTCCAGAAACGCCGACGTACCCTCGCGCATGTCCTTGGTGGTCGAAACCATGCCGAACAGATCGGCCTCTATTTCCAGTCCCTCGGCCAGCGTCACGTCCAGACCGCGCCGCACGGCTTCCTTCGCCAACCCGAGCGCGACCGGGCCATTTTTCAGGATCAAGCCCGCCAGCGCGCGCGCTTCCTCAAGCGCATCCTCCGCCACGCGGTTGACCAGCCCGAGCGCGAGGGCCTCGTCCGCATCGACGTGCCGACCCGTCAGGATCAGATCCAACGCGCGCCCCTCACCGATCAAGCGCGGCAAGCGCTGCGTGCCGCCGAAACCCGGAATCAAGCCCAACCCGACTTCCGGCAGGCCGAACTTGGCCGTTCTGGACGCCACGCGCAGATCGCAGGCCAGCGCCAGTTCCAGCCCACCGCCGAGCGCGAACCCGTTGACCGCCGCGATCACAGGAATGGGCATGGCCGCGACCGTGTTCATCACGTCCTGACCGTTCAGCGCGAGTTCCCGGCCACCGAACACGTCTTCCAGATTGCTGAATTCCCCGATGTCCGCACCCGCCACGAACGCCCGCTCACCAGCGCCCGTGATGACCAGCGCTTGCGCTTCTTCCGTGTCCAGCACGGCGTCCAACGCATCCCCGATCTCTCGCATGGTGTCTGCGTTCAGGGCGTTCATGGCTTTGGGGCGGTTGATTCTCAGCACGCAAATCTCGCCGAGTTCCAGGCTCAGGTTCTTGAAATCGAAATCGTCAGTCATGGTGTGTTTCCTTTCAGGAACACCGTACCAGACAACCTTCTAAGCTTCTCGAGAAGACTCTTAGGGACGCGAGGTCTCGAGATCGGTTGCTGCAAACGCCGTCTGGAACGTGAACGCGTGCTGGGTCGGGCCGTGCGCGACCAGGTGATCGAGGCGATCTTTGGCCTCAAAAACCGTTGGGATGTGACCCGCCGGAACCCACCAGAGCACGTAAATCGGTTGGTTCATCAGCTCGAACCACTCCTTGCGGCGGCGCAGGAATTCCACGTGGGCGGTCTTGTAGACGTACTCGCGCAGGTGATCAAACCCGTCCCAGACGCTCATGTTGACCAGCAGCGTGTCATCCGGGAACGGGCGCAAGCTGGTCGCGTCGTTGGTTCCCTCACCGATCAAGCGCCAGACGAACCCCGGCGTGGATTCCGCCAGCGCGTTGATCCGATCCAGGTTGTCCACGAAATCCTTCATGCGCGGCGTGTCCAAAGGCTCGAGAATCCGTCCGACGTTCAGTTGAGCGAGGTGGTGACTCACGACCGTTCCTTTCTCGAGAATTCTAGCTGTCGATTATTGATCCAATCTCGTTCGGTTTGAGTCATTCGCTTCCACCAGATGTCCTCCATCAGATCCATCACAGCATCCTCTGAAGCCGAATCCAGGCCATCATTGAGTTCTCGCAATCGAAACATCTCGCGTTCAAGCTCGAGATGTTGCAGCAGTGCCTTTGATACCGACTCATCTATCACTTCTCGTACCTGTAAAACCCCTCGCCCGTCTTGCGCCCGAGCTTCCCGGCGCGCACCATCTGGCGCAGCAGCGGCGCGGGCTTGAATTTGGGGTCGCTGAATTCCGCGTACAAAGATTCAATCGCGGCCAGTTGCACATCCAACCCGACCAGATCTGCCAGCGCCAGCGGGCCAATCGGCATGTTCGCGCCCAATTTCATGGCGGTGTCAATATCCTCAGCGCTCGAGACGCCTTCAGAAAGCGCGTGAATCGCATCGTTCAGGTACGGAACCAGCAGGCGGTTGACGATGAAGCCTGGCGCGTCCTTGCAGACGATCGGCGTCTTGCCCATGCGCGCACCCACGTCCACGCCCAACTTCACGGCTTCCTCGCTCGAGTGAATGCCGCGCACGATTTCCACCAGGCCCATCAGCGCGACCGGGTTAAAGAAGTGCATCCCGATGACCCGAGCTGGGTTCCTGGTGAACGACGCGATCTGCGTGACCGACAGGCTCGAGGTGTTGGTGGCCAGCACCGCGCCGGGTTGGGCGACCGTATCCAAAGCGGTGAAGACCTCGCGCTTGACATCGATGTTCTCGAAGGCCGCCTCGATGATCAGGTCGCAATCCGCCAAGCCCTCGAACTCGAGCGTGGTCGAAATGCGCGAGAGGATCGCGGCGGGCGGTTCGGGCAGTTTGCCCTTCGATTCGAGCTTGTGCAGGCTCGAGGTCAGGTTCTTCAGTCCTCGCTCGAGCGCCGCGTCCGCCACGTCTCGCACGGTCACGTCGAAGCCTGCGGTGGCCGCGACCTGCGCGATGCCGCCGCCCATCGCCCCCGCACCGATGACGCCCAGTTTCAAGTTGTCCATACCTTCAGTCTAACTCGAGCCTCCCCAGGGAACACCGTCGCAGACGCAAGTTTCAAGATGTGTGCTGGACGGTGCTCTCACGAATCAACCCCCGAAAAGCGCGTGCAGGCGTGCCTGAAGGGTGTGCCCCTTGAAATCGTGAAACTCGCCCGCGTCGAAGAACACGCCGTAATCCCTGGGGCATTTCTCGAAATGAATCTGCGGATGGTGCGCGTCGGTCACGCGCGTCATCGGGGTGTCGCAGCGCGGGCAACGGAACACGCCCGAAAGGTGATTGAAACGCTGCCCGACGAGACGGTCGCCAGAGTCCACACGCTCCGAGCTCTCGAGCTTACGGAGTTGTTCGTGCTCGAGTACATCGAACCACAGACCGCCGCAATCGGCGCAACGGTCAATCTCGACGCCCCGAAACGAGATCGTGAGCATCTCACCGTTGCACTTCGTGCAGCGCATCGGTTTCGGGGCCGTCAACACCGCGTCATCGAGCGCAGCTGCGGCATTGAAATGGGTGTGAGCGGATGCGGCCTGCACCCTTTGTCTCAGAATTTCGACGGTTCTCATTGCGTTCCTCGCTTTGAACCCCGAGATTGCTCGAGGTTCAAATTTCAATACGGGCTTCTCGAATGCTGCGTTCCGTCACGTCAATGGTCGCTGGGCCTCGAGCGTCAGGCAGGTCTCGAGCGCGGTCACGGTCATCGTATCGATTCCCTTGCGCAGCACGTCCTCGGGCTGGTGCGACTTGTCCCCGACGTAATTGGAAACCGTGCAGACGCACCCAGCTTCAATGCCGCGAAGCATGGCGATGGTGAAGATCGCGCTGGCTTCCATCTCGACGGCTTGCGCGCCACGTTTGGCGCGTTCCTCGCGCAGCCACGGGGTGGCGTAATAGTTGTCGCTGCTGGCCATCAGGGCCACGTGGTGCTTGAACCCCTCGCGCTCGGCGGCCTCGACGCTGGCGCGAAGCACGCGCCACGACGGGACGGGCACGGCGGGGCCGTCGCCCAGGTACGTGCGGGTCGTGCCATCGAAAGGCAACGATCCCTGCACGATCACCAGGTCGGTCGGTTCGAGTTCCGGTTTCAACGACCCGCACGTGCCGACGCGAATCACGACTTTGGCGTCCAGTTGAATCAGTTCTTCGAGGACAATCGCGGTCGTCGGGCAGCCCATGCCGGTCGTCTGGACGCTGACGCGCAAGCCCTTGAACAAACCGGTGTAGCCGAACATCTGGCGGTAATCCGTGTACAACACGGGGTTCTCGAGAAAGGTTTGGGCGATGTACGTCGCGCGGTTCGGGTCGCCGGGCAAGAGGACGTAAGGCGCGACATCGCCGGGTTGAGCCTGGACGTGAATTGGCATGGAGAAGTGTACCCGTCGAGCGCGCTCGGTTGCGCAACACTTGAGAGGCACGATCAAGAAACAGACGGGTGCGGTGACCCCTCCGTCATCCGCCAAGACCGGGCGGATGCCACCTCCCCTATTGCATAGGGAGGACAAAGGGCTCGAGAAGACCGTCCTGGACGTGTTTCTCGAGGCGCAAAAAACACCGTCTGGAACGGTCTTCCGAAATCTTGCCCTCGTCAGGGTCTGTCCGTGACCGACCCTCGCCGGGGCACGCGGTGCGCGCACGCCGCAAATGTGATGGGGCTTTACTCGAGCTTCCGTTCGGCCTCGAGCGTCAAACACGTTTCCAGCGCCACCTCGATCATGCTGTCCACGCCGCGCTTCAGCACCTCGTCGGGCACCAGGCTTTCGTCACCGATGTAGTTGCTGACGGTCGTCAGGCAGGCGGCCTCCATGCCGCGCAGGTGGGCGACGGTGAAAATGGCGCTGGCTTCCATCTCGATGCCGAGCGCGCCGCGTTCGGTGTACAAAGCGCGCGCTTGATCCGAGGAGAGCGCGTAGAAGGAATCGTCGGTCACGATCAAGCCGACGTGGTAAGGCACGTTCGCGGCTCTCGCGGCATCGTCTGCGGCGCGCACGATGCGGTACGTCGCGATCGGCGCGTGGTTGCCCTCGCCCATGTACTGGCGGGTCGTGCCGTCGCGGGCCAAGCTCGCCTGGGCGATCACCAGATCGGCGGGTTTCAGGTTCGGGCTGGTGCCGCCGCAGGTGCCGACGCGCAGCAGGACTTTCGCGCCCAACATGGCCAGTTCTTCGGCCACGATGCTGGCGCTCGGGCAGCCCATGCCGGTCGTCTGGACGCTGACGCGCAAGCCCTTGTAGGTGCCCGTGTAGCCCAGCATGCCGCGATGTTCGGTGTAAAGCGTGGGGTGCTCGAAGTAGGTTTCGGCGATGTACCTGGCGCGGTTGGGGTCGCCGGGCAAGAGCACGTAGGGTGCGACATCGCCGGGTTGGCCTCTGACGTGAATCGGCATGCGTGAGTTTACGGCACGGACGGATTGTCGGGTCTGGAGCGCGTTCAAAGAACTGGTTCGCTTCGGGCGGCGCGTACTGCACGGGGTTCTCGGGCATCATTCATCTGCGTGCTGGACGGTGTTCCTCGAGGTCAAAGACATCCTTCAAGGGATCTCGTCGGCCCAGGTGAACGGGTACTGCACGATCCGACCGCCGACGGGTGGAAAAGCGCTCAGGCGGCGCAATTCGGCCAGCGCGTCGGCGGCGATGGTCTCGAGCGGCGGGCGCAACGAATGCACGCCGATGCGCGGGTCGGCCACGACCGGAAGGCCGTCCACGCCGACCAGCAAGGCTCGGTCGCGCACGGCTTGGCCGCGTCCGCTCAATCCGGCGTGAACGCCGAGCGCCAACCAGTCGTTCGCGCAGAACACGCCGACGCGTCCGTGGTCGGGCAATTTCAGTTCCGCCCCAGCGGTCAGTCCCGCCGGGTAGTTCATGCGCGATTCGATCACCTCGAGCGGAACGCCCGCGTTGGCGCTGACGTGACGCATGCCCGCCAAGCGGGCGTCCGAGACGGGCAGGCCGTTGCGCCCCACGAACGCCAGGTGGTCGCAGCCCTGCGCCAGCAGCCATTGTGTCGCGATGCGCCCGGCCCCGATGTCGTCCATTTGCAGCAAACTGACGGACGCGCCGGGCGTCAGCGGAAAATCCACGAACAGTCCCACGGCGGGCGGATCGCCGCGCCCCATGCGTCGCAGCAGTTCGACGCTGGCGAGCCCGAGCGTCAGCACGCCGTCCTCCCAGGCTCGGGGCGGGTTGGCTTCGTCGACGCGTTCGACCGTGCAACGGATGTTCTCGTCGTGGCAGGCGTGCAGTAAACGTTCGATCATCAGCGTGAAAAAAGGGTCGTCGCGCAGGCGCAAGCGCCGATCCACCCACAGCCCGACCCGACGCAAGGTTCCCGGCTCGAGCAGCGCGGCGTAGGTTCCGCTGCCCTGACGACGTTCGACCACGCCTTCACCGGCCAGCCGCGCCAGCACGCGCCGAACCTGCTGACGACCCACGCCGTATTGTTCGGCCAGTTCGCGCTCGCCGGGCAGTTTACGCCCAGGAATAGTCCGCGCCAGACGGTGGATCGCTTCGTAGGTTTGTTGAGCCGTTGACACAACCAATTGGTATCACTAGTTTACGAATGTATCAACCAATCAGGCTGGACTTCGTTCTTCGGACTGCGGTAAGGGGTCAGTCTCGAGGCGTGTCATTTCCGTGCCCGACGGCCTTTTTCAGATGAGTACGCCCTGGCTCGAGCGTCTCAGGTCAGCACCCGAGGCGGGCAGAAACCGCTCGAGGATTGGTTCAAAGTGGTTCAGTTCACGTGCTCGAGCGACGACGCAGCGATCAAACCCGTTCCAAAGGAGGTGGCGCACAGAAGATCGCGTTTGATCGACACTCGAAATCGATAAATGACACCGCGCCAAAAAATCCGCGCCGAGAATCCGCGCGACCATTCCAAGGAGAACTGATGCGACTGTTCAAGATCTTCGGCTCACTGTTCGCGGCGGCGATGCTCGTGACCGCCATGGCGCAGACCTCACCGATCAAGGTCGTGTACTGGGATTTCTTCGGCGGTGGCGACGGCGTGCGCATGAAGCAGATCATCGCGGATTTCAACAAATCCCAGACGGACATCCAGATCGAGAATTCGACCTTGCCGTGGGGCGCGCCGTTTTACACCAAGATTCACACCTCCGTCGTGGCCGGACAGACGCCCGACCTGATGACGTACCACATGTCGGCCATGCCCAGAGGCATCAAGAACGGCGATTTGCGCGCCATCACCGACGCGGATCTCTCGAGCGTCGGCCTCTCGAGGGCGAGCTTCCTGCCCGCCCTGGTGCAGACAGAACTGAGCATCTCGAAGATTCAGACGGGCGAGGAAAAGCTCTACGCCGTGCCGCTCGACACGCACACGCTGGTGATGTACTACAACAAGGACATCCTCAAGAAAGCCGGTCTGCTCGGGACTGACGGCCTGCCGATGGGCATGAGCGGCGTCGATGCGTTCAGCAAATCCCTCAAGCAGATCAAGGACAAAACCGGCGTGCTGCCCGTGGCAACGTCCTCGGCGGGTGGCGATTCGGCCTCGCCGTGGCGGATCTTCGCGACCCTCTACAACCAACAGGGCGGAACCTTCGTGCGCGACGGCAAGCTCTCCTTGACCGACCTGGACACCAAGGGCAAGCAGGTACTGACGACCATGACCGGCTGGACCAAGGATGGACTGATCGCCAAGAACACAACCTACCCGGCGATGGTCGCGCTGTTCACGGCGGGACGCGCGGCGTTCATGATCAACGGCAACTGGGAAGTCCCCACGATGGTCGACTTGAAAGCCAAGGGCAAGCTCTTCGATTACGGCATCATGCCCTTCCCGAAGCTCTACGGAAACCAGAAAACCTGGGCCGATTCGCACACGCTGGCCATCCCGAACAACTCCAAGACGCCGATGACCCCGGAAAAGCTCAAGGCCGTCATGACGGTCATCGGGTACATCCAGAAAACGGGCGGTCTGACCTGGGCGGGCGGCGGTCACATCCCCGCCGATATCGAGGTGCAAAGCAGCGCCGATTACAAGGCCCTGATGCCGAACGTCGAGTACAGCGCCGTATCCGCCAAGGACGTGGTGCTCGAGCCGACCGTACCGATGTTCGGCGTCGGTGGGCCGGTTTACGACTCGGTCGGCAACTCGTTGGTTCCGGCGCTGGTCGGTCAGGTCACGGTCGATCAGGCCATCGCCAAGTTCAAGCAGCAGTTGACGAGCTTCAACAAGTAATCCCACCAAACAAACACCGTCCAGCACGCAAATTCTTTGGTCTCGAGAATGCCGTGCTGGGCGGTCTTCCCAAACTTGAGCACCCTGAACCGCTCAGATTCACGGCCTGAGAGACTCGAGCGCAATGGAATACACGACCCAACAGACGCAACGAGCCCGAAACAAAAACGCGTACATGGTGCAGCGCTGGCTGGTGGCAGGACTGCTGATCTCGCCGTTCGCCGTGGCCTACGTGCTGTTCTTGATCTATCCGTCCTTGAGGGTGCTGCAACTGAGCTTCACCGATGCGGACATCGCCGGGATCGGCAAATACATCGGTTTTGAAAATTACGCCAACCTGCTGAACGACCCGGATTTCTGGGCGTCGGTCTGGCACACGGTTTATTTCACGCTGCTGACGGTCATTCCCAACACGGCCTTCGGATTCGTGTTCGCGCTGATGGTCGTCCGGCTCAAACGCATGCAGAACCTGATGCTGGCCGCGTTTTTCTTGCCGAACATTCTGCCCGTCAGCGTCGTCACGACCGTCTGGTTGTGGATTCTCGACCCGAATTTTGGCATTCTGAACAGCGTCTTCAAAACGGGCATCAACTGGTTTCAGGACCCCGCCTACGCCATGCCGACGGTCGCGTTCGTGACGATCTGGTGGACGGTCGGCTTCAACATGCTCTTGTTCGTGGCGGCGCTCAAAAGCATCCCGAAGGAATACTACGAGGCGGCTTCTCTGGACGGCGCGGACAGCTTTCAGATGTTCCGGTACATCACCTGGCCTTCGGCCTGGCCGGTCACCAGCCTGGTGCTGGTCTTGCAGTTGATCGCGCAATTCAAGATTTTCGATCAGGTTTATCTGTTGACCCAGGGCGGCCCCTTTGATTCCACGCGGGTGCTGCTCTTGGAGCTCTACCAGCAGGCCTTCCAGCAGCAAAAAGGGGGGTACGCCTCGAGCATCGCGGTGGTGCTGCTGGTGATCATCGTGGTGGCATCGTTGATTCAGAATCGGCTCTTGAACCGCTCGAGGTCCGCATGAAACCCAGACTTGTGGCCATGCTCGGCGCGTCCGGCACGCTCCTGACGGTGGTGTTTGCGCTGTTCTGGTTTTTCCCGCTGTACTGGATGCTGGTCACGTCCTTCAAGGACGAAACCCAGACCATTTCGACCGATCAGAGCTGGATTCCGCAACCCTTCGATTTCAGTTCGTACTCGTACGTGATTCTGAACAGCCCGATCTTGCGCTGGTACCTGAACAGCGTCGTGACTTCGGTGATCATCACGGTGATGGTCTTGCTGTTGGCGATGCTCTGCGCGTACGCGATCTCGCAACTGGAATTTCCGGGCAAGAACCTGGTCTTCTGGATCATCCTGGCGGGCTTCATGATCCCGTTTCAGGCGAGCATCATTCCGTTGTTCATGTTCATGAACAGACTCGGGCTGGTCAACACCTACGCCGGCGTGGTGCTGCCGCAACTGGCGGCTCCGGTGGCGGTGGTGATCTACAAGCAGTTCTTCGATCAGGTTCCTCGAGAACTCGGCGATGCGGCCCGGATCGATGGCGCGAGCGAATTTCGGGTGCTGTTCGGCGTGTACTTGCCGCTCAACTGGGGCATCACCTGGGCGCTGGCGATCATCACGTTCATCGGGGCGTGGAACAATTTCTTCTGGCCTTTTATCGTCACGTCCGCCACGCCGATGCTGACGATCCCGGTCGGCATCACGCAAGTGCAGTCCGCGTACGGCATCGCCTACGCCAAAACCATGGCGACCGCCGTGCTGGCGGCCTTCCCGACGGTCGCGGCCTATTTGATCTTTCAGCGCCGCGTGACGGAAGGTGTCATGGCCACGGCGGGTCTGAAGTAACGCGGATTCTCGAGTTCTTACTTTTGAGGAAGGTGCACGAATGTCCAAGGCCACGGTTTTCCTCGACACGGATCGCGTGATCGACGAGATTTCACCGCTCCTGTTCAGCGGTTTTGCGGAGCACATGGGGCGCTGCATTTACGAGGGCATCTACGATCCGGCTTCCCCGCACGCCGACGAGCGCGGATTGCGCAAGGACGTGCTGGGCGCGCTCAAAGAACTCAACTTCCGCACGATCCGCTATCCGGGTGGCAACTTCCTGAGCGGTTACCGCTGGCAGGACGGGATTGGCCCGAAAGACCAACGCCCAAAACGCCGCGAGCTGGCCTGGCGCGCGATCGAAACCAACCAGTTCGGCACG
The DNA here is from genome assembly GCA_964244895.1 of uncultured Deinococcales bacterium. GTDB lineage: Bacteria > Deinococcota > Deinococci > Deinococcales > JAAFIG01 > CAXTKV01. The sequence continues at coordinate 28,430 of CAXTKV010000039.1, forward strand.
GACGAATTCATGGAGTTCTGCAAGGAGCTGGGCACGAAACCGATGATGGCCGTCAACCTGGGGACGGGCAGCATCCAGGACGCCGCCGATCTGGTCGAGTACTGCAACGCCAAACCTGGAACGCAGTTTTCGGATTTGCGCGCCAGGTACGGGTCATCAGCGCCCTATGGGGTGCGCCACTGGTGCCTGGGCAACGAGATGGACGGGCCTTGGCAGATCGGTCACCTGGAAGCCAGGGAATACGGCCTGAAAGCCAAGGAAGCCGCTAAGCTGATGCGTACCGTCGATCCGGGCCTCGAATTGATCCTGTGCGGTTCGTCGAACACCGCCATGCCGACCTACCCCGAATGGGATCGGGTGGCGCTCGAGGCGGCCTGGGATCAGGTGGATTACCTGTCGTTGCACTACTACGCCGAAAACAAGACCGACGACACGCCCAGCTTTCTGGCGATGAGCGCGCAGTTCGAGAGCCAACTGGACACGCTGGCCGCGACGCTCCGGTACGTCAAGGCCAAGCTGCGCTCGAAGCACGACGTGCGCCTGTCCTGGGACGAATGGAACGTCTGGTACAAGGACACCATCGGGGACGGCAACTGGGAATCCCCACCGCACCTGATCGAGGAGGTCTACAACCTCGAGGACGCGCTGGTGGTGGCGCAATGGATGTCGGTCTTTTTAAGGAAGTGCGACGTATTGAAAATCGCGTGCCTGGCGCAGATCGTCAACGTGATCGCACCGATCCTGACGACCACGGACGGGATGCTCAAGCAGAGCATCTTTTACCCCTTGGCGCTCTTCAGCCAGCACGCCTGTGGCGCATCGTTGGACGCGCTCGTCAAGGTCGCGAGTTACGACACCAAACGCTTCGGCGAGATGCCTCTGCTGGATGTCTCCGCCAGCTACGATCAGGAACACGCGCGCGGTGCGGCCTTCCTGGTCAACCGCAGTCTCGAGGAACACCTGGAAGTCGAGATCAACTGGCAGGGTCGCGCCCCCAAACAGGTCAGCGGCGCGTGGCAGCTTTCCGGCACCGATCCGAAGGCCGCGAACAGTTTCGCCGACCCGAACGTGGTGGTTTCAAAAGCGCTCTCGGGCGTGACGCTCAAGGATGGTCGGTTGCTGTTGAACCTGCCGCCGTTGTCCTTCACGACCGTCTCTGTGACGCATTGATCGCGGATGCGCCCGATTGCTTCAAATCAGAGAACACCGTCCAGCACACATATTTCAATTCGCGTGCTGGACGGTGTCCGGGCGTCACTCGAGCCGCAGGGACGGGCTCGCCTCGGGCATGGCAAGATCAGGGGAAGCCTTCAAGATTCGCCCGCAACCGGGCCGACCTGATCCGACCGATCTGACTCGAGGAGCGTACTCATGAACGAACAATGTAGCGTCGGTGTGGACTTCGGCACGCTCTCCGGGCGCGCCGTGATCGTGCGCGTGCGCGACGGAGCCGAACTGGGCAACGCGGTTTTTGACTACCCGCACGGCGTGATCGACCAGACGTTGCCCGCCAGCGGCGCGAAACTGCCGCCCGAATGGGCCTTGCAGGACCCGACGGATTATCTTGGGGTCTTCAAGAACGCCGTCCCCGAAGCCCTGCGGCAGAGCGGCGTGAGCGCGCAGGACATCGTCGGGATCGGCATCGATTTCACGGCCTGCACGATCCTGCCGACCACCACGGACGGCACGCCGCTCTGCACCCTGGGGGCGTACCGCAACCGCCCGCACGCCTACGTCAAGCTCTGGAAGCACCACGCGGCGCAACCTCAGGCGGATCGGATCAACGCCGTGGCTCACGCCAGAGGCGAGGCGTGGTTGCCGCGCTACGGCGGCAAGATCTCGAGCGAATGGATGTTCGCCAAAGCCCTGCAAATCCTGGAAGAAGACCCGGAAATCTACCGCGCCGCCGACCGCATGATCGAAGCCGCCGATTGGGTCGTGTGGCAACTGTGCGGGGTTGAAACGCGCAACACCTGCACCGCCGGGTACAAGGCGAACTTCCAGGACGGTCAGTACCCGTCTCGGGAATACCTGGCGGCGCTCAACCCAGCGTTCGCGGATTTCCCGCAACAAAAACTCTCCGATCACCTGTCCGCGCTGGGCGCTCGAGCGGGCGGCCTGACCTCAGAGGCTGCCGCCTGGACGGGCCTGCCGGAGGGCATCGCGGTGGCGGTCGCCAACGTCGACGCGCACGTGGCCGTGCCCGCCGCCAACGCCGTGGAACCCGGCCAGATGGTCTTGATCATGGGCACCAGCACCTGCCACATCGTCAACGGCGAGACGCTCAGTGAAGTCCCCGGCATGTGCGGCGCGGTGGACGGCGGCGTCAGCCCCGGCTTGTTCGGTTACGAGGCCGGGCAGAGCGGCGTCGGGGATATCTTCGGCTGGTTCGTCAAGAACGGCGTCCCGCCCGAGTACGCCGACGCGGCGCGGGCGGCGGGCGTGGGCGTTCACGAATACCTGAGCGGTCTGGCGCAAACGCAGAAACCCGGTGAGCACGGATTGATCGCGCTCGACTGGTGGAACGGCAACCGCAGCGTGCTGGTGGACACGGAACTTTCGGGGGTGATCGTCGGCATGACCCTGGCGACCCGCGCACCAGACATCTACCGAGCGCTGATCGAATCGACCGCTTACGGTACGCGCACGATCATCGAAGCCTTCGAGGATTCCGGCGTGCCCATCAAGGAACTCGTGATCGCAGGCGGGTTGATCAAGAACGAAATGCTGATGCAGATTTACGCCGACGTGACCGGACGAGAACTGAGCGTGGCCGCGTCCAGCCAGGGACCGGCGCTGGGCAGCGCGATTCACGCGGCGGTGGCCGCCGGCGCTTACCCGGACATTTACGCGGCAGCCGCCAGCATGGGCAGATCTTTCAAGGGTGCGTACAA
>CAXTKV010000040.1:0-31257 GCA_964244895.1 uncultured Deinococcales bacterium
CATTCCCAGCGCGCCAGCCCGTAGGCGGCGGGCGTGCCCAGCACCAGCGCCAGCAGCGTCGTCAAAAGCGACACGACCAGCGAATTCAGCACGTTCTTACCGATGCCTGCCTCGAGAAAGGCCTTGGCGTAATGCTCTAAGGTCGGCGCGAACACGAACACGGGCGGGAAGGCCAGCACGTCCGTGCGGGTTTTCAGAGACGCCGTGACCATCCAGAAAAACGGAAAGACGGTCGCCACGATGATCACCACCAACGCGATCGCGACCGGCCACGATCCGGTTCTCGAGCGGCGCCGAATCGCGGCGGGACGCTCCAGATCGGCGTTGCTGACGGCCTTGTCCACGCTCACGCCTCGGCTTCCCGGTAGAAAATTCTGATGTAGGCTCGCGCCAGCAGGATCGTGACCACCAGCGTCAGGATCGCCATGGCGGACGCCACGCCCTGATCGAAGACCCGAAAGCCCGTGCGCTGCGTGTAGATCGCGATCAGTTCCGTGGCGCTGCCGGGGCCGCCGCGCGTCATGACGAAAATCGAATCGAAGAGTTTCATCACGTCCGCCGTGCGCAGGATCAGCACGGCGGTCAAACCGGGCAGCAGGTACGGCCATTCGACGTGCCGGAACAGCAACCAGCGGCGGTTGGTCTCGAGGGTCGCGGCTTCAAACGCGTCCTGCGGCACGGCGGTCAGGCTGGCCAGCATGACCAGCGCGAAGAACGGCGTCCACTGCCAGGTGTCCATCAAGGCGATGGCCAAAAACGCCAGGTTCGGATCGCCCAACCACACGACCTTGCCCGCGCCGAAAAGGGTCGTGACCCAATTGGCCAGACCGAAATCGCTGTCGAACACCAGCCGCCCGATCAAGCCGACCACGGCGGGCGTGGTGGCCAGCGGAATCACCAGCGCCACCCGCGCCACGGCTCGCAAAAAAGGCCAGTCCTTGCGGTGCAACAACAGCGCGATCCCCAACCCCAGCGCGAACTGGATCGGTACGGTCAAAAGCAAGAACTTCAGCGTCAACCACAGCGCGCCCCAGAAGTACGCGTCCTGAAAGACGGTTGCGTAATTGGCGAAATTGTTCCAGTCGAAACCCAATCGCGGTTGCGCCAGGTTGTACTGCCGCAAGCTGACGTTGAGCGCGAACAACAGCGGTGCGATGCCGATCAATCCCAGCGCGATCACGGCGGGCGCGAGGAACAGATTGCGATCTCTGGTGCTCCACATCAGCGTTCAAGCCTCCGTTCGTCTCGAGCTTCAAGGTTCTCGGGAAGGAAGCGAGCCTCGAGAACGCGCTTGGATACGGTTGCGGTGGTTCACGGTCGTTCCCCTTCGTGCGCGATTGTGATTTCTGTCTGCTTTGCGCGTGATCTTTTGTGATGTTTCAAGAAGACCGTTCTGGACGGTATTTCAAAATGGCGTTCTGGACGGCGTATTCCCATCGCTCGAGCTGTTCATCGCTGCGTCACTCGAGGTGCGAGTCCCTGCGTTACTCGAGGTGCGAGTCCCTGCGTCACTCGAGGTTCGTGTGGCGCTCGCGCATCTGATCGGGCGTCTGACCCAAGCGCTCGCGCAGCAGGATCGAAACCAGGTCGTAAAACACGAGTTGCACGGCTTCAAACAGGCTGCCCATCGGCAGCAATCCGCTCGAGGCTCGGTCGTTGGCCATCGTCTGCGCGGGCAGCACGATCACCGCGTCGCAGGATTTCGGTACGGCTCCATCGGGTTGGGCTGTGAAGCACAGCGTCCTCGCGCCGGACGCCCTGGCCACACCGACCAGACCCGCGACGGTCGAGAAATTCCCTGGCCCAGCGCTGACCATCAAAAGGTCGCCCGCTCCAACCGACGGCGTGGTCATGTCCCCGACCACGTGCGCGTCCAGCCCGAGGTGAAAGAGCCTCATGCAGAGCGCCCGCATCATCAAACCTTCGCGCCCCACGCCGTAGGTCGCGATCCGATGGGCCTTCAAAATTTCGACGAGCAGCGGTTCCGCCATTCCCGGCTCGAGCCTCGCGAAGACCTCGCCGATCTCGCCGAGCGCCCTCGAACCGAGTTGTGAAATGTCGTCGTTCACGGTTCACTCCAGGTTTTCGCGTCCGCAAAGACCGTCCAGGACGGTCTTCTTGGGGGCCGGGAAAATGTGTGTCGGACGGTCTTTCTTCGTGAAACGAGATCGCCCTTCTGGCCTCACGAAACATCGTTGGATGGCTCGAGCGCACCGACCTCGCCGCACGCTCGAGCCGAATCCTGAACGCTACTGCAGCTTGGGCTTCTTGCCGTCGTAGTACCCGGCCTTGGTCAGGATGTCCTTGACTTTGGCGTCTATCTGGGTCGCGCCATCTTTGACGCTGACCTTGCCGAGCATCATCTCGGTGCCGACCTGCGCCACCACCTCAGAGATCGCGGGCCATTCGGGGAAACGCGGGCGGAAGACGGGGTTGCCCTGGTTCCAGGCTTTGACCATCGGCACGGTGAACGGGAAGGCCTTGGTGATGGCCGGATCCTTGTAGGCGCTGGTGCGTGCGCTGACGCCACCGGCGCGGACGTAATCCTTGGATTTGGCTTCGGACGTGATCCACTGGATGAACAAGTAGGACGCGGCCTGTTCCTTCTCGCTCGAGAAGGCGTTGACGCCGTAGCTGAAGCCGCCCAACGCGCCTTTGATGCCGGCTGGCCCCGCCGGTTCGGTGTCGACCGCCAGGCAGTTGCCGATCTTCGAGGATTTCGGGTCGTTGAGCGTGCCGTTGAAGGCGCTCCACTCGGTGATCATCGCGACTTTGCCCTGCGCCAGGCCGTTGACGGCCTCGTTGTGGTCGTAGTCCACAATGCCGGGCGGCATGTACTTCAGCAAATCCTGGCGGAACTGCAAGCCCTTCTGGGACGCCGCCGAGAGCAAATTCGGCTCGAAGGTCTTGGCGTCGATCAGGCTGCCGCCGAACGGCCAGAGCATCCGCATGAAGCTGTCCGCGCTCTGCGTCTCGCCGCGCCGCGACTGCAGGGCGTAAGCGTACTGGCCCTTCTTGGCGTCGGTCAGTTTGGGCGCGTATTTGGTCATCAATTCGTCCCAGGTTTTGGGCGGCGATTTGAAGCCCGCCTTCTCGAGCATGCACCTGTTGTAGAACAGCAATCCGGCGTAGTTGTCGAACGGCAGGCCGTACAGCACCTTGTCCCACGTGCCGAACGAATCCAGCAAAATCGGGAAGAAGCCGTTCAAATTGAGCGCCGGGTCGGCCAGCTTGGGGTCTTTGGTGAACTTCTCGAGCGGCGTCAGCCAGCCGTTGGCGGCGAACTCACCGACCCAGACCACGTCGGTCAGGGCGACATCGTACTCGCCGCCTTTGGCGGTGAAATCGAGCACTTCTTTTTCGCGGGTGTTCTCGTAGGGGATGACTTCGCTCTCGACTTTGATGCCGGTCAGTTTCTCGAATTCCGGCACCAGCTTTGCGGCGGCCTTGTAGCCGGGGCGATCCAGGTAGACGGCCTTGATGGTCGTGCCCGCGTAGGGTTTGGCGGCTTCGGCCAGGGTCCACGCGCCCTGCGCGGTGCCGCGCGTGGCCAGCACACCTGCGGCTGTGGCGGCGAGTCCGAGACCGACGACCAGTTTCCAGTGCTTCATGCGAACCTCCTTGGTACTGTGGGACTTGGAGCGACTGCGGCATTGGCGCGGTACGTCTTGTGCTGGTCCCTCCTTTCGACACCCTGGCGGCGCAGTGGCTGCTGTGTTCGCCAGGGACTCAGGTTCCGTCGGTGGGCGGTCGGGTGGAGTTTCGGGTCCTCGTGCCTCGAGCGCGCCCGGTTCGAGCGGTGAGGTTCAAGCGGTATCGTCAGCGACGGGATTCCAAAAGGGCGCGCTGGACGGTGTTCTCGAGGTTAGTCGCCGATGTGGATCACGCTCTTGATCACGCCGTCGCTGCGGTTGGCCTGAAGCACGAACGCTTCCGGCGCGCGCTCGAGGGTGAAGTGGTGGGTGGCGATGGCTCTGATGTCCACGCGTCCGTCCTGGACGAGTTTGATCGCGCGAGGGTAGACGTGACCCATGCGGCGCGACATCTTGATGGTCAGTCCCTTGCGCCGCACCTGCGAGGCGGTCAGGGAAAAACCGTTGCCGTCCGGTATGCCCACCAGCACGACCTTGCCACCGATGCGCGCGACCGTGCAGGCCGCCTCCGGGCCATCGGGCGTATCGGTCGCCTCGAGCACCACGTCCACGCCGCGGTTGTTGGTGGCGGTTAAGAGCGATTGTGGCGTGTCGTGAGCGCTGTCCGCGCCCAGTTTCAGGGCCAGTTCGCGGCGGTAGCCGATCGGGTCGAGCGCGTGAACTGCCGCCGCGCCGACCACGCGGGCGAGTTGCACGATCAGCAAGCCGATCGCGCCCGTGCCGACCACGGCGACGCTCGCGCCGAGCTTGATCTTGGCCAGGTCAATCGCGTGAATCGCGACGCCCAAAGGCTCCAGGAGCGCCGCATCGGCGGCGTCGAAACCGTCGGGCAGCTTGAAAAGCGCGTCCGGTCTGGCGTCGTAAACCTCGCGCAGCGCGCCCAGCACCGGGGCGGAACCCGCGAATTTAACGTTCGGACAGAGGTTGACCTCGCCGCGCTCGCACCATTCGCAGTGCCCGCACGGTTCGGCGGGATCGACGGCCACCAGCGTGCCGCTCGGGAAACCCAGCGCTTCGCCCCGCTCGTCGTCCACGACCGCAGAGAACTCGTGCCCGAGGATGAACGGTTCCGTGATCACCGACGAACCGATCGCGCCTTCTTTGTAGTAGTGCAGATCCGAACCGCAGACCGTCACGGCCTGTACGCGCAAGCGCAGCGCATCGGATCGGGAACCGGGATCGCTCCAGTCGCCGAGGCGCATCGTGCCGGGGCCATCCAGAAATAAGGCTTTCATTTGGGCTCCATTCGCAAACGAGCCGACAGGGACGCATCGGATCGTCCGGGACGCGATGTAAATCTGGCACGCGAAGTGAGTGGGCGAATCACGCGTTGACCTCCCTCGCTCGGATGACGCTGACATCGTGCTGCTCGAGGTATCTCGCGGCTTCAACCGATAGTTTCGAGTCGGTGATGATCGTGTGAACGTTGCTGAGCGGCGCGACCAGCGGCCCCATGACTTTCCCCCACTTGCTGGAATCCGAGACGATCACGGTCTTGCGCGCGGCCCGCAGCACCTGATGCAGCACGCGCGCCTCGCTTTCCGAATAGACCGTCAGGCCGCCCTCGATGTCCATGCCGGTCACGCCGATGAAGGCCAGGTTGATGAACATCCGCTCGATGCTGGCCTCGGCGGCCTCACCGACCAACGCTTCGGCGTGGCGTCGCACGCTGCCGCCCGTCAGCACGACCTCGAGTTCGGTGGTGCCCATCAGTTCCTGCGCGATCGGCAAGCTGTTGGTGATGACCGTCAGCCCTTCTCTGGGCAGCGCCCGCGCGATTTCAGTGGTGGTCGTTCCCGGCGAGAGGTAGATCGTCGCGCCGGGCTGGATCAGGTTGGCGGCGGTTCTGGCGATGGCCTGTTTTTGCGCGTGCTGCTGCACGATCCGTTCACGGTACGGGGTTTCCTGGACGCCGACGTGCGCCACACCACCGTGCATCTTGCGCACCAATCCTTGTTGCTCGAGAAATTGAACATCTCTGTGGATCGTCATTTCGCTGACCCCGAAAGTTTCTGCCAGTTCGGCGATGCGGGCTCGACCGCGTTCGGCGGTCAGGCTCAACAGTTTTTGACGACGCTCTTCCGCCAGCACGGTAGGTCACTCCTGGGTACTCGCAGATCGGTTTGGGTTGTGGCTCGCGAAACGATACCTGACCCCGAAACGAAAGTCAACATTTCCTCACAATTTGAGTGTTTTTGTGAAATCTTGTGACCTCCAGATCCTGCGGCAACGCACCGATGGCCACTTCAGAGCAGATCCTGACCCGACCCCGCCTCATTCGTCGCGATGTCCGATCCGGGCTATCGCCCTTCGAGCGCACAGCGAGAAAACCGTCCAGGACAGTATTCTCTGGGTCTCGAGAATCGCGTCCTGGACGGTCTCTCGAGCCATGCCCCAGTCAAGCGGTGCGCTGCACCTCGGTTTTCTCGGACAATCTGGGTTGAAAATTGACCAGCGCGCACCGTTGAGCCGTCGCTCCGGGCACAGAATCGGCGACCCTATATTGGTCGCTTCAACCGCGCCCCGCACGACTGACGGATGACCAGCGGCGTCTCGACGATCACGTGGCGTTGCGCTGGAACCTGCCCCTGCAACAGTTTCGTCAGGATCTGCACGCCCAGCTCGCCCTGCTCGACCGCCGAAACCTGAACGGTCGTCAGGGGCGGAATCGTAAAGGCCGCCGTCGGCGTGTCATCGAAACCGACCACGGCGATGTCCTCGGGGATGCGCAGGCCGCGCTGCTGAATGGCGGCCATCGCGCCGAGCGCGACCGTGTCGTTGCCCGCGAACACGGCGGTCGGTCGGGATCCGCGTTCGAGCAAGCGCTCCATGGCGTCGAAACCGCTCTGGGCGCTGTAATTGCCGTACTCGACCAGGCGCGGGTCGTTGGGCAATCCCGCAGACTCGAGGGCGGACAGGTAACCGAGGTGCCGATCCTGCGTGGCGTGGTACTGCGCGGGCGAGAAGGTCACGTGCGCGATGCGCTCGTGACCCAGACCGATCAGGTGTTCGGTGATTCGGCGTCCGGCGTCTCGGCCATCGGTTCCGACCGAAGCGGAACGCGCGCCGAGTTCGGCCCAGCCGGGGAAACCCACCAGCACGACCGGGAAATCGCGGGCGATCAGCGCGGGCAGTTGCGTGTCGTCGGAGCGCGTGTTCAGGACGATCAGCCCATCGATCCGACGCCCGCGCACCAGCTCGTCGTAGGCGTCGGGCCTGGTGACATCCTCGACCGTCTCGAGCAGCACGCGGTAGCCGAGCGCGTGGCTGCTGCGGCTGAGGCTGTAGAGCAACTGCGGAATGAACGCGTCCACCTGAAGGTGCTCGGCCTGCGCGACCACCAGCCCGATCGTGCGCGTCTCGCCGCTGACCAGCATCTGGGCTGCGGCGTTGGGCACGTAACCGAGTTCTTCGGCGGCTTTCAGCACGCGCTCGCGGGTTTCCTGCCTGATGTTCGCACCCGGCGCGTCGTTCAGCACGAACGAAACCGTGGTTCTCGAGACCCCTGCAAGCTTGGCGACCTGCTGGCTGGTGACGCGTTTGTGCCTGTCCTGAACGATGTTTTTAACCACCCATCGCGGTCTGAAGTTCGGCTGTCCGCAGGCTTTCAGGCAGAAAATCACCGTGCGCCGCGATCAGTTCGTCCACCAGGCTCTTGATCTGATCCAGGTCGAGTTCCGCCGCCGTGTGTGGATCGAGCATCGCGGCGTGATAGACGTGCTCGCGCTTGCCGGTCAGGGCGGCCTCGACGGTCAGTTCCTGGACGTTGACGTTGGTGCGCATCATGGCGGCCAGTTGCGGCGGGATGGTGCCGATGCGGGTCGGCTGGATGCCGTTCTCGTCGACCAGGCATGGCACTTCGACGCAGCAGCCTTGGGGCAGGTTATCGATCAGGCCGTCGTTCAAGACGTTGCCGTAAATCACGCGCGGTTGACCGGTGTGGTGGCTATGAATGATCAGCGATCCGTACTCGACGCTGCGTTTGACGCTCAAGGGTTCGTCCCCCTCGAGCTTGCGGCGCAACGATTCCCAGCTTTCGATGTTGCGCTCGCAACGGCGGATGTACTCGTCGATCGGGATGTTGAAACGCGCCAGCAAGTCCGGGCGGTGCGATTTGATGAACCACGGCACGTATTCACTGAAGTGCTCACTCGATTCGGTCACGGAGTACCCGAAGTGCTTGAAGACCTCGTAGCGCACGTGGTCGGTCAGTCCCCACGGCATGTCGTTGCTGACGCGATGCGTGAACTTACCGCGCGCCACGAACTCGCGCACCAACGGGTACAAGTCCTCGCGCCTGCCGTCCTTGTGGTGGCGCTCCAAGGTCAGGTAGAACGCCATGTGGTTGATGCCCGCCACCAGGTAATGGACTTCCTCGGGTGGCACGCCGATGTCCTGCGCGATCTCCTTGGCGGTGTGCGGCACGCTGTGGCACAAACCCACGACCTTGATCGGGCTGGCTTTGGAAAGTGCCCAGGTGTTGATCGCCATCGGGTTGACGTAATTCAGGTGCAGCACGTCCGGGCAGACGCGCTCCATGATGCGCGTGTAAGCCAGCAAGACCGGCACCGTGCGCAAGCCGCGCATGATCCCGCCGATCCCGAGCGTGTCGGCGATGGTCTGCTGCAAACCGTACTTTTTGGGAATCTCGAAATCGATCACGGTGGACGGTTTGTAACCGCCGACCTGAATCATGCTGATGGCGTAATCCGCGCCCTCGAGCGCGCGCTCAGCGTCGGTGCTGACGGTGATTTTGGGGTTGACACCGAGCGCCTGCGTGATCTTGCGCGCCACGATCTCCGATGTCCGGAGGCGTTCCGGATCGATGTCGAAAAGCGTGATGTGCGCGTTCTCGAGTTCCGGGTAGCTCAGGATGTCGCCCATCAGGTTCTTGGCGAAGACCGTGCTGCCCGCGCCGATCAAGGTAATTTTGGGTGCGTTGCTCATGGTGTTTCCTTTCGGTGGCGAGTTGACGGTTTGAAGGTTGAGATGAAATTCAAGTTTTGATGATTGAAAAAACCGTCCAGAACACGAATTTTAGCTTTCGAGAGAATGCGTCCGGGATGGTCTCGCGCTGCGGTCTTCTCGGCTCGAACGAGTCCACTTCGCCGACATCACGGAGCGCCCGACTCACCGACGCGCCGAATTCGCAATACCGCGCTTCCAAAATCCGAGAGCGCCACCTCGAGCCCGACGTGCATCCAGGCCGCGCCGGAGCGCGCACCGACGACACCGTCGACCGTGTACAACGCATCCGTCTCGAGCCCGCGCAATTTCAGGGGCGCCAGCAACTCTGGGTCGGGGATGTGCGTGCGGAACGCGAACACGACGCCCTCGGATTTGTCTTTGCTAACGTACATCAACCCCGAAAAGGCTGACTCGAACACGGAACGCAGCCGGTACTGGTCTCCGGACTGCACCACGGGTCGGATCGATTTGTAGAGCGCGATCAATCGTTTGGCCTCGAGCCGTTCAGATTCCGACCAGTGCAGCAAATTCGCGCCCACGCCCAGCACGCCCGCCATCGAGACGTGAAAGCGGAACTCGAGCGGCAGGTGCTTCGGACCCATGTCCGTGACCCAGGCCTCCATCGTGCTGGCTGGAAAGAGTTGGGAAAACCCCTCCTGGATGCGCAAGCGCATGGTCGGTTCCGTCATGTCGCTCGCCCAGATCTGATCGGCGAATCGCAAAATGCCCAGGTCTGCCCGACCGCCGCCGCCGGAGCAACTCTGCCAGGTGACGTTCGGGTGCCGCTCGCGCAGCGCGCCCCAGACGCGGTACAGACCCTCGACGTAGCGCACCCAGAGGGATTTGGGTTCGCTGTTTTCCATCCAGCCGGGCTCAGAGACGTTGCGGTTCATGTCCCATTTGATAAAACGAATGTTGTTGCGTGCCAGCAGGTTGTCAATCGAGCCGATCAGGTACTCCTGCACGTCCTTGCGCGCCAGGTTCAGGATCAGTTGGTTGCGAGATTCCGTGCGCGAGCGCGTCGGGAAGTGAATCACCCAATCCGGGTGCGCGCGGTACAGGTCGGAATCCGGGTTGACCATCTCCGGCTCGAGCCACAGCCCGAAATCCATGCCGAGCCCGTTGACGTGTGCGATGAGCGCCCCCAGACCGTTCGGGAATTTGTGCTCGTCCGGCCACCAATCGCCCAAGCCCGCGTCGTCGCTCTTGCGCCCGTGAAACCAGCCGTCGTCCAGCACGAACAGTTCCACGCCCATCCCGGCAGCAATTTCTGCGAGTTCTTTCTGAGATGATTCGTTGACATCGAAGATCGTGGCTTCCCACGAGTTGTACAGAACCTTGTGCGGGGCGTTCCCGTGCGGCAGGATCGTCTGGCGCACGAAATCGTGCATGGTGCGGCTGGCTTTGCCGAAACCCGCGCTCGAGAACCCTGCGATGCTGGCTGGGCTCGTGAACTGCGTTCCCGGCTCGAGCCTGATGGCGGAATCCCAATCGTTCAACCCGATGTTGAGGCGCGTGCTGCCGAAGACCGTGACCTCCGCCGTGAGCTTCCAGTTGCCGCTCCAACTCAATGCCCCGAACCAGACTTCACCCGCGTCCTCGCTGGCCTGCGATCCGGGCGCTGCGCGATCCACCGCGAACCACGGGTTGTGCTGGTGGCTGGTCGTCAAGCGCCGGGATTCCACCACCTTCAAACCTGAAGTCAAGGGATCGCGGTGAATCTGCGTCTCCTTGAACCACGCGCCCGCCAGGTGCGTCAGACGGTACGCCTGGTGCAGCGGCAAGTGCCACTGGGCTGAAAACACCCGCTCGAGCGTGACGGGCGCATCGCCGTCGTTGTGAACCGTGACGAAGCGTTCCAGCAGATCGTAAGCCTCGTGGACGCGGTAGTGCAGCGTCACTCGAACCGGGTAGTGCGCGTCGCGCAGCTGAATCCGCAACTCGTTCTCGATCGATTCAGCCGACTCGAACTCGAGCACCACGTCCCGAACGCCGTCCGGGAAGGTGATTTTCAGGCACGGATCGATGTATTTGGTGCCCGCGTAGCCGGGGTATTCCTCCGGCACGATCTCGCCGGGACCGTTGAACGACGCCCAACCGATCGAGTCCATCGCGGGCGGGTAATCATCTGGCCGGGGAAGCTTTGCCCCCCAGTACCGGTGCGTCAGCACACCGCCGGCGTTCAGCCCGAGGGCGTAAGCGGTCTCGCGGGTCTCGAGAACCCAACCTGAAGATGTGGAGTGAATCGGCATGGTGATCTCGGTGCCTCCGGTGTCATCGTAACGGTTCAAAATAGGTCTGGAGTCCCGAGAGATCGCGCGAACGAAAAATCTTTGCCTCGAGAACACCGTCCTGCAGGTCAAATCTTGATTTCAGAATATACCGTCTGGGACGGTCTCTAGGTTTGAACTTCCTCAGCTATTGCACTGTTGGAGCCCTCGCCTGGAACTCGAAATCATCGCTACGCTCGGATGCCGATTGAAGAATCCGAGCGGCTCGCGAATTCTGGCAGCCATTGGGCTTCAGCCTGGATCATCTCGTCGACCATGGCGTGGATGTCGGTCAGGGTCAACAAGCTTGCGGTCAATGGATCGAGCATCACGGCGTGATAGACGTGTTCTAGATTCCCGGTCAGGGCGGCCTGAACGGCCAGTTCCTGAACGTTGATGTTGGTGCGGTTGATGGCGGCGCACTGCGGGGGCAACGAGCCCACCACGGTCGGCTGAAGGCCGTTCGCATCCACCAGACACGGGACTTCCACGCAGCATCCGTCCGGTAAATTCTTGATCAGACCATCGTTCGGGACATTGCCGTAAATCACGCGCGGCTGTCCGGTTTCCACGCTGTGAATAATCTGTGCGCCGTACTCGAGCGATGGCTCGAGGCGTGTTTTCAAACGCGCCAGCAGTTCATCCAGGCTGGTTTCGTCGTGGGCGGAGCAGACCTCGAAGTAATCCCAGCGCTCCGGGATCAAGGCTTCGATCAGTTGCGGATTCTTGCGGAAGTACGGCGTGTACTCCGAGGCGTGATGGCTGGATTCCGTATTGAAGTATCCGAAAGCCGCCATCAGTTCCGCCCGGACGCGCTCCTGCGCGCCCTCGTAGACGGAAGCTTTGCGATCCGCACCGCTGTGATCGCCGCGATCAGCCTCGAGTCGCCTCTCGCCCTGTGCACCCATGAATCGCTGCGTCACGACCTCGCGCATGCGCGGCAGCAAATCGGTTTTCCCGTGCCAAAATTCCAGAAACCACGATTGATGGTTGATGCCCGCCGACAGGTAACGCACTTCGCCGTAAGGCACCTGGAGTTGCTCGGCCAGCATCCGCGACGTGCCCTGCACGCTGTGGCACAACCCGACCGTCCTGATGCCCAGGCTCGAGAGGTACCAGCAGGCCATCGCCATCGGGTTGGCGTAATTGATCAGAAGCGCCCCTGGGCAGACTTCGAGCATGTCCGCCGCGATCTCGCGGTAGGCGGGGGCGGAGCGCAGAAAACGGAATACGCCTCCCGGCCCGAGCGTGTCACCGACCGTCTGGTCGAGGCCGTAGCTGCGCGGAATCTCGACATCGTGGCGGTACGCCTCGAGCCCGCCGACCTGGAAGGTCACGATCACGTAGTCGGCGCGCACCAGGGCTGCACGCCTTTCGGCGGTGGTTTCGATCCGCGTCGGCAGTCCGTGGTGCGCCACCAGTTCGCGGGCTGCCCTGGCCGTGCGATCCAGCGTGAATGGGTCGATGTCCATCAGCGAAAGCGTGGCATCCTGAAGTTCCGAAAAACTCAGGATGTCACCGATCAGGCGCAGAGGAAAGACGAATCCTCCAGCTCCGATGATGGCAATTTTCACGTCCGCGATCCTTTCGCGTTCTGCGCCCGGATCAGACGCGGCAGGGATTCTCGAGCGGCCAGCAGCAACAAGCTCATCTCGCCGAGGTTCCAGTAGAAGTGAATTGCCACGCGCGGCAAGCTGGTCAAGCCCGGAATGCCGCGACAGATCAGCAGGTTGTTGGCCAGCCAACCGTCGCGCCCCAGGATGCCCGGTAGCACCTGAGCCGCGCCGAACTGCGGCAGGCCGAGCGCACCGAGTTCGGCGGCGACGTGCAGGTAATGGATCAGCATGTAGGTGTGCTCCAAGCTGTGCAGCGTCACCCAGGCCAGCAGCGGATAACCCCACAGGCCCGTCATGCCGTTGCGCACCAGGTAAACGATGCAGCTCCAGGCCAGCCAGTTCCAGATGAAGTGCACCCATTCGACGTTCAGGCTCGAGATCAATCCCTGCGATTCGATGCCGGGACGGTTGAAGACGTAAAACTGCATCAGTTGCACGACGTGCTCAACCGTGTGAAAACCCTGCAGCGCCAGCAGCACGCTCAGCACACAGGCCGCCGCGCCCCAGGCGATCAGGTCATCGCGCCACTTCAAGGAGGCCGGTACCGCAATCACGCCCAGAAAAATCAGCGTCCCGCCCCAGGTCGGCAGTCCAGCGCGCGTGACGGCCACACCGGCCAGCAGCAATCCAGCGCAGGCGGCTGCCGCGAACAACGCGGTTCGGCTGCGGAGCCGGAGCAAATCAAACAAGGACGGTTTGCGCTCGAGTCGAAGGCTCATGGTTTGCGCCCGTCGCGCGTCAGCCTGAGAATCGTGTCGGTTCTGGGCTGAAGGAACTTGGTTTGGGCGCCGTCCGGCCAGGTCACCTCGAGCCAATCGAGCGTCGCGCTTTCGGGTGCGCCGAAGTGAACCCGTGGGTCTTCGCCGGAAAGGTAACCGCCCTGGCTGCGCACCTCGCGCTGCAACGTGCCCGCGTTTGAACCGATACTGGTGTGCAGCTTGATGGTCGAGCCGATCGCCCTGGTGTTGCGCGTGCCGGGCCACTCGAGTTCGACCTCCAGGCTCCGCCCGCCGCAGACTCGGTTCTCGAAGACTTGCGCGGGGCTGTTGACGTTGTTGACCACGATGTCCAAACGCCCGTCGTTGTTCAAGTCCGCCATGCTCATGCCGCGCCCGCTCGAGATCGAATTGAGTTTCCAATCGGGTTCGGGTTGAAATCGCCCGAAGGAATTGCTGAAGACCTTGTTCGATTCGACCAGTTCGTGATGCGGCAGATACTTCAAGTTTTCCTTGTCGATCATGCCGTTGACGACGTACAGATCCTCGAAGCCGTCGTTGTTCAGATCGCCGAATTTTGCCGACCAGCTCCAGCCGGTCGCGTCGATGCCCAGATCGTAGGCGACGTTCTGAAAGCCGCCATCTTTTGTGCGCCGTTGCAACACGTTCTCGGCGCGTTGAATGCTGGCATATTGAAGTTTCTCGTAGGTTTTTTCCATGAACGGCATCCACTTGGCCAGCACTTTGACATCGTCGAACTTCGGTTTCATGTCGGTCGCAAAAAGCTCTAAACTGCCGTCGTTGTCGGTATCGGCCACGGAGAATCCCATCGTGTTCTTGGTGATGCGTTTGAACGGACTGACTTTCTTCCAGCCGCCCGGTTTGTTCAGCCAAAAGAAGTCCGGCACGGTGAAATCGTTTCCCACGATCAGGTCGCGGCGACCGTCGCCGTCGATGTCGAACATCGCCATCGCCAGCGACTGCGAGCTGTTCCACAACCGCTCTTGCTTGTACGCGCCGTCGGTGGGTGTGTACACGACCACGCCGCCGCCGTTCGAGAACAGAAAGCTTTTGTTTTCTTCCTCGAGAATCGCGTCGTAAGAGGCCGTCACCAAGTCGAGATTGCCGGTTCCGCCCAGGTCATCCCAGAGCATCGTGAAGGCCGGAAACGAGGCGCTGGTCAGGGTGCGCGGCCTGAAATGCTGGTGATGGTCGTTGGTGAACACGCTGATTCCGCCCTCTGTGTTGGTGAACGCGATGTCGAGCCAGCCGTCGGCGTTCTCGTCCACCAGCGCCACGGCGCGCGTCTGCGTTTCTGGCAGACCGAACGCGTTCGTGAGCGTCTCGGCGCGGAACTTGAAATCGCCTTCGTTCCACTGAATCGTGCTCGGCCCAGCCAGATTCCCGAGCACGACCTCCGGCAGACCGTCACCGTCGAGATCACCGACGGCCACGCCGGAACCGTTGCCGTCGTAGACGCTGCCCTCACCGCCCCTCGGGATGGTCGTGTGCGTGAGCGCGTGCTCGAGGAAATTTCCCGTGCATGCAGCGCTCGGGCTGAAGGCAGTGGCCCTCAGGCTGGCCGAAACCTGGCGGGCGGGCGCTCGAGGCGAGCTGGACGATTCACCGCGCGCGACGCAGGCGGCCAGCAGAAGTAGGCTGGAGGACATCAATACGGACAGTGTGGTGTTCATCGCTTCGCCTCGGGCACGGGGCTGGGTTTCTGAGAAGACCGTCCAGGACGCAATCAAAATTCGCGCACCGGACGGTCTTCACGAATGTTTACTTGAAGAGCGCGTTGACTTTCGTGTTCGCTTCTTTCAGCACGTCCTTGGCCTGAGCATCGCCGAGGAAGATCCGGTCGAGGGCTTTTTGCATGATGTCGCCGATTTCACCCGCGTTATCGGTGATCGGAAAGAGGAAGGTCGTGTTCTTGGCGAGCGCTTCCTTGGTGAAGGCACTGACATCCAAGCCCTTGCTCTTGTAGCTGGCGAGCGCCTTGTTGACCGCGCTCGGGATGGCCGGGAAGACCACGCCGAAGCCGCCGACGACGTCCTGACAGGCGGCGGTGCCCATGTACTTCAGCCACTGCCAGGCTTCTTTTTGCTTTTTCGAGCCGACCCAGATCGAGTCCGCCAGACCGTTGAACATCGTCTTGCGACCCGCCGGGCCGACGGGCAATTGCGCGAAGCCGATGTCGGCTTTGGTGTTGCCCTTGTAGGTGGAGATCATCCACGAGCCGTCGAAGATCATGGCGACCTTACCCGCGAAGAACAGGTTGTTGGCGGCGCTGGCCTTGGTGTCCTTGTAGAGGGGAGCATAGCCCTTTTTCAAGCTGATGTCGGCCTGCCACTGCAAGGATTCCGCCAGCTTCGGGTCGTCGTAGTTGTACTTGGTTGCCCACGGGCCTTCGTTGAATTTGAAGCCGTTGGAAACCGCGAAGTGGCTCCATTCCGTCTGACCGTACGCGCCGCCGGAGCTGTTGCCGGGCAGGCTGGCCCAGCCGAAGGTCTTCACTTTCGTCTTGTCGAACTTCGGGCTGTCGCCACGGTTGCCGTTCTCGTCGACGGTCAGCTTGGCCATGATCTTCTCGAAGCTGCCGCCGTTCTTCGGGTTCCAGCTCATCGAGGCCAAGCTGGTTTCGCTGACGCCTGCTTCCTTGAGGAGCGCCTTGTTGTAGACGATGGCGACCGTGTCCCAGTCTTTAGGCAGACCGTACTGCTTGCCGTTCTTGCCCCAGAGTTTGAAAAGATCACCCGTGTAGATGTCCGTTGGTACCTTGTCTTCCTTGATCAAGGGCGCAATATCCACGATCTGCTGGTTGTTGGCGAATTCCGGGTACTTGGCCAGGTGGTCGGTGAAGATGTCCGGCGCGGTGCCCGAGATAAAACCGGTGGTGATGCCCGTCCAGTAGTCGTCCCAGCCCTTCTGGATGACGTTGACCTTGATGCCTGGGTTGGCTTTGGAGAAGTTGTCCGCGCACTGTTTGTAGGCGGGTTCCTGGTTGGAATCCCACAGCCAGTAGTTGATTTCGACCGGGCTTTGCGCTTGCGTGGTCGTGACGAGCGCGATGCCGATGGCGGCGAGCGCCGAGCCGAGGACGACGAGTTGCTTGGTTTTCATTCCTGCCTCCGTTTGAGCGGTTCTCGCTCGAGCTTGCGGCTCTCGGGCGTTGTCGAAACAGTCCCTATCGGTACGTTCTTGCTTTCCCTCCCCCTCCTTTCATCCGTGTTCGAGCTCGAGTGTCGGTGGTCGGACGTTTTGAGGCATGGATCGAGAACGCCGTGCTGGCGCGACCCGCGAGACTCAAGAGATGTGTGTGCTGGATGGCCTTGTGTCCGGGGTGTTTACTTGCCGCCGCTGAACTGCAGCGATTCGATCACCTGACGCCCGAGCACGATCAGCAGAATGAAGATCGGAACGATGCTGATGAAGGTTCCGGACATCAATGCCGTCCAGTCGGGTGGCCCCGACGGCTGGTTGGCCTTGAACTGCTGGAGCGCCACCGACAGCACGCGCAGGTTCGTGTCGGAAGCGGAATTGACGATGAACGGCCAGAAGAATTCGTTCCACATGTTGATCGAGGTCAGGATCCCGAGCGTGGCGATCGGGCCGCGCGCCAACGGCAGCACAATCCGCCAGAAGATGAAGGCCGGTGAGGCTCCGTCCAGCCGCGCCGCTTCCTCGAGTTCCAGGGGCACGCTCAGGAAAAACTGTCGCAAGAAGAACACCGCGAACGGCGTCATCAGCACGTACGGCGCGACCATGCCCTGAAAGGTGTTCAACCAGCCCAGGTTCTTGACCAGAATGAAATTCGGGATGAACAGCACGATCCCCGGAATCATCATGGCCGAGAGGATCATCACGAACAAGACGTTTCTACCGGGGAATTTCAATCGCGCGAAGGCGTAGGCGGCCATCGCGCTGAAGACGATCTGCCCGGACACGCAGACGATCACGAACAGCAAGGAATTCTTGATCGCCAATAAGAAGTTCGCGGTTTCCGCATTGACGCCTTCTGCCTGGGCGGCTTCCTGACTGACCAGGCCCATGACCCGCCCGAAGTTGAACAGCGTCGGGTTGGCGGGCAGCAGGTTGGCTGCCGTGGAGGCCAGATCCTTGTGGCCCGTCAGCGCGGTTTTCAGCACGTAATACACGGGGAATACAGACACGAAAATGCACAGCGCCATCATCGTCCAGGCGGCAGCCCGACCCGGATTGAAGGCTTTGGTGGATCTCGTCCTCGAGACGGGAGCGGTGGCGGTCGTCATGGCATTCTCCCTCTGGTCTCAGGCGAGATCGGACTGGTCGGCGCGGAACAGGCGAAGCTGAACGATCGAAAAGAAAATCAAGATCGCGAACAGCGTCATGGACAGCGCCGTGGCGTAACCCATCTTGAAGAAGGTGAAGGCATTGCTGTAGATGTAGAAGACCAGCACGCGCGTGGCGTCGATCGGGCCTCCGGCGGTCGTGACGGCGATCGTGTCGAAAATCTGGAACGAACCCACGATGCTCGTGACCAACACGAAAACCGTGACTGGACGAAGGAGCGGTAACGTGATGCGCCAGAAGGTCGTCCACTCGCTCGAGCCGTCGATGGTCGCGGCCTCGTAGACGGATTTCGGGATGCCCTGTAAACCGGCGTAGAACAAGAGCGCCGTCAGACCCGAGTGCCGCCAGATGTTGATCGCGGCGATGGTCGGTAGCGCCAGTTGCGGTGACCCGAGGAAAGACTGGTGCGGCACGCCGAACCAGCTCAGGAACGAATTGACGATGCCCAGCAGCGGATCGAGCATCCAGGTGAAGATCATCGCGGCGATCACGTTCGAGATCAGGTACGGCAGGATCAGCGCGCCGCGCACGAACATGGATTTGGTCAACCGATCCATGGCCACGGCCAGGAACAACCCGATCACCGTCTGGATCGGGATGTTCATGATCACGTACAGAAAAGTGGTTTTGAGCGCGTTCCAGAACGCCGGATCGGCCAGCATCGTCTTGTAATTCTCGAGCCCCACGAAGGTCGGTTCCCGAAGGAGGTTCCAGTTGGTCGTGCTGATCCACAGGCCGCGCAGGGTCGGGTACAGGTAAAAGAGTGCAAAGCCCACCATGCACGGCAGGATGAACAACCAGGCCGTCACGGTTTCCGCGTTGACGATCTTCCGCCACGGGTTCTGCGCGGTCGTCGGGAGCTGGGTTTGCCGGTACGCCGTATCCGTGTTCATCGTGGCCTCCGAATCGGGCTGCGCCCAAGACAAAGCAAGGTGATCGACGACTCGATTGCGGCGCGACCGCAACCCCTAGTAACGCGTGTTAGTTGGCTGTGAGCGCAAATTACCGCAACCCCGGAGAATTTGTCAATGGGCTCCGAGAAATGGCCGAAATGCTCGCCGTTTTTTTGCGCCGGGACGAAACCTCTCGGAGGCGAAATACAGCGGTTTTTGAAATGGTTCGGAAGAACCAGGCGAGAATGTTCTTCGCTGATCCTGATTTCAGGCCGTCGTACTCGACAAACGCTCCGTCCAAACGAGTACCGCTATCAGATGCCGTCTTCGAGGTGCCACCCCGGTGTTCTCGAGCCTTCGGATGCCGTAGAACCGATGGGTGCGGTTCGCTTCTCGAATGCCCAACAAAGAACACCGTCCAGGACGGTGCTCTGAGAGGTTCAGTATTCGCGTGCTACACGGTGTTCTCGAGCGAGAGCAGGTTCCCGATCAACCCTGAAGGATCGCCTCTAACCCTTGCAACTCGTCATCGGCGAAGTGCAGACCCTCTAACGCACCCACCGCATCGTCAATCTGCTCGATCCGGCTCGCGCCGATCAGCGCGGACGTGATTTCCGGGTGGCGCAAGACCCAGGCCAGCGCCATCTGCGCCAGCGTCTGACCCCTTTTCTGCGCCAGATCGTTCAGGCGCCGAACCTTCTCGAGTTTTTCATCTGTGACGTGTTCCGGCCTCAGGTACCCGTGCGCCTTCGATGCCCTCGAACCCGTCGGGATGCCCGAGAGGTACTTGTCGGTCAGCAAGCCCTGCTCCAAGGGTGAGAACGCGATGCCGCCGATGCCCTCCTAGCGCAGTGCGTCCAGCAGGCCGTCCTCGACCCAACGGTCAAACATGCTGTAGCGCGGTTGGTGAATCACGCAAGGCGTGCCGAGCGCCTTCAGGATGCGGGACGCCTCACGGGTGCGTTCGGCGGGGTAATTCGAGATGCCTACGTAGAGCGCCTTGCCGCTCCTGACGATCTGATCGAGCGCCCCCATGGTCTCTTCCAGCGGCGTGTTCGGATCGGGGCGGTGGTGATAAAAAATGTCCACGTACTCGAGCCCCATGCGTTTCAGGCTCTGATCGAGGCTGGCGATCAGGTACTTGCGGGAACCCCATTCCCCGTAAGGGCCGGGCCACATCAGGTATCCGGCCTTGCTGGAAATAATCAATTCGTCGCGGAACGCGCCCAAATCGTCGCGCAGGAGCTTTCCGAAGGTCTCCTCGGCGCTGCCGGGCGGCGGGCCGTAATTGTTGGCCAGGTCGAAATGCGTGATGCCCAGATCGAAAGCGCGGCGCACCATCGCCCGCGCGTCCTCGAGGCGATCCACGCCGCCGAAGTTGTGCCACAACCCCAATGAAATGGCCGGGAGTTTCAGCCCGGAATGGCCGCTGTTGCGGTACTGCATCGCGTCGTACCGCGCGTCTGACGGTGAGTACACGTGAACCCCCTCAAAAACCCTGAACGTGCGTTGAGGCACGAGCGTAACACGCGCCGATCCGGGTGATTGCGCGAGACAGAATAGGAATTCAGGCGATTGAACCGCAGCCCTCCGGGCTCGAGTCGCGGCGACAATAGGCCAACCCCGAACACCGCGCGAATGCTGGAATACCGTCCCAGACGGTGTTTTTATCGCAATTTGAACAAAATCACGTCCCAGACGGTGTTCCCAGCCTCGCTGGAATTCTCTTCCAGGCTCCACCGTGCAGGTTGTGCGTCGAGCGCGCCGTTCAGCGCGGCTATAATCCTCAAATGCAGCCCTCCAGCGCCGAACGCCAACGCCTGGTGCGGGTCGCGCGAGGGCTCGAGCCCGCCGATCTGGTCATCAGGAACGCTCGCGTGGCGGACGTGTTCACCCTGGAAATCGTGACGGCGGATGTGGCCATCTGCGGAGGCTGGATCGCGGGCGTCGGCGTCGGCTACCGCGCCAGGGAGATTTTCGAGGCCAACGGCGCGGTGCTCGCGCCGGGCCTGGTGGACGCGCACATACACCTAGAAAGCGCCATGATGACGCCGCGACGGTTCGCGGAAGTCGTGCTGCCGCGCGGCACGGTCGGCGTGGTGGCCGAACCGCACGAACTGGTCAACGTCGTCGGCATGCGCGGCCTGGAATGGACGCTCCAGGCTGGGCGAGGTTCGGGATTGCGCGTCTGGGCGAGCGTGCCTTCCTGCGTGCCCGCCAGCGGATTCGAGGCTTCGGGCGCGGTCGTCGGGCCGGAAGAAGTCGCCGCGGCCCTGGCGCTGCCCGGCGTGTTGGGTCTGGCCGAAATGATGAACTTCCCCGGCGTGCTGGGCGGCGATCCGAAAGTCTGGGCGATCCTCGAGGCCGCGCGCCACGCCCGCCGGGACGGGCACGCGGCGGGCGTGACCGGAGCGGACTGGACGGGCTACGCAGCGGCTGGACTGGAATCCGATCACGAGGCCGTCACGCCCGAGCAAGCCCTGGAGCGCCTGCGCACCGGAACCTGGCTGATGGTGCGCGAGGGTTCCGCTGCCCGCAACCTGAAAGCCATCGCGCCCGTGCTGGAAAAATACCGTCCGACCCGCGCCATGTTCGTCAGCGACGACGTGGACGCCGCCGAACTGCTCGAGGCCGGACACCTCGATCGCGTGCTGCGCGAAGCTGTGCGCTTGGGCATTCACCCGGTTTACGCGCTGCGGCTCGCCAGCCTGGGTCCCGCCGAATACTGGCGCTTGCCCAACCGGGGCGCGATCGCCCCCGGCCACGTGGCCGACCTGGCGCTTTTTGACGATTTGCGCCGCTGGAACACGCAAGCCGTCTGGGTCGGCGGCAGGCTGGTCGTGCAGGACGGCGAATTGCTGGATCGCCAGACCAACCCGCCGCCCATCGGCGGGCTGGAACGCACCGTGCAGCTATCGCACGATTGGACGGTCGAACGATTGCGCGTTCAGACGGGTAAACCCATGCCGGTGATTGGCGTGCACCCCGACCAGATCTACACCGATACGCTCGAGCCCGCCGCCATCGCCCGATCCGAACCGGGGCGCGATCTGATCAAACTGGCCGTGATCGAACGCCACAAGGGAACGGGCCGCACCGGCGTCGGCTTCGCCAAAGGCATCGGCTTGAAACGCGGCGCGATCGGGCAGACCGTTTCACACGACGCGCACAACATCATCCTGGCGGGCGTCAACGACGAGGACATGGGCGTGGCCGCCCGCGAACTCGAGCGCATGGGCGGCGGCGCGGTGGTGGTGCTGTACGGGCAGGTGCTGGCGCGGCTCGAGCTGCCGATCGCCGGACTGGTTTCCGATGCGCCCCCGTTGCGGCTCGTGCTGGCGCAGCGCGCCCTGGAAGCCGCCGCGCGAGACCTGGGCTGCACGCTGCCGCACCCGATCATGACGCTGTCGTTCCTGGCGCTGTCCGTGATTCCCAGCCTGAAGATCACCGATCAGGGTTTGTTCGACGTGCGCGCCTTTCAGTTGGTCGAGACGGATTGATCTTTGAGGCTAACCATGTCCTGGACGAAATGGTTTCGAGCGCGCGCTCAACGCAAAAACTGGGAGGTTTGGAAGCTTAAGATGCGCTCAGACATCGCGCTCCTGGCGGAAGCGAAACTCGGACGCTCGATGACGGTCAGTGAGCGCGGTGGACTCGAGAAAATCCATTCAGGAATGATGCTCGAGTCCGTGTGGCAGAAGTTTGCATTCGAGGGAACCACGGCGCATCAGGTTGACATCGATCTTGGTTTCTTTGCGAGCCTCGCCTATCCGGAACGGTGAGGCCGGACTTCATTGGCGAGTCCGTGCTCGAGATGTCGATGCTTGAGAACACTGTCCAGTACGCGTTTGAGTGGTAGCGCGCTGGACGGTGTTCGTGTTCGAGATACCCAGCGATCTCCGTTGCCGAACGTCCTCGAGATCGCCAGGCGAGGCAAAATGATGAATTCACTCACAAGAACGTGAACGATCCCAGAATCGTGCCGCCCGTGGCGCGCAAACGATCGTAATTCTGGCGGTCGCACTCAAAAGTAAACGAGTACAATCGGCCCGCGCGCACCGTGTACACCACGAAACCCGCGAACAAGAACTTGCCTTGCCGCGCCGTGAACAACAATTGCGTGGCCGCGCTGCCGCCGAGCGAGCCGGATTCTTTTTTGTAGAGCTTGTAATCCGTCAGGATCGTGGTGAACGTGTCCTGAATCAGCCTGTCGGCGCTCACCAGCGTGACGTTCGGTTTGACTGGCCCGGCGGTGACGGTGACGCTCGAGAGGTAGCCCTTTTTGACGGTCGCGTCCACGAACATGACCGTGCGACCGTTCGGATTCTCGCGCAGCTGCCAGGTGTCCGGGTATTTCAGGCTGAACCCGAGCGCGGCGCTCGAGTACGTGGGGTTGGTCTGCGCATCCGCCAACGCGTTGGGTTGCGTACCCACCAACGCGATGCCGACGAGAACCAGGGCGGTCAGAAGGATTCGTCTCATGTCTGTCATGATTCTAGCGGAATTGGTTCAAAACCATCCGAAAGTTGACCAGCGCTTTCGCGCTAGACTGACCGGATGAAATTTCGTTATTTTGACCTGATCCTGGGCGCGTTCGCGGTCGCGCTGGTGGTTTCCAACATCGCCAGCACGAAAATTGCCACGCTGCAACTGGGCGCGTGGAAACCCACTTTTGACGGCGGGACGTTCCTGTTCCCGCTGACCTACATTTTTGGTGACGTGCTGACGGAAGTCTACGGTTACGCCCGGTCGCGGCGCGTGATCTGGTTCGGCATGGCCATGAACCTCTTGGCCAGCCTGGTGTTCGCGCTGGTCGGCTTGCTGCCAACCGATCCCTCGAGCCCGACCAAAGGCGCGTTCGAGGCCGTGCTGGGCTTCGTGCCGCAGATCGTATTCGCGTCCCTGGCCGCGTTTTTCCTGGGCGAATTCCTGAACGCCTTCGTGCTGGCCAAGCTGAAGGTGGCCACCAAAGGCCGCTTCTTGTGGACGCGCACCATCGGCAGCACGCTGGTCGGGGAGGCGGCGGACACGCTGACCTTCACGATGCTGGCCTTCGGCATCGGCCTGAACGCGCTTCCGCAGGAGGTGTTGGTGTCCATTATCGTCACGAATTACGTCTATAAGGTCGCGCTCGAGGTGATCCTGACGCCCGTGACGTACGCCGTGGTGGGCTTCCTGAAGCGCGCCGAGGGCGTGGATTATTACGACGCGCGCACGAATTTCAACCCGTTCAGGCTGGATCTCGAGGCCGACCCAGGGGCGTGAGTCCAGGACTTTTCGGGGACGGAATCGCGCCGTGAGGTGAGGGCAGGTAATCGACTTGTGCCGACAGGGAATGAGCCTCGCGTTCCCTCGAGCCGTCGGGGTTTCTCGAGCGCACACCCGACGGACGGAACGCGAGGTGTGCCCTTGCTGGGATTTCGACCTCGAGCCGAAAACACCGTCCAGGACGCGATTCTATGAATGCTGTCCTGGACGGTCTCAATTGATTTTGATGGTCGATCCCGTGCGGGCGGAACGCATCAGCGCATCGACCACTTTGGCCTGACGCACGGCGTCCTCGGGTGGAAATCGCAGGGGTTCGATGCCGCGCACGGCGTTCGAGAAGTGCTCGAGCATCAGTCGGTACTGATCCGCGCCGCGCACCAGGCACAATTCGCCATCCAGGAAGTACCCGGCGTCGCCCAGACCGGGTTGCCACGGCATGGCCAGCGTGATCGTGCCTTTCTCGCCGACCAGCTCGAGTTGCTGGCGTCTCGCGCCCTGCAACGAACATTCCAGCACGCCGCGCACGCCGTCGCCAAAATCCAATAGGCCGTAGAAGGATTCGTCCACGCCGGTGCGCCCCAGGTTGGCCTCGCCGATCACGCCGATCGGTTCACGCCCGACGAAACCCCTCGAGACGCTGACGCCGTAACAGCCGATGTCGAACAGCGCGCCGCCACCCAACGGGCGCGACCAGCGAAAATCTTCGGCCCGCTCGAGGTGATAAGAAAACGCTGACCTGACCAACCGCAAGTCGCCGATGGCTCCGTCCGCCACCAGCCAGCGCACTTCCTCGAATTGCGGGTGAAAGCGGTACATGAAGGCTTCCATCACCAGCAGGTAGTTCTCTTTGGCTCTGGCGGTCATGGCGAGCGCTTCGTAGGCGTTCAGTGCGAAGGGTTTCTCGACCAGCACGTGCTTGCCCGCTTCCAGCGCGCGTTGCGCCCAGAGCGCGTGATCGGCGTTGGTCAGCGCGATGTAGACGGCTTCGATATCCGGGTTGTAGAGCAGCGGCTCGTAAGCGCCGTAGTACTCGGGGATGTCGTGATCTTCGGCAAATTTCGCGGCGCGTTTCAGGTCGCGCGAGGCGATGGCCACGATCTTCGCGTTGCTCGCGTGGCGCATCGCGGGCAGGATCGCCTTGCCCGCGATTCTGGCCGCGCCGAGGATGCCCCAGCCGACGGGGTTGCTCGAGACTCGAGGATCGTTCATCAATGTTTAATCTATCCTGGAATTTCGTTCTGACATGCACGAAAAGACCGTTCAGCGCCTCTTCTCGCCCCGCTCGGGAAGGCCTGGCAGCTCGAGATCGTGGGCGTCAACGCGATACTTGATGGTGCGCCAGCCGCTTCACGGGCGCACGTTTCAATGCCCCGGCGCACCAGGCAGGCTCGGCAAAAAGAAGAACGCGATCGCCAGAATCAGGTACACGCCCAGCAGCATCAACCCCTCCAGCCAGTTGGTTTCACCGTCCTGGGCCACACTGTTGGCGATCAAGACTGCACCGACCAGCGTCACCAGTTCCAGCGGGTTGTTCAAGACCAGATCCATGCGCTTACCGATCAACCACGACAGAATCACCAGCACCGGTGCGACCAGCAACGCCACCTGGATGGTGCTGCCGATGGCGATGGTCACGGCCAGTTCCATGCGGTTCTTGAGCGCGAACACGACCGCGCTGGCGTGCTCTGCGGCGTTGCCGACGATCGGGATGATGACCAGACCGACGAAGAATTCGGACAACCCGAAGGTCTTCGTGAAACCCTCGATGGACGCCACCAGGAATTCGGACATGAACCCGACCATCACGGTCGCACCCAGCAGCACGCCCAGCGCCAACGGAACGCTCCAGGTCGCGGCGTGCTCTTCGGTGTCCTCATCAGCGCTCGAGAGCAAATCCTTGTGCGTCACCAGCGTGAACACGATGTTGCCCGCGTACAGGGCCAGCATCACCAGCGATACACCCAGGGCCAGGTTCGTGTCGTCGATCCTGACCTTGCTGGCATCGATGCCGAAGCTGCGTTCGGTGAAATCGAACAGCGCCGGAACCAGAAACGCGATCACGCTGATCACCAGCAGGCTAGCCGCGATGCGCGCGTTGGCCGGATTGAAGGTCTGCTTCGGGTATTTCAAGCCGCCCAGAAAGACCGCCAATCCCAGCACCAACAGCAGATTCCCGATGATCGAACCCGTGATGCTGGCCTTGACCACCTCGAACTTGCCCGCCGACAGCGCGAAAAACGCGATGATCAATTCCGTGGCGTTGCCGAAAGTCGCGTTCAAGAGCCCGCCGATGGTCGCGCCCGTCCTGGCCGCGAGTTCTTCGGTGGCGCGACCCATCAAGCCCGCCAGCGGCAAAATGGCCAGAGCCGAAATCGCGAAAATCCAGACCGCGTCCGGCTGAACGATGAATTCCAGTACGAAAGCCACGGGTACCAATACGAGCAACCAGTTCAGCACGCTCAAATATTAACCGGATCGCCCGGACGCGGCGCGCGGGCTCGAGCATTGAGGGCGTAGCGAACTCGAGCGCTCGGTTGTCGCCGCGAACTCGAGCGCTCGAGTTGTATGCCTGGAGCGCCCAAGAGCGTTGTCCAGTATCCGCCTGAGGGCTGAAGCGCGTTCAGCAGACCATCGGCCAGGTGCGTTTCAGGCGAACATCGTCCTGGACGCGACGTTTGAGCATCCAACACTCACCGCGCTGGACGGTGCTCGCGGCGCGCGCGATTTCAGGGTGTGGGAACGAAGAAAAATGCCAGCGCCAGAAGCAAATACACGCCCAGCAGCATCGCGCCCTCGAGCCAGTTGGTCTCGCCATCGCGAGCCACGCTGGCGGTGATCAGCGCCGCCCCGACCAGCCCGGCCAGTTCTAACGGGCTGTGAATCACCAGATCCATCGGCTTGCCGATCAAAAAGGACGCGAACACCAACACGGGTGCGACCAAGAGCGCGATCTGAATCGTCGCGCCGATGGCGATGGTGATCGAAAGATCGAGCTTGTTCTTCAGGGCGAAGACGCTGGCGGCGTGCTCTGCGGCGTTGCCGATGATCGGAATGATGATCAGCCCGGCGAACAGTTCGGACAGACCTAAGGCGCTGGTGAAACCCTCCAAAGACCCGACCAGCACCTCCGAGAGCCACGCGACCGCCAACGTGCAGACCAGCAGCGTCCCGATGGCCCGAGGGACGCTCCAGACGTTCTCGTGTTCGTCTTCGTCAGCGCTCGAGAGCAAATCCTTGTGCGTCACCAGGCTGAAAATCATGTTGCAGACGTACAACCCGATCAGCACGGCGCTCGCGCCCAGCGAAAATTGTTCGTCACCGATCAAGGAGCGCTCGCTCGAGACACCAGAGACGCGCTCCGTCAGGTCGAACAGCGCCGGGATCAGAAACGCGATCATGACGATAATCAAAAGGCTGGCGAGCGCCCCGGCGGCCTGCTTGTTGAAGGTCTGCTGCTGGTATTTCAAGCCGCCCAGGAAGAGCGCCAGTCCCAGCACCAGCAGCAGGTTGCCGATCATCGAGCCGACGATGCTGGCCTTGACGACATCAATTTTCCCGGCCTGCAACGCGAAAAACGCGATGATCATTTCTGTGGCGTTGCCGAAGGTCGCGTTCAACAGCCCGCCGATGGTCGAACCCGTGCGGGCCGCCAGGTTTTCCGTGGCCTGACCCATCAGTGCCGCGATCGGCACGATGGCCAGCGCCGCCGAAGCGAAGATCAGCACGTCGGACGCGTGCAGCACGAACTCGAGCAGGGCCGTGATCGGCACGAAGACGAGCAACCAGTTCAGCACGTTCGCAGTTTAACCTGCGCGTCTGGGCGCACCGATTCTCGGTTTCGGGTGAAATCCGAGGCTCCTGAACCGCACCGTGGGCGGGCGAGCCCCGGAAGTCCAGGGCAAAGACCGTCCAGGACACGAATCTTCGAGCTTCAGGAATGACGTGCTGAACGGTCTTCTCGAGTGGGCGCGCGCGTTTGCCCCCGAGCCACAGACAAAAGCGCACCCGAGGTTCCGCGCGAACAGCACATTCGTTTCATGGCGCTCGGGCTACGATGAATCCCGTGAAGAGACGCTACGTGGTTCTCGGTGTGGGCGCAGTGTTGCTCGGTGCGGTCGGGTTCGCGCAATTGCGAAACGTGGTGGACGCGCGCAACGAAATTTTCAGCTCGCCCAACGGCAAAGCCTTCCTGGAGGTCTACACGGCCCTGCGAACCAAGTACCTGCGCGACGTTCCGGCTGAAAAGCTCCTCAAGGGCGCGACCACCGGCATGATCGATTCCTTGCAGGACGAATTCACGTACTATCTGGAACCCGAAACCTCCGCCACCATGGGCGAGGATCTCAAGGGCGAGTTCTTCGGCATCGGTGTAACCATATCCTCCGCCTACCGCGACGGCACGGGAACCCGCATCGAGACGACTTTCCGGGGTTCTCCGGCGGCGGCGGCGGGCATCGAACCCGGCGACGTGATCGAGAAAGTCAACGGCGAGGATGTCACGAAAATTTCTTACGAGGCCGCCGTCCGAAAGATTCGCGGCCCCAAGGGAACGGTCGTCAAACTGACCGTCCGGCGCGGCCCGAGCGCCATCACCATCAGCATCACCCGCGACAAGATCAACGTCGTGAACGTCTCCAGTACGGTGCTGCCGGGCAATATCGGGTACGTCGCTATATCGGACTTCGCCAATTTTAAGGTCACCGAACAGCTCCAGACGGCGCTGGCGGAACTGAGAGCCAAGAACATCAAGGCTCTGGTGTTCGATTTGCGCAACAACCCCGGCGGGCTGGTCGATCAGGCGGAAGGTGTGGCGGATACCTTCTTGTCCAAGGGCGATATCTTCATCACTCGAGACCGCACCAAAGACGTGCGCGTCGAGTACGCCGCCAAACCGCAAGCCACGGATTTCAACCTGCCGATGGTCGTGCTGGTCAACGGCTCATCCGCCAGCGCCTCCGAGATCGTGACGGCATCCTTGCAGGAAAACGATCGGGCCAAGGTCGTGGGCGAGAAGACCTACGGCAAGGGCGTCGCCAACATCCCGACCAAGCTCAGCAGCGGCGCGCAGGTCAACGTCTCGTTCGAGGAATGGTTGACGCCCAAACGCAACAGCATTTTCAAGAAAGGCGTGACGCCCGACGCGCTGGTCGAGGACACGCGCTTCCCGAAACTGCTGACCCTGGAAGGGCTGAACGCCAAACCGGGCAGCCAGATCGAGGTCAAGGTCAATGGCAAGACCCTGAAGCTCAAAGCGGACGCCAAAGGGCGTTTCACCTACCAGGACGAACCCTCGAGGATTCGCACCAGCGACCGCCAGGGGACGGCGTTGGTCGATCTTCAGACCGACGCGCAGCTTCGCAAGGGGCTCGAGGTTCTGGGGGCGACCGCGCCCAAGTAAACGCCGCGCTGAACGCTCCCGAGCGCCCGTCCTCGGGAGCGTTTTTTGTGGTCGCGAACGGGCTGTACCGTCCAGGACAGCGCCAACACGGTGCGTCCTGAACGATGTTCCCTGATCAATGCCATCCAAACGGTGCCGTGCGAGCCTCGAATTGGATCAGATTCGAGGCTCGAATCTCGAGACCCGACGGCTCGGTTCTGCGGGGCGCGCAGGGCAAAAAGTGCGCTCTGGACGGCACAACCAAACAGACTCGCGTTCACGACGGTTCTTTTGAGGGTAGACTCGTGATGAGCTCATGAACCCGTGGATTGCGCACCTCACGACCCTTGCAGGCGGCCACCTGCTGGCGCAACTCGAAGCGCCGGAAGGCACGTTCGGTGCGAGCGCCACCGAACTGATGTTCGCATCGCAAGACGGTCTGCGCCGCCTCAAACTGACCAGCATCACCCGGATCGCCAGGAGCAGCGGCGCGGTGATCATCTCGGGCCGCGACGGTGAACTGCTGCGCGTCCTGATCAACGTGCCGAACAACGACCTGCTGGCGTTCTTTCAGGCCGTCAAGACGATCGCCAACCAGGCCAGGTTGCTCGAGCACGATCAGGGCACCCGGAGAAGCGCGCCTGAAGGTTCCACACCGACGCCGAAAAGCCCGCCCTCGAGCCAGGCGAGCGTTTCGCCGCCCGAGTCCAGGGACGCGGAGGCGTCGGGGAAATCCACCGTGGTGCTCGAACCGGCCCGATCCAGCTCGTTTCGGCCAGAGCCAGCCCGACCAGAATCGGCCCGACCAGAATCGGCCCGACCAGAATCAGCCCGGTCAGCACCGCCCAAACCCGGCCCTCTCAAACCCGCGCCACCGTCCCGATCCAGCGCGCCGACGGATCTGAAAGCCTCCTCGATTTTCTGGCCCGCGCCGCACATCGGTGACGAGGCCGTCCACAACTCCCTCGATCACCTTCGGATGATGGCGAATGACGACGCGCCGCACGAACCCGCCCAATGGAACAAACGCCTGATCGCCGCGGCGCTCGACGCTGGACTGTTCCTGTTCGCGCAAATCCTGGTCTCGAGACTGCTGGGCTTGTGGCCCGCCACGTTTCTGGATCTGCTGAGCATCGGTTCGCATCGCGTCCTCAACCCGAGCACCTACTGGGAGGCGATCATCGACATGGCCTCCGTGATCGGCTTCACCGTCGTGCTGAGCTGGCCGTACTTCGCGCTCTTCGAGGCGTCCGCCCTTCAGGGCACGCCCGGCAAGCTGGCCATGCGCTTGAACGTGACCGACCTGAACGGTCGCCGGGCCGATTTCGGGCGCACCACCTGGCGTCACCTGGCGCGGCTCGTACCGATCCTGTGCGGCTTCGCGCTGTGGTTCGGCGGCACGGCCTTCGCGCTGGCGCTCGACGAGGCGGTCGGCAGGAACCTCGGCCTGGTCGCGCTCGTTCTGTTCACGATCCTCGGGATGGCCTTTCCGGTCGTGGCGTACCTGCGCGCCCGCAAGGACGCGTTCCACCAGACGCTCTACGACCAGATCGCCGGGTGCGTCGTGCTCGGGCTCGATCCGGTCGAAGCCGCTGCCGGAGCGCGAGCGCGCGGCGGCTGAAGGCCAGAAGACCGTCCTGGACGTAATTCCCTCAGACTCGAGATGAGCCTCCCGGACGGTTTTGGCCCGAGCGATGCCAGTCAAGCTTCAACGGTTCAGGATGTGAATCGAGTGCTTGTGGACGTTCTCTGCGGCCTCGATCATCAACTCGCCCAGCGTCGGGTGCGGGTGGATCGTCAGCGCGATATCGTCCACGATCGCACCCATCTCGAGCGCCAGGGCCGCTTCAGAGATGATGTCGCTCGCGCCGACGCTCGTGACGTGGACGGCCAGCACCAGATCGGTCTCCTCGTCGGCGATCATCTTGATCACGCCCTCCGTGCTGCCGAGCGTCAGCGCCCGCCCGAGCGCGGAAACCGGAAACTTGCCGATGCGCAACTTGTAGCCCTTGTCGCGCAATTCCTTTTCCGTCGGGCCGACCCAGGCGATCTCCGGGGTGGTGTAGATCACGCCGGGGACAGTCACGGCGTCGTTGACGCTCTTCTTGCCCGCGCAGCGTTCGGCGGCCACCAGGCCGTCCTTCATGGCCTTGTGCGCCAGCCA
>CAXTKV010000041.1:0-15076 GCA_964244895.1 uncultured Deinococcales bacterium
GCGTTGGAGATCACCGGCACATAAGACAGGTTGGGCATTTCCAGCAACCTGGCCGCGAGCTGCGTCACCCGGCGCAGGCTTTCTTCAGTTTCCGACGGGCGCGGCGCATTCGCACCGCCGGAGTGGTCGGTGCTCATCGCCGATTCCGGATTGAACCTTGAGTTCGACCTCGCTCGAGTATGCGGCCTGCTTTCTTGTCAGTGGTTTCCTTCACGATCCCGCCATCATAGATTCTTGCCGCGCTGGACGCGGTTCACAACGCACACTGCGGCCCGCAGAGCAGCCCGTTTCCCGAAATCCTCGATGCCCGAGCGCGTTTCCGTGGGTGCGCGACGGCTCTGGTTGTTCGAGGCTGCGCCCGAGCAGGTCTCGCCGGAAACCGCCTTTTTGGCCACTTTCCGGGGAAGACCGTCCAGCACGCAAATCCGGAAAAGTCAAAAAACACCGTCCCAGACGGTCTTCCCTGGAAACCCAGTCGGGTCAGTTCAGTTCAAGGTTGCGCGTTCGTTTGCCCGACATCATCTCCAAGGATCGCGCCACCTCGAGCGCCCAATCCGAGTACACGCCCTCCAGGAACGAACCCTCGAAGAACCCGTCCGCTCTGGCCCGCGCGATGTCGTACTCCCAGGTCGCGTCCGCATCCAGACGGTACGCGCCGCGCAGGGCTCGCACGCTGCCCTCCCAGCCCAGGGCATCGCGCAACTTGTTGACCAGCTTCCAGACGGCCTGGCGCACCCGCACGGGTTCCGGTGGCCCGAACGAACCCGCGTACATGGCATCCCCGATCACCTCGAGCGAGGCCACACCCCCAGCTTCCAGCAGGAACACCAGCAGTTCCCCGGCGCGCCCGGTCGGCGCGATCGGTACGGCGCGGTCGTTGACGCAGACCTCCAGCACGCCGGAAGCCTTGACGCTCACGACCGTGCGCGTCGCGTATTCCAACCGTGCGGGCACGGGCTGACCCGCGTTCTCGAGCAAGCCAAACAGCGCCCCGAAGGCTCCGGTTTCCTCTCGGGCGTGCAAAGACGCGACCGCGAGACCCTCCAGCAAGCCTACGGCCTCGTCCAGTCGCCCGTCCTGCCGCGCCAGTTCCGCCCGAGCGATGCGTTCCAGCCACTTGTCCGATTCGCTGACCAGCGCGCCCACGCGCCCCAGCGAATCCCGCGCCCGTTCGGGTTGGCCCAGCGCCAAAAAGACCATCGCGTGCGAGACGCGCAGCGCCCCCTTCTCGAGCGTATCGTCCTGGAGGGCGAACTCGAGGGTTTCCAGCGCTTCGATGTGCCGCCCCGCCAGCCGCAGCGTGCGCGCCAGACCGAGATACGATTGCTTGCGGTCGTGCGCGTCGCGTGCAACCTCGAGACCTGCGCGATACGTATGTTCGGCGCGTGCCCATTCACCAATCGCACGGCGTGACCCACCCAAACCGTTCAACGTCGCCGCACGCAACACCGCCGCCTGCGGTTTGCGCGTCAACCGATCGGCCTCGAGAAAATGCCGTTCCGCCTCCGGGTCAAGATCGCGTAAAGCGCTGATTCCGAGGTTGTAGCGCAGCCAAGCGAGCATTCTGGGATCGGATCGATACAGCGGCAATGCCTCGAGCCAGACGTTGCGGGCCTCAATGCTCTTTCGGCTCTCTGAAAGGCAATAGCCCTCGTTGAGCAAGGCTCGCCCGAGTTCCTCGCCGGAAAGCAGCGCCCGCGCATGGGCAAAAGCTTCGTGCCAAGGCTCTCTGAGGTTGAAGAGAACAAATCCAAGCAACCGAAACGCGATCCCTAATTTTTCACCGTGGAGATGCAAAATCACGCCATCAATGGCGCGTCGAGCCTCAGGATAACGACGCATTTCGGATAGCGCTCCGCCGCACTCAAGTTGTACTGAAGCGGCTCGAGTCACATTGTGTCGCGTCGCGACTCGAGAACTAAATTCAATCACGTCAGCAAATCGACGATTCTTGTTTAGCACTCGCGCACATACAAATGCCGCCTCAACCGATTCAATGCGTTGCGCTTCAGGAATTCGTTCAACAAGCTCAAGTGCCTGCCTCCACTCGTCCTCAGTGCGAATCGTCGGCAACGCCCGCTCGAGCACCATGACCGCACGATCAACGTCGCCCTGCTCGAGCAGCAGTTCACACGACACGCGAGCTTCAGCGAACTTCACCGATCATCCCCCCACCCCGGTCACATGATGGCACATCAAAGGAAGACGGCGAGGACGGTGCATCCTCGCCGTCTGTGTTGCGTGGATTCAATACGTGGCAAACCAGTGTGGATTATCGGCGGCAGGCGGGGCAGGGCTTCGGGTCATCCGCAAAAGCAATCGAGGTGTCACTCGGAAGGATAGACGACACGAAGGGAACCGCGACGGCGATCAAAGCACCCACGAGAATCGTGCGAACAGCGAGTTTCAACGTGAACGTTCACCTCGTTTGCGTGTGCCACACTCTCCTCGATGCCGCGACACCGCGACCGATGATGCCTCGAGCGATCAGCAGACGCTGCAAGGCTTCGGGTTATCGTCCACCTGCATGAAGACACCCGGCCTCGAGAGCTGATGCTGAGCGTGTTGCACGGCCAGTTGCGCACCGAAGAACGCGCTCAGGGTGGCGATCAAAGCGATGGCGATGAACTGCTTGGGGTTGTATGCGCTACGATTCATGGTGTTCCTCCTGGTGGGGAATCCTGGATGCGGGGGTTCCGAGGCCCGAACCGCATCCCATTTCTTTGGTTGAAAAGATCGATCAATCCTGGCGAGCATTTACACGGGGATCACCTCCTCCTGCGGTGAACGGGCGGAATGCTGGTGTGAACTGCTCGGGCCAGCTCTTCGCCTCGTTCAATTGGGTGCGCGCAGCTCGCCGTTCTCGAGAGACCTCTCGGCGCAGCGCTGAGAGATCGCCCAACGCGAGCAGCTCGAGCGTCAAGGAGTCGGTGAGCCTCAATGAAGGGCTGCTTTCGGGTGGAACTCTCGATCGATCAGGTGGTTGAGCCGGATGGCGGCCTCTCGATCGGTCACGAACTGACGATCAGGCGTGAATGCCAGGACGTTGGGGTTCTGGATTGGCGGAATGGGTGTGAATACGCGGTACGTTGGTTTCATCCGCTTGCTCCTTCTGGGCTCATGGGCGCGTTCTTCCTCGCCTCACTGCTCGGAAGCAGTGAAGATGATCTTGAATTCAGGAGTACCGTCCTGGACGTGATATTAAAAGAACGTGCTGGACGATGCGCTTATGTATGATTCGAACAAATCTGACTGATCTTAGGGTTCAATCGAATTGGCTGTGATCGCACGTTCTGGCCGTGCGAGAAGCTCGAACACCGTGTCCGAGCCCACGCTGGCGTTTACGCGTCAGTGCAATCTCGGGCGGCCTAACGACACCCACTCGAGATACCGCACCAGATCCAGCACGCTCACGAACTCCAGGCTCTTGCCGGGCGATTGACCCGTCAAGGTGAAGCGTCCCGGCTGGTTAGGGGTCGCAGGCTGCACGTGCAGCACGAACTCGAGCGAGGGCAGCTTGGGGTCTCGGGTCACAACGATCACCTCCGCCGCTAAGATAGTGGCGGAGGCGTAAGGTGGGCGTAGGTCGGGTTTCGTTCAAGCGTCAGCGTTTGCGAGGGCCTGCCATGATGACGATTCCAGATTGAAGGATGTTCTTCCATTGATCGGTATGGCGCTTTTACGATTCAATGCCTGGACGTCAATCAAGTTGGGCGATGCGTTGTCCGTGAAGTCGCATCGGGTTCCTGTCGCGAGATCGCGAATCTTGCGTCCGGGACGACTTCAAAACGCTTTTAGGGTATCAATCAATTTTAGCGAGAAAAAATTGAGGGCGATTTGTACCCGAACCACCGTCGAACAGCATGAAAACCCTGGCTTCTTTTAAAAGAATATCGAGACTGCTAATCTCAGATGGGACAAAAACGGTCGAAGTTCCGCCCGTACTCACGATGCTTAGCTTGTTGCTTTCCATGGAAATTCGTATCTCATCACCAAAATAATCGGCATGGAATGTGTCTGGCACTACCAGGATTCCCCAACCCCCGCCACATTTTGAAAAAACATTTACAATATCTAAAATCTGCGATCTGTTTTCGACACTAAATTTGATATCCATCGAATATTCACCAGAAGAAAACGTAAGCTCATTTTCTTTACGGCTTTCCTCTATGTTCATATACTGAAATACTTTAAATCCCTTTTTTTGCGGCTGAATCTCTCGAATCTTTCTCACTTTACTCCTTAATTTGTTTAATTCTGCTCTAAATTGCACGATTTTTAATAAAAGAGACAATTTTGCTATATTCATTTATCATCTCTGTATATATTACCCCTTTCTCTGCGGATAAACCCATTTCCGCATAATTCAGCGCTTTTTCATAATTTCTATTTAACAGTTGTATTTTAGACAAGTTTATCAAAGATATGTGCTTAAATCGAGCAAAATTATATTTTTCTGAGAGATTAAGAACTTTCTCAAAGCATTCTAAAGCAAGAATTAAGTTGTTTCTCGATTTAGCGATACTACCTTTAACAACGATTGTACCCAAAAAGTTTTTGTCTATACCAAAAGTAAAATCACTTTCAACTTTTTGATTGTAAATTTCCGCTTTGTCTAAATTGCCCAGGAAGATTTCTAATTCAGCTAAATAAATATAAAGCTTCCCTAAAATGTCATCATGAAGCTCGTTTTCAGATTTTTTGAGTTTGTAAAGTAAAATTTTTGCTTTCAAAAATTCGTTTAAATTGAAAAGAGCCTGGGATGCTACTAAAATGGCGTTTGCTTTTGTATTCCAACTTGCTTTTGATTGATTTATTGCTTTCAATATATGAAAATAGGCGGATTCGGAAGAACCTGTAGATATTTCAATTTCTGCAAGGTTTGTTTCTGATTCGAGCAGAAAATCTTCATTTCTGTTATGTTTAGAAACTTCGAGCAGGATCTGACTCTCTTTTAACCAAAGATCTTTTTTATCTAAATTTCGGAAAATCCTCACCCTCTTTGAATGAACGTTCAAGCGATCTGCAACATCCAGACCGTTTTTAAGCGCTTTTGAATAATGCGTCAATGCGATTTCGTGTGCGTAGATTCTGATCGCATCGTCGCCAGCTTTGATGCTCCACAACGCGGCTCGTTTTGCCAGTCCACCTCGTTCGTAATGCTCTGCAATCCGAACTGATGTACCGCCTGAATTCTCGAGGCTTACCGCCAACTTCCTGTGTATCAACCTCTTCCGATCGGGGTTCAACCCGTCCTCTAGCGCTCGCCGGATCAAATCGTGGTTGAACCGATACCCGTCGTTGCCTTCCTCGAGCAATTCCGCTTTGACGGCGCGTTCAATCGCGTCCACGCCTTCCCATTCGGTTAACGCCGTGGCGCTGGAAATGAGGGACAGATCGAACCCGTCCCCGGCCAGGCTCGCAGCCTCGAGCAATCGGCGCGCGTCGGCTCCAGTGCGATCCACGCGGGCGATCACGGTTTCGCGCACGGTGGCGGGTATGGGCAATTCCGCGTAGCTTTCAGTGTCGTCGTGCGGTGTCGTCCAGGTTCCGTCGGCTGTGACCTGCAATTGTCCCGATCCGAACAGGTCGCGCAGGGTCTCGAGCAAAAAAAATGGGTTGCCGACGGTCGCGGCGTGTAGGCGCTTGGCGAAGGCGGGTGCGTCCGCACCGCCGGAGAGGGATTGAATCAGGACGCGCACATCGCGTTCTTGCAATGGTTCCAGGTCGAGGCGCGTCAGCAACCCGTCGCGTTTCAGGTCGACGAGGATCGGGGCGGCGGCTGCGTTGCCCTCAAGTTCGACGGTGCGGGCGGTGGATATCAATCGCACGTTCGCGTCTTTGGCGCGTCGGGCGAGGTGCGCGACGAGCTCTAAGGTCGCCGCATCGAACCAGTGCAGGTCGTCCAGCACGATCGCGCCGCCATTCCCGACGCTGGCGATGATGGCGCGTGCGAGTCCTTCGATAAATCGCACGCGGCCTTCCAGGGACGGCATGGGTTGCGGTGTAACGCTCGGGTCAATTTCTGGCACGAGCCGGGCGCATTCGGTGCGCCAGACGGGTTCCAGGGTGTTTGCCCAGGCGGGTTCGCGCAGCGCTTCGCGCAGGCTTTCCGCGACGGGATACAGCGGTGATCCGCTCGAGCCTTCGCGCCCTTGCAGGCGATGGACTGCGCCTTTTCGGGCGGTGTAGTACGACATTTCGTCCGCCAGCCGGGACTTGCCGATGCCGGGTTCGCCGGTGATCAGCGTCAGGCCGGGTTTTGCGCGCTCCAGTTGCGCCCATTCCGTCTCGCGCCCGACGAGCGGTGAGCGCAAGTCGAGTTGCGCGGCGTCTGGGATCTCGAGGACGGTCAGGTCGCTGGCTTTGCGTTGGATGGCGTTCTGAACGCGTTCGGCGATCTGTTGGGTTTGCGGCAGGGGCACGTCGCCCAGTTCTTGTTCTAGGGTCTGG
Organism: uncultured Deinococcales bacterium; assembly: GCA_964244895.1. GTDB lineage: Bacteria > Deinococcota > Deinococci > Deinococcales > JAAFIG01 > CAXTKV01. The sequence continues at coordinate 6,454 of CAXTKV010000041.1, forward strand.
CGGTAGCGTTCGTAATGGCGGATGGCGTTTTCGCGTTCGCCGAGGGCTTCGAGCAGGCGGATGACTTGGCGCTGGTGGAATTCCTGAAGTTCGTCGTCGTTCAATAGGCGTTGGTGCGTTTCGAGCGCGCCGCGCAGGTCGCCGCGTTCTTCGTGTTTGCTGGCGAGCCGCCTCAGTGTTTCGTGGTAGGCACCCGTCAGTGTTTCGCGGGTGGCCTCGAGCCATTCTTTGAATCCGGGGGCGTCGGGAACGTCCAGATCCTCGAGGAACCTGCCGCGCCATAAACGCATGGCGGCTTCGTCCTCTTGGGCACTGATGTGGGCTCGAAAGTGCGTCAGGTCGATTTCGGCGCATATGCCCAGCCGGATTTCGTCTCCGTCGCTGGCAAAGAAACCTTCTGGCAGGCGCTCTTTGAGTTCGTAGATGCGCTGCCGGAGGTTGCGCCGGGCGTCGGCTTGGTTCATCTCGGGCCACAGCAAATCCGCGAGCTTGTCGCGGCTGGTGGTTCCGTTGGCGCTCAGGTACGCGATCAACCCGATGCCCTTGCGGTCTCGCAGGGCGATGGGGCGTCCGTCGACGCGGAATGTGGGGCGACCGAGCAGCAGGATTTCGAGCACGAACCCTCCCGTGTGAAGAGGATGTGCCATGCTAGCAAGCCATGAGGAGGGCATCGCAACTTTGCAAAAGTATTGCGTTCTGGACGGTTGTCTCGCTATACACAGAGCGCCCACCCAGAGGATCGGGCGAGCGCTCTGCGAATTGATGTGCAAGTTTTGAGCCTTACTCGCCGGATCTGGCCACGGCGGCTCCGATGGCCATGCCCAGGAAGGCGTCGATGACTTTCGGGTCGAACTGCTTGCCGCTCTGCGTGCGAATCTCTTCCAGGGCCGCGTGGACGCTCCAGGGTTTGCTATAGGCGCGTTTTGACAGGAGCGTGTCGTACACGTCGCAGACGGCGAAGATCCGGGCGACCAGGGGGATCGTTTCGCCCGCCAGGTGATCCGGGTAGCCCATGCCGTCCCAGCGTTCGTGGTGGTGACGGATGACGTTGAGCGCACCCTGGGACAGGTTCGGGATGCGCGAGGCCATCTGCGAGCCGACCGATGCGTGCGATTGCATCAATCCCCATTCGTCCGGGTCGAGCGCAGAGGGTTTTTGCAGCACGGCGTCCGGGATGGCGAGCTTGCCGATGTCGTGCAGGTACGCACCCTGGCGCAATTCATCCAGCGAGCGCCCGCGCAGCCCGAGGACGTTCCCGAGCGATTCGGCCAGGCGAACCACGCGTTCGGTGTGACCTTTGGGTTCGAGTTCTCGCGTCTCGAGCGCCAGCCCGAGGGCGGACAACCCGTTTTCCAGGGTGCGCCGGACTTCGGCGTCCACCCGGACGCGCTCTAAGGTGTGGCCGACGCGCAGCGCGACCGATTCGAGGGTCAGGCGCATTTTGGAGGTGACGGCCTGCCAGCTCTCGAAGCTCAGCACGCCGAGCATGCCGACCAGGCGTCCGCCGTCGCGGACGGGCACGAGCAGATAGGTCTTGAGTCCCAGCGCGCACCACCCTGTGAGCGCGCCTTTTTCGTCGCTGTAATCGGCGCCCCAGATGGTGCGACCTTCGCTCATGGCGTTCTCGAAAGCGTTCTGGCCGGGTTGAAAGAACGGCAGTCCGATCATCCCGATGGCGTTCACGGACGACCTGGTGTTGATCCTGGAAACCGTGAACAAGCCCTGGTGCGGGCCGTGAGCGTCGGGAGTCAGGTAGATGGCGGCGTCGTAGCCGAGCCGGTCGCGCACCATCGTCAGGCCGACCGCCACGATTTCTGTCGGGTTCTCGAGCCATTCGAGCTGGGCCGTAAATTCGGCCAGCGTGCCCGTGCTGGCGGGATTGGTGAACGAAAAGCTGACATCGCGCTGCCTCTCTTTGTCCTCGTACATGCGGCTGTCCGCCAGCGCGAGCGCTCGCTCGAACGGTTCCCGGCTGGTGATCGGGGCGACCCCGACGGAGAAGGCAGGCGTGCCGGGTCGGGATTCTTCGAGGTCTTGAAGGGCGATGGCAGCGATCTCGAGCGCTTCGGTTTCGTCGTGATGAGGCAACAACACCACGAATTCGTCGCCGCCCCAGCGCGCCAGAACGCCCTCTGGAGGCAGAGCCTTTTCGAGCGTCTGAGCGACCGCCACGAGTTGTTGATCGCCAGCGCCGTGGCCGTTGAAGTCGTTCAGTCGTTTGAGGCCGTTCAGGTCAATCATCAAGAGCGCGGCGGTCGTACCTTCGGGCAATTGCTCGTAGCAGTGCAGCAAACCCTGACGGGTGAACACGCCGGTCAGAGGGTCGAGGGCCATGGGCTGTGGTTGCACGATCTGTCGCAGTTGGTCGAGCAATTTTGCGTATCTCACGTGTTTCTCCTTGTTGGCGTTGGGCTGCGGTAAAAAATCTGGGAGTCGACAAAGATGCATCACAGGTTGCTCACGTCCTCGATGGTGGCGTTCAGGTCGAACGAGAACGCGCCGGTCGCGAGGTTTCCGCTGAAACCGTTGGCGGGTGTCATGGTCGCGCTGGCCGAATGAAACTCGAGCCTCTGAGCCGTAATTGCATCTACCGTGAGCGTGCCATCGGTCGAATCCCAGGCGCGCAGTTCGCGCTGGTTTGAGCCCGCCGAGGTCTGGAAGTAAGTGATCGAAGCCGTGCCCGCCGCGCCGACGCGGTCGGTACTGACCAGGCGGTAGGTTTTACCCGGCGTGAACGGCGCCGTCAGGCAGACGTAAACGCCCCGTCCAGCGGCGCTGGCCGTGACCTGGCACAGGCTGCCCTTGAAATTCGCGTAGGCGGAGCTCATCTTGAGCCCGCTCGGGTCAACGTTGCTGTCGCGGTTGGTGAAGCGTCCGCTGACTTGCCCACCCGCTTCGACCTGCTTGACGGCGATGTACAAGGGCGTGCTGCTCGAGGCGGCCTCGGTGCGGGCGGTGACGGTCGCGGCGATGGCCTGCTCGGTGTGAGCCCGATCGCTGGCTTCCAAGGTGACGGTCACGCGATCCGCGTCCGCAGGAACGATCACCGTAGACGCGCTGACGCCTTCGGGCAGGTCGAGGAAATGCAGTTTGACCTCGCGGTGATCGCCCGAGGGTCGCTGAATCGAAACGTTGACCGTGGCGCTCTTGCCCGCTTCGAGCTTCAGGCTCGAAGGGGAGAGGCGAAGCTGAACGCTGGCGGATTCGTTCGCGGTCGGAACGACATCGACGCCGGGGCAGGCAGTCAAGGCAATAGCGAGAAACGGCAGCCCAAGAGCCAAGAAGATACGACTGGACATGTTTTTCACCCTCACGCGGAGGGTGAACGGGTTCTCGAAATCGGACGCTTCCGGTCTGGAGGCGTCGGAGTTCGAGGAGGCTCGATGGTTGTCCATCGAACAGGGCCGGTCGCACCACTAGCTCCATCCACCCGAGGTGCCCGGATTACAGGGTGAACTTCATCGCTTCCCGTGCCGCTCGCACGTGAGGACATCTTAGCCAGAAGTGGTCTTCCCATATTCTTACAAGCCCAGCGGCGGGTTTCACCTCGAGCTTCAACCCATGCGCAGACCCAGCAGCAAACCCGGCACGAAGGCCGCCGCGAACGGAATGTTCTGCGTCAGCACGCCCAGCAAGCTCTTCCAGGCGCTCTCCAGGCCGCTTTTTTGCAGCACCGGATCGGCAACTTGCTGAATCCGCAACCAGTTGACCTCGATGAAGCCCAGGTAAGCCAGGACTTGCACGGTGATGAACAGCAGCCCGAACACCACCAGCGCCACCCGCCCGACTTTTTTGAGCGCGTACCCGACCGCGAAACCCGCCAGTCCCCCGAAGGAAATCTGCCCGAGGTAGGGCGCGATTGAATCCATGACGTTCGGCATCGGCTCGAGCATAGCAGGGCGGCAAAGGGCTTTTGGGCGCGAAAGAATTCTCGGATTCGAGCTTCGAGACCACCCGGTCTGCACGGCCCGATGGTGTTTGAGCACCGTCCAGCGCGCATTTTTTATCGTGCGTGCTGGACGGTGCTCCCCGAAGACGGGTTCTCCTGTAAGGTGTTGGGAACTTCGATCGAGGTACTCACGTATGGCTCTCGAGATGGACGCACACTGCCTGCAACGCCTCAAGGATGGGGATCAAACGACCTGGGAAATGCTGATCACGGAGCACCAGGACAGGATTCTCAACTACCTCTACCACCTCGAGGGTCATTACGACGAGGCGCTGGATTTGACCCAGGAGACGTTCTACCGCGCCTGGCGCGGCATCCGCACCTTCCGCGAGGGCGAGGCCTTTTTGCCGTGGTTGTACACCATCGCGCGCAACGTCCGCATCGAGAAGTACCGCCGGAAATCGCACCCGCAATTTTCTCTCGAGGAAGCCTCAGAGGTTGGTTTCGAACCGTCCGATACGCGCCGCAGCCCGCAAGCCAACGCGGAATCAAAGGAATCCGTGGATCGCGTCCGCGAAGCCCTGCAGGGCGTGCCCGAGGAATACCGCGAGGCGGTCGTGCTGCGCTTCATGGATGATTTTTCCTACGAGGAAATTGCTGCCGCGCAGGGTTGCGCGGTCGGCACCGCCAAAAGCCGCGTTTTTCGCGGCAAGGAATTGCTGGCTAAAGCGCTGGAAGGGCAGGTGATCGTCGAGTGAGCCAGGATCGCGACACGACCGCGAAACCCGATGATCTCGAGTCCGGGGTTCCCGAGTCCGGGGTTCTCGAGTTCGACGTTTTGACCCACGCGGCGCTGGAAGGTCAGCTTTCCGGCGATGAATTGCTCGCGTGGCAAGAACGCCTGAATGACCGGAGTTTCGCCGCTGCGGTCGCGTCGCTCGAGCGGGCCGCGCAAGTCTTGCGGAGCGCGCCGCCGATCCACGCGCCACCCGGTTTCGCGCCCACGCTCGCGTCCGAAATCGGGCTCGCGGCCAGACTGGCGAGCCTTCAGCAGACGGCACCGGACGGGTTCGCGCGCGCAGTCGCGTCCGTCATTCACGTGTCCTCGAGGCTCGATGCCGCTCGCGTGCGCGCCCCGGAGGGCTTGGCCAGCCAACTCGCCCGCGACATCGCCCTCGATCGCCAACTCGAGGCGATCCCTGTGCAACGCGTGCCGGACGGGTTTGCCGCCAACCTCGCGTCGGCAATATCGCTCGAGGCGGAGTTGCGCCAACCGATCAGTCCAATCTTGGAACCAGCGCTGAAGACCTCATCCATCGATGCCGCAGAGCGCGACCTTCGGGCACTCGAGCGCGCCCGCGTCCCGGCTGGATTTTCCGCCCGTCTCGCCTCGAAGATTTCCGCCGAAGCCCGAGCCGAGGCCACCCTGCCGACCCAACCCGAAGAGCGCAACCTGACGCCTTTTTACTTCCTGGCGGGCACGCTCGGCAGCGCGGCGCTGGCCTTGACCGCTCTGGCCTGGCCTTACGCGCAGGTGGCCGGAGGAACCGCCCTCGAGATCGCGCGCACGCTCCCGACTGGCCTGATCGTGACGATCGCGGGGCTGCTGTCGCTGGCGGGCGTGGCGGCCAGCGGACGCGTCCGCGCATCCTTGCCGACCAGCCTGATCGCCTTCGCGGTCTGCGCGGCGCTGGCGCTGCCGCAAATTGCGCCATCCTTCGGCCCGGCGCGCGTCGCGGTCAACCAGACCACCGGCACCGTATTGCGCGTCGGTGGGGACTTGAGCGTTGCGGGTCACATCATCGGCGACGCCATCAGCTTGGGCGGGAACGTGCGCCTCGAGCCGGGAGCGCGCGTGGATGGTCGGATCGTGACGTTATTGGGCGATGTCAACCTGCCCAGCCGACCCGCCGTGATGCACGGCGTCAGCGCGGTACTGGGCTCCACCCACGTCGAAGGTGTGACGGACGCCCAAGTCCCAAACCTGCTGCCGAACCTGAGCGCCGCCAGTGCCCTCAAGCCCTTGCGCACCCTGGTCAGCGCGAGTTACTGGCAGTGGTTCTACCTCGGGATCGTCTGCGCGCTGGTGGCGGTCGTCGGATTGCTGCCGGGCTGGTTCGAGGCGCTCGAGGTACCGTTCTGGCGCGAATCCGGGCGCGCCATCGGCGCGGGATCGCTGGCGTTGGCGCTGTGCCTGCCGTTCGGCTCGCTGGCGGCGCTGACGCTGATCGGTGCGCCGCTTGGCCTGGGTCTGCTGAGCCTGACGGCGGTGGCCTTCACGCTCGGATTGTCCGTCAGCGCGGTGCAACTCGGGCGCGTGCTGCGCGGCCTGTTCAGGTTACCGCGCAACGCCATGCTCGAGGCTTGCCTGGGATTGGGCGTGTTCGCGCTGACGCTCGTCTGGACGCCGCTCAGCTTGGCGGTCTGGGTGCTCGGCGGCGCGTGGGGGGCGGGCGCGCTGTTGCTGGCGTGGCGTGCGGGCCGTTTGGCGTTCGTATCGCGGCAACTCAGAGAAGAATTCGCGGGTTGAGTCTTAAGAACACCGTCCAGCACGCATATCTGAAAGCGCGTGCTGGACGGTGTTGTTGATTACCGACGAGCCCAAATCTCGAATTCACCGCAGGCGCGGCGAGAGGGATTTTTCGAGCTTCAGACGGGTGTCGTGACTCGAGCCCGTTCGGGCTTGCTCGAGATCACCGTCTGCACGCTCAGCACCCAGGCGATGGCTGCCGCCCAGCCCGCCAGCACGTCGGATGGGAAGTGCACGCCCAGGTACAGCCTGGAAAATCCCACGCACAGCGAGAAACTCACGCCGAGCAGCAGCGCGACCCAACGCCAACGCGTCGACCAGACGACCAGCGCCAGGCTCAGGGCCAGCGCCATCGTGCCCATCGCGTGCCCGCTCGGGAAGCCGTAATCGAACTCCGGCGTGAGCGAAACCCAGAAGTCCGGGCGGTGGCGTTGAAACGCGAGCTTGGCCAGCACGTTGAGCGTGGCCGCACCGCCCAGCTCGAGCGCGAACGCGGCAGCTCGCCGGTAGAGGCGCGCCCAGAGCAACCAGAGCGTCAGGGCTGCCGCGAACGGAGCGATGAAGTAGACGTTGCCGATCGTGGAAACGAACACGGCCAGCGCGTCGTTGGATGGGCTGGCGTGCGCGTGGATTGCCATCAGCACGGGCTTGTCCCAGCTGAAGCCCTCGCGTTCCCAGACTTCGTTGGCGAGCTTGCCGAAAATCAGGAGCGGCGCGAGCACGCCGAGGAACACCAGCGCGAGCCGCGCGCGGTGCTGCTGGAGGAGCTCAAAGGTTTCGGCCATGGAATGCGGCAGGGTCATGAAGCCGCATTCTGCGCCCCTGAGGGTGAAGGCTGTGTGAACCGGGCTGCCCTTCAGATCTCGAGCCTCAGATCTCGAGTGCGGCGCGCCCGTCGGGTAACTTGACGCCCTCCAGGGCGCTTCGATCCACCAACACGCGATCGTTCTCCCTGGAGGCCATTCCCTGCTGCACGAGCTTGTTCAGTTCCCGCTCGACGGATTGCTGAACGCGCCGCAAGAACATCTCCTGGGCGTCCGCCACGCCCCTGGAAGTCAGGAAGGCGCGGTGAAAGCTGGGCAGGTCTTCCAGGCCGATGCGTTCCTCGAGCGCGCGCCAGTCGATTCGTTCCATGAATCGAGTCTACATCCCGTCTCGAGCACGCGGCCTGAGAGGCATCCCGAGAGGTGCTGTCTGATGGCGCAAGAACGGTGTTCGCTTAACTTCGGGCGATCAGACCGCCGACGAACAGCAGCACCGCCGCCAACGCGAACGCTGGCCCGAGCGCCTCACCCAACAGGAGTGCGCCCAGGAGCGCCCCCACCACGGGTTGCGCGAAAAAGGCGATGCCGGAAAGCACCGAACCCGCCCTCGAGACGCCGTAAACCCAGGCCGCGAACGCGACCGCCGTGGAGACCACGCCGATGTACAGGATGCCCAGCATCACGCCCGGTGTGATGGTTCCAATCGTGTGGTTGGAAAGCTCCCACGGCACCAGGCAGGCGGTCGCCAGTCCACCGATCAGGCTGGCCCAGGCGGTCACGGTCGCGGCATCGTAGGCATCCACCACGCGCCCACCGATCAAACCCAGCGCGCCCCACGAGACCGCCGCCGCCAGCAACCACAGGATGCCCGCCAGACTCGCGCCGCTCGAGTTGCCGGACAACAGCAGCACGCCGACCAGACCCAATCCCAGGCCCGCCCAGGCCCGCCAGGAGACCTTCTCGTGCCCCAGCGCGCTCGAGAGCGCGACCGTCACCAACGGCGAGGCGGTCGTGATCAGCGACCCCAGGGCGGCGCCCGCCAGGGATGTCCCCATGAACTGCGCCGTGATCGAAAAGGCGTTCCCGACCAACCCCATCGCCAGCACCCGACCCCAGACCGCGCGCGGCAGACGCCAATCCTGACCGCGAACCTGTTGGTACGCGATCAACGTTACGAACGCGATCAACATGCGGATCATCACCAGCGTGATCGGTGGTACGACGCCCAGCACGACCCTCGAAACGACGTACATTCCGCCCCAGATGGCGCTCGCCGCGATGGCCGCGATCACGCCGAGCGCGACCGGGTTGTCTTTTGTGGCGATCACCGCGCGAGTCTAACGTGGCGCGAGACGCGAGGTTCGATCTCGTGCGAGAACCCGGTATCTCGTGCGAGAACCGATCCGTCGTCTCGTGCGAGAACCGATCCGTCGTCTCGGG
>CAXTKV010000041.1:15176-30722 GCA_964244895.1 uncultured Deinococcales bacterium
TCTCGTGCGAGAACCGATCCGTCGTCTCGTGCGAGAACCGATCCGTCGTCTCGGGCCAGAGTCAACACGACCGTTCTCGAGCCTCGTTTCGATATGCGCTCGATGCTCGACGCGTCACTTCGAGCATCGAAACCCTTCCTGATCCTCATGCTCGAGCCCTCAGATGATTGGAGCACCGTTCAGCACGCAAATCAAAATCCGTGTGCTGGACGGTGTTCTCGTGCATGATCACCCGAAACGCCGACCATGTGCGGTGCGCCGTTGACACGGTTTTTCAAGCACTCGTATACTCGAGCCACGATGAAAACAGAGCCGTGCAATCCATCCGCATCCTGCCGCCGCATGGAATCAATCCTGGGCGGCTTCACATTGAAAGGGGCGTGCTGGGCGTGAAAGTCGTGCTTTCAAGCGAAGAAATTCTGCGCGGACTCAAGCACTATCGTCGCATCGCCAAGCAGGACGTGCTGCGCGCCCCGGAGACGCCCAGCCCGGATGCCTTCCTGGTTCACGCCGAAGCGAGGCGCGAGGTCTACGGTGAACTCGCCGAGATGGCCGAGAAGGTCGCACCCGAAGATGTCGTGGATCGCGCGCTGGACATGTACAAGACGCTGCCGTTCCTGAACGGAACCGCCGAGGATGCGCACGCGGATTACAAGGGCAAGGAAAACGCCTTGGAGAATTTCTTCTTGATGATCGGCCTGGACCCGAAAGTTCGCCGCGAGGCTCGGCGCGAACGCAAACCGCTCGAGTAACCCGATCAAATTGATGCCAGGACACCCGCGAGGGTGTCTTTTTCTTGATGTTCGAGAAACTCCGTCCGGCGCGCAGATTCATGCGCTCGAGAAACACTGCCCAGGACGGTGGTTTTTATTTTGATGATCGAACTGCTCGATCGTTCTCCGGATGAAGGGGCGCTGCAAATTCGTTCGGCGCGCATGGCGCGATCGATGAGACCTGCTGTGAAAGTAATCGAACACGTCCTGAGGTGGGGTAGGGACAAGCCCTACCCCTCCAAAACCTTGCCCTGTAGGGGCAACCTTGATGGTTGCCCTCGCGTCAACACCTTCTGGGGACTGACTTTCGCAGGAGGTCTGTGCCTCCCTAAAAGAAAGGCATTCTTCAAGATTTGGATATTTCAGCCGCGATCTCGAGCTTCGCTTCTCGTGCAACGCGAGTCTCGGGCAGGCCGTTCGTGCTCGAGTTTCATTCAGCCTCCGATGGCTGAATCGGGCGGTTCTCGAAGGCGGTAGACAGCGTCACCAGCGTGGTCGTTCGAGCCACGCCGGGAACCTGCTTGATGCGGTACAGCAGTTGCTCCAGGCTGTGCGGGTCGTGGCTGCGCACCTTGAGGATCACGTCCACGTCCCCGGCGACGCTGTGGCATTCCTCGACTTCCGGGAACTGAATGAAATTCGGTGCGACCGCCATGCAATTCGTCTGGTTTTCCAGCCGAATTTGAATGAAGGCCAGCGTGGATAAGCCCAGCGCGTCCGGGTTGATTTTCGTGCCGTAACCCGCGATCAGGCCGCGCTTCTCGAGCTTTTTGACCCTGTCGTGTACGCTCGCGGCGGCCAGCCCGACCTGCGTTCCAATTTCTTGGTACGTTTGACGGGAATCGTGTTGCAGCGCCATCAGGATGGCGCGGTCGGTGGTGTCAATCGGACTGGTCATGCCGAACAGCTTACCGAACAAAATTCGGCAATTCAAGTAATACACCGGATGGCGTATTGAATTGGTTCAAAACGACCGGATAGACTTCGTGTATGAGTCAGTCGGTCGCGGTTCCTGTCCCTTCCTCGAACCGCGACCGCTGGCTCATCCCGTTCAGTCTGGCAGCGGTCTACCTGATCTGGGGCAGCACCTACCTGGCGATTCGTTTCGTGGTCAAGGATGTCCCGCCGTTCGCGGCCATGGGTGCGCGCTTCGTGGTCGCGGGCTTGATCCTGTACGCGATCCTGCGCGTCGGTGGCGCCAGAAACCCATCCGGTCGTCAGGTCTGGAACGCGGCGCGGGTCGGCGTGTTCTTAATGGTCGGCGGCATGGGCCTGGTCGCGCTCGCCGAGAGCAGGGGCGTGGGTTCCGGCCTGGCGGCGACGGTGATCGCGGTCACGCCATTGTTCGCGGCGGGCTGGAGCGCCCTCTGGGGTCAGCGTCCGCGCGGGCTCGAGCTGGTCGGGATGATCCTGGGTTTCGCGGGCGTGGCGCTGCTCTCGCTCGAGGGCGACTTCCGCGCGAACCCGTTGGGTTTGCTGCTGGTCGTGTGCGCGCCGCTGTTGTGGTCTTTCGGGAGCATCTGGTCCAAGCGCCTCTCCATGCCCGTCGGCCCGATGGCGACCGCCGTGGAGATGTCCTTCGGCGGGCTGGCGCTGGGTGCGGTCAGTCTGCTGACGGGTGAACGCGTCAACCCGGTGTTCAGCGCGCAGGCGGTGATCGCCTGGGTGTACCTGGTGACGTTCGGGTCGCTGATCGCGTTCACGGCCTACATCTTCTTGTTGGAGCGCACCCGCCCCGCCGTGGCCACGTCTTACGCTTACGTCAACCCGGTCGTGGCCGTGATTCTGGGCGTGCTGCTGGGCGGTGAGCGCGTCACGGGTTGGGCATACGCGGCGCTGCCCGTGATTCTGGTCGGCGTCGGCGTGGTGATGTACGCGCAGAGCGCGAAGGCTGCGGGCTCGCTAAGATCGGACGCGCTGAGATCGGACGCGCCCGAAAACGCCCGAGGCTCGCGTTGACCATCTCGAGAATAGACTGAATCGCGTATTCTGATGATCCCGTCTGGGCGCATACAACACCGTACCCGACGCCTGAAACTCCAGTCATTCACCCTTCGAGGTCGACGTGCCCACCGAAAACCCGCCGATTCAGCCCGCTATGCTCGAGCCTTCCGCCATCGAACCGCGCGAACGAACCGCCCCCAACGTTGACCGTTGGTTGATTCCGCTGGCGCTCGGGGCGCTGTACCTGGTCTGGGGCAGCACCTACCTGGGCATGCGGGTGGCGGTCGATGGATTCCCACCTTTTTTGATGAACGCGATCCGCTTCATCACGACCGGCACGCTGATGTACGCCTTCATGCGCTGGCGCGGCGCACCGCACCCGAACCGCCTGGAGATCTGGAACGCGGCCCGACTCGGCGTGATCATGGTCACGGGCGGCAACGTGCTGGTGACGATTGCGCAATCGCTCGGGGTGGCGACGGGGCTTTCGGCCATCGCGGTGGCGACCGTCACGATCTGGGCGACGATCTGGAGCGCCGTCTGGGGCGTGCGCCCGCGCAAGCTCGAGCTGGCCGGATTGGGCGTCGGGCTGGTCGGGGTGCTGCTGCTCTCGCTGGAGGGGAACTTTCGGGGCGCACCGTTGGGCGCGCTGATCATCTTCTGCTCGCCGATGCTGTGGGCCTTCGGTTCGATCTGGAGCCGCCGCCTGACCTTGCCCAGCCCGATGATGTCGAGCGCCGTGCAGATGTTCGCGGGCGGGGTGTGGGCGCTTTTGATGAGCGTCGTGTTCGGTGAACGCATGGCCGGCCCTCCGCCGCTCGAGTCCGTGCTGGCGGTGGTGTACCTGATGATTTTCGGGTCGCTGATCGGCTTCAACGCCTACACGTACCTGCTCTCTCGGGTGCGGCCCAGCCTGGCCACGTCTTACGCTTACGTCAATCCCTTCGTGGCGCTGGCGCTCGGCACGGTTTTCTTGCACGAACGCTTTTCCTGGAACGCGTTCGTGGCGTTGCCGTTGATCCTTTCCGGCGTCGGCTTCGTGGTCTACGCGCAGAGCATCCGTCAGAAACCCGCGCTCTAAACGATCCCCTAAAAACTCGAGAACACCGTTCCAGAGGGAGTATCCTTGAAACCCACGCGAAATTTCTTGTTCCTGATCGCCAGCGCCCGAGCGGACGGCAACACGGAACTCCTGGCGCAGCAGGCTGCGAAGCACCTGCCCAAGGTTGCATCTCAGGTCTGGTTGCGGCTGAACGACCTGCCTTTACCGCCGTTTGTGGACATCCGCCACAGCCTCGGTGCGTACCCGGAGCCCGTCGGTCACGCCAGGACGCTGCTCGAGGCGACGTTGAAGGCGACCGATCTCGTCTTCGTCGCGCCCGTCTACTGGTACAGCCTGCCCGCGCCCGCCAAGCGGTACCTGGACGAGTGGAGCGCCTGGATGCGCGTGCCACAACTGGACGGGCAACAGCTCGAGTTCAGAGCGCGCATGGCCGACAAGACCCTCTGGGCGATCAGCGCCTCGAGCGGCGACCCTGAAGAGGCCGAACCGCTCTTTGCCACCTTGCGCTCGAGCGCCCATTACATGCGCGCGCGCTGGGGCGGCAGCGTGCTGGGCAACGGTTCCAAACCCGGCGACGTGCTTTTGGACGCGACCGCGCTCGAGGCCGCGAGCACACTGTTTGTGGATGGCTAAATGGTTCTTTGGGCATCACGCGGATTGTTGCTCGAGGCGTGCCCGTCTCTGAGTTCACTTCGAGTACCAATTCAGGAGGTGCCGCATGAGCGTCTGGTCACTCAAGCCTCTCGAGAACGCGCGCCGGGACGCGGGCAAACTGTACCTGGAATTCCTGCGCGAACCCGCCATCAGCGCGGGGTTGTACAGCCTGGAAGCGGGCAGCACCGACCCGCAAAGCCCGCATACCGAGGACGAGATTTACGTCGTGCTGGAAGGCCGCGCGAAGATTCTGGTGGGCGTGCAGGATTTCGATCTCGCGCCCGGCGACACGGTTTACGTGCCCGCGCATCTGGAGCACCGCTTTCACAGCATCACCGAAACCCTGAAGGTCGTCGTGGTGTTCGCACCCGCCGAGTATTCCCGGCGAGCGGCGCAATGATTCCCGATGGGTTTATCTGGTCTGGAACCATCAACGCTGCGACCTCGAGACGTGCGGGCGGCTGGTTCGGGTTCTCGAGGATGAGCGAGAACACCGTCCTGCACGGTGTTTTCTTCGCATCAACAAACAGCGTCTGGGACGGTCTTCTCGAGCAGTTCAACCGAAAGGGATCACCGTGAACGTCGGTATTTACATCTTCGACGAGGTCGAAGTCCTGGATTTCGCCGGGCCGTTCGAGGTCTTCAGCACCGCCGCCCGCGTCAAGCGCCGCCGGGAACCGGACGCCCCGAACGCCTTCGAGGTCTTCACCGTGTCCGGTGTTGCCCTGGTTCACGCCCGAGCCGACCTGCTGGTGCAACCGCATTTCAGCCTGACGAATCACCCAAAAATAGACCTGCTGATCGTGCCGGGCGGCGTGGTCACGGCGGAACTCGAGAAACCCGACGCGATCGAGTGGATCGAGAATACCGACCGAAGCGCAGAACTCACCGCCAGCGTCTGCACGGGCGCGTTCCTGCTGGCCAGAGCCGGTTTGCTCGAGGGCAAGCGCGTCACGACGCACTGGGAGGACTGCGACGAGCTGGAGCGCGACTTCCCCAACCTGCGCGTCCAGCGCGGCGTTCACTGGGTGGACGAGGGGCGCATCGTGACCTCTGCAGGCATCTCTGCGGGCATCGACATGAGCCTGCACCTGGTCGAACGATTGCTGGGTCTGGAACTCGCCCAGGCCACCGCGCGGCAGATGGAATACGCCTGGCACAAACGGAGCGAATCGTGAACCGCAACACGACGGCCCTGATCGTGATCGACGTGCAACTCGCCTGGGACGACCTGAAACATTGGGGTGGGGCGCGCAACAACCCCGGCGCGGAAGCGAATATCGCGCGCTTGATCGCGGCTTTCCGAAAGGCTCGCGCGCCGATTTTTCACGTCCGGCACGCCAGCGCGGAACCGGGCTCGCCGCTCAGGATGGATCATCCCGGACACCAGCCGAAACCCGAGGCGCAAGAAATGAATGGCGAGCCGATCATCCTGAAGTCCGTCAACAGCGCATTTATTGGCACCAATCTGGAAGCGCAGTTGCGCGAAACGGGGATCGCGACGGTCGTGATCTGCGGGGTTCAGACCGATCACTGCTGCACCACGACCGCGCGCATGGCGGGCAACCTGGGTTTTGAAACGCTGTTCGTGGACGACGCCAACTGGACCTACGACCGCGTTCACCCGGACGGCACGCGCTACCCCGCTGAACTGATTCACCGCGTTCACGTCACCAGCCTTTCCAGGGAATTCGCGCAGATTCTCGATGCCGACGCCGCGATCTCGAGCATCCTGTCCTGAACGGTGTTCATGACTGATAACATCGTTCGGGACGCTATTTTCTACCTCGAGCGAGAGACCGCGAGGAACAGTTCGCCCTGGCTGGCGAAATCGCTCGGGCTGACGCAGTTTTTGAGCATCGAACACTGGATCACGACCTGAACGGCATTCACACCGATTTCATGCCGCAGCCGGAGCATCGGATACCGACCGGAGGTTCCCGTGGAAATCATCATCGCCACCCTGGATCAACTCGATGACCTCGCGCCGTTGTTCGACGCGTACCGCGTGTTCTACGGGCAAAAAAGCGACCTGGGACGCGCCCAGGCGTTCTTGCGCGAACGCCTGTACCTCCGAGAAAGCGTGGTCTTTCTGGCCTACGCGCACTCGCGCCCGGTCGGGTTCACGCAACTCTACCCGTCCTTCTCGAGCGTCAGCACCGAGCGCCTGTGGGTGCTGAACGACCTGTACATCGTGCCCGAGATGCGCGGTCAGCGCGTCGGGGAGCGCCTGATCGAACGCGCCGCGGGTTTTGCCACGGAATTCGGCGCGAAAGGGTTGTCCCTTTCCACGGCCATCACCAACGCGTCCGGTCAGAAACTCTACGAACGCGCGGGTTTCGTGCGCGACGAGGAGTTCTATCACTACTTCCTGAAGACCTGAACCGCCCCAGAACTTGCGATGGCTCGAGAAGACCGCCCGTGACACATTGCTCGAGATGCGTTTTTTGCCGTCCAGGACGGTGTTTTTCAGCGCAGAATGAAAAAGTAAAAACGCAACGGCCCGGAAGGCAGCACGTCCTGACGACCCGCCACGCCGATCACGACCGTGCCGGACAGCGTGCCCAGACGATCCGCGAATTCGGCGACTTCCTCGTCGGGAATCACGTCGGGCGGGTTGATGTTCTCGACGGGCACGTTCTTGGTGCGCAAATCGTTGCGGACATCGCGCAGCACGCCCTGCAAGCGTTCCAGGGTGTCGCTGGCCTTGGGTGCGTTACCCGCCGCGCCGAGCGTCAGTTCCAGGGTTCGGATCGGCTGCGAGGCCAGGTACAGCGTGCGGTTGGAACGCAGCTCGAGCGTCACGGGAACCTGAAGGCCGCGCGTCAGGTTGCGCGTGGCGCGCACCATCACCAGATCCGGCCCGCCGTTGCGGATGGCCTGCGCCACAAAGGGCTCGAGGTCGTTGTTTGGCAGCAGCATCAATGATTTACCACGCGCCGCGCCGCGCGATTCCGCGATCAGGCTGGCCTGGCGCACGACGCTGTTGAGCTTCGACCTGACCTGATCGGGTGAGCCCTCGGGCAGTACGGCCTGGACGATCAGTTCGTTGCGGCGGTAGATGAATTCGCCCTGCGTGGCGAGCGTCAGCGCGGTTCTGGTTTCCTTGAGATTCTGATCGATGTCGGCCAGTTCCTTTTCCAGTTGCGTGTTTTGCGATTGCAAATCCTGGTTGGATTTTTCAAGGTTGGCTTTGGTCTGGATCAGTTCGTTGATGTCGCCTTCGAGCGTGCTGCGCGAAGCCTCGAAGTCGCGCACTTGCGTCTCGAGCTTGTCGAGCCTGGCCTGGGTCGCGTTGACGCGCGTCTGGCTCGAGGCGAGGCGCGTTTCGGTGGCGGTCAATCGCGCTTGGCTGGTTTCGTAGCGTTTCTCGAAATCTTGTTTCTCGGTGGTCAACCTGGCGATCCGGCTTTGAAGCTGATCGCGTTTCTGGCCGAGTTCCACGATTTTGGCGCTCAGATCCCGACGTTGCGCTTCGATGGCTTTGAGGGCCGCGTCGCGTTCGGCCAGTTTGACGCTTGAGCTTTTGTTCTGCGCCTCGAGTTCGTCCGCACGCGTCTTCAGGCGCCCGAACAGGTCAACCGCACTCGAGAGTTCCTGCTGTTTGGCCGTCAATTGCGCCCGGTTCGAGGCGAGCTGGTCTTCCAGGGTGATCTGGGCGGTCTTGGCCTGTTCCAGATCGCGTTTGGCGCTGGCGTATTCGCGGTTGACCAGCCCCAGTTGGCCTCTGGCGGTTTCCAGGTTCGCCCGAATTTCTTGCGCCCTGATCGCGTTGTCCAGCGTGTTGCGCGCCAAGAGTGCGACCGTGCCGACCGTCACCAGTGCGACTGCCACGCCGGAAAGCACCGCGATCAGCAAGCCCGTGGTTTTGGGGCGCAAGCCGAACAACCTGAAATGCTTCTTGCCGATGCGCCGCCCGACCGTGTCACCCGCGTAAGCGATCAAGCCACCGAGCGCGGCGACGGACAACAGCAGGATCACCCAGATCACGGCGCACCCCGAGAACACCGTGCTGGACGGCATCGAATTGATGCTGCGCTGGACGGCACCGCCAGTTCGCGTCGGTCACGGGAACCCGGCGCACGAGACGAATTCAACGAGGATGCGAAAAGACTCGAGACTGATGTCATGCTCAGTTCACCCCTCGCGCTTCAAAGCTCGAAATCGTCGCCCAGGTAGAATTTGCGAACGTCCTCGTCGCGCGAGAACTCGTCTGGCGTGCCCTGAAATTTGACCAACCCGTCGAACATCAAATAAATCCGATCCGTCAACGCGACCGTCTCGCGGACGCTGTGATCGGTGATGAACACGCCCAGGCCGCGCCGTTCGCGCAGGTCGCGGATCAATCGTTGAATCTCGCGCACGCTCTTGGGATCGACGCCGGTGAAGGGCTCGTCCAGCAGAATGAAATCCGGGTTGGTGGTCAAGGATCTGGCGATCTCGAGCCTGCGGCGTTCACCGCCCGAAAGCGTGTACGCCAGGTTGTTGGCCAGCGGTGCGAGGCTGAATTCTTCCAGCAATTCGTCGGCACGGTTCTCGCGCTGTTGGGTGCTCAGGTTCTGGTATTCCAGGATCGCCAGCAGGTTGTCGCGGGCCGTCATGCGCCGAAAGGCGCTGGCTTCCTGCGGCAAGTAACCCAACCCCAGCCGGGCGCGCAGGTGCATGGGCAGGCGCGTGATGTCCTGGTTGGAGAGCTGTATCGAACCCTGGTTGGGTTTGACGAAACCGACCATCATGTAAAACGTGGTGGTTTTGCCCGCCCCGTTCGGGCCGAACAGCGCCACGATCTCGCCGCGCTCGAGTTCCAGATCCACGCCGCGCACGACCTCGCGCCGCCCGTAGCGTTTGACCAGTCCGCGCGCCACCAGCCGAGGTTTGGATTCGGTGGCAGACTTCTGCTCCGGGTCGAAAGTCATGGTGTTCAGGGTTTGCGTCGTATCCTGCATAAGCGTCCGGTTCATTCTATCAGCGCGTCGGGCTGAGTCCCGTGAGGAACGTGCGTTTCCGGCTTTCAGACGCGATTTTGACGCTTCGAGCCTCGCGAGGTCGCCGCCTCGGGGAGCTTCGGCTGCGACCACAGACGCCCGCTCGAGCCCAAATCCCGTCATTCCGAGGAGGCGCGACGAAGAAGCTATGAATCTTTGCCGTATCCCGAACCCGAAACGTCCGCTGGATGTCGTTATCGCCTTCTGCGACGGCGAGATCCTGAACGAAATAAAGGTTTCTCGGGCCGCCCGAAATCAGTTCTGAGCGTCTCGACCAGCCGTTGCCCCGCGCGCATCCTCGAGTTCAAGCCCTGAGAACACCGTCCAGCACGCGGTTTCTCGAGGCTCGAGATTTGCGTGCTGGACGGTATTTAGTGCGCGACCGCTTCAGCTTCCTTTTCAACTTGCCCATCGCGGATGTGAACGATCCGATCCGCTCGCGCCGCGACGTTCATGTCGTGCGTGATCAGGATCAGCGTGCGCGCCTCCGAACCCGAATCGCGTTCGGTCAGCAACTCCAGGATTTCCGTGCCGGTTTTCGTGTCCAGGTTGCCCGTCGGTTCATCAGCGAACAGCACGCTCGGGTTGGTGGCCAGCGCCCTGGCGATCGCCACGCGCTGCTGCTCGCCGCCGGAAAGCTGGGACGGGAAGTGGGTCGTGCGCTTTTCCAGCCCGACGCGGTTGAGCAACTCCCCGGAAACCCTCGTGCGTTCCGCCCTGGGCATCCCGGCCAGTGAAAGCGGCAATTCCACGTTTTCCTGGGCGGTCAGAATGGACACCAGGTTGTAGCTCTGAAAGATGAACCCGAAGTGCTTCAAGCGGTACGAGGCGAGTTCCGGTTCTGCCATTTTTGAAAGATCGTTCCCATCGTGAAGCACGGCTCCGCTGGACGGTCGGTCGAAACCCGCCAGCAGGTTCAAGAGCGTGCTTTTGCCCGACCCGCTCGGGCCGACGATGGCGGTGATGCGTCCGGCCTCGAACGACAAAGACAGGTGGTTCAGCGCCGTGACGGTCGCCTCACCGCTCGGGTAGACCTTCGAGATGTCCCTGGCTTCAAGAATCGTTTTCATGGTACCCTTCCCGACCCGCGCCGCCTCGAGAATACCGTCCTGGACGTTGTTCACACTAATTCCGCCCCAACGCTTCGGTGATCACCAGTCGGCTGGCCGTGCGCGCGGGCAGCAAACCGGACACCAACCCCAGCACCGCCGCCACCCCGACCGCCAGCAGCACCAGCCGGAAGGTCACGGCGGCGATGGCGACGCTGACCAGGTCGCGCACCGCGAAATTCACGACCAGCGTGCCCAGGTAGCCCAGCACCACGCCGCCCGCGCCGCCGATTAAGGCCAGCAGCATGCTCTCGAGCACCACCAGACTGAACACGAAACTCGGTTTCGCGCCGATGGCGCGGATCACGCCGAACTCGCGGGTGCGCTCGTAGACGCCCATCATGACGGTGTTGGCCACCGCCAGACCGCCGACGATCAACGAAATCAAACTGATGCCGAAGCGGAAGGCGTCACCGATGGCGATGGCCTTGTCCAGAATCTTCAGCACGTCGCCCTGCGTCTTGGCGGACAGATCCGGGAAGCGCGCATTCAGCGTGTCCGCGACCTTGCGGGCGTTGCCGGAATCGGAAAGTTTGAGCGCGATGCCGGTCGCCCGTCCCTGAATGCCGATGGCGTTGGCGAGCGTCTGGAACGGCACGAAAATGAACGAATCGGTGAAACCATCGCCTTTTTCCAGCACGCCGACGACCTTGACTCGAGCGCCCCGGTTCAAACGCAGTTCGTCGCCCAGTTTGAGGTTGGCGGTCTTGGCGGCCTGCGCGCCGATCACCGCGATGCTGGCCTGAGCGTCCTGCGCGGTGAACGTCCGTCCGGAGGCCAGTTTCAGGCTCGGGTAGATGTCGGTCAGCGGCGTGCGCTCGAACGGGTAACCCGCGATCAAGTAACCCTGCCCGGTGAAGCTGCCGCGCGCCGTCAGGATGTACGGGATGACCTGCGTGATGCCCAATTCCTGCGCCACGCCCTCGAACTTCTGCGCGTTCTCGAGGGGTACATCGGGAATGGGGCTGCCGAAGACGCTGGACGATTCGTTGCCCTGCAAACTGACCTGAATGTCCGGTCCGACGTTGCCGATCTCTTTGCCCAGCGCGCGCCGGAAGCCCTCGCCCAGCGACAAGAAAATCACCATCGATGCGACTGCCACCACGATACCGATCACGGTCAGGAGCGTCCTGACGGGCCTTCTCGAGAGTCCCCGCCGCGCGAGTACGAACAGATCAGC
This sequence comes from uncultured Deinococcales bacterium, assembly GCA_964244895.1. Lineage (GTDB taxonomy): Bacteria > Deinococcota > Deinococci > Deinococcales > JAAFIG01 > CAXTKV01. The sequence continues at coordinate 26,885 of CAXTKV010000041.1, forward strand.
GAAATTCACAGTCGAACCTCCAAAACTCCCGCAGTGTACGCCCGTCCGTCTGGGACAAACGGTGCGGCGGCGCGGGTTCTGCAGCCTCGAGCCCCATTGGGTTGTGATGCTGGGCACGAAGCATCTTTCGCCGTCGCTCGGACTGGAGAGCCCACGCAAAGAGTCCTTCTCGGGGTTCTCGAGTGCGCCAAGACCGCCGTCGACATTCAGCCCGAAGCGCCCCGCAAGCGAAGCCGCCCAACAGCGCCCGCTGCTCGAGAAGACCGTCCAGAACGGTGTTTCTTGATCTCGAGACGACGTTTGCTGGACGGTGCCGTCAAACGAGACTTCCGGGGCAATCCGTCGGGAATCTGGAATCAACCCTGCGCGTTGTCGGAATCTGCGTCGCCAGAGGGCGTGAAGCGGTAGCCGACGCCCCAGACGGTGTGCAGGTACGCGGGGCTCGACGGGTCGGGCTCGAAGAGCTTGCGCAGACGCACCACGAAATTATCCACGGTGCGGCTGGACGGGAAGGCGTCGGAACCCCAGACGACATCCAGAATCTCGTCGCGGCTGACGACCTGATTGGCGCGTTCGACCAGCAACCGGAAGATCATCAATTCGCGCTCGCTCAGGGTTTCCCGGCGACCATCAGCGAGGGTCACCGTCCACGCCTGAAAATCGATGCTGTGCCCGCCGAACCGGAAAATATGATCATCCTGGTGGCCGCCCGCTTTCAGGTCGCGCCGGAACCACTCCTGGCGGCGCAGCATGTTCGTGACGCGCAGCATGAATTCGGGCAGGTGGAAGGGTTTGACCAGGTAATCATCGCCGCCGACCTCCAGGCCGGTGACGCGATCCTCTTTTTGACCTTTGGCGGACAGGAACAGCACGGGCGTTCGGCTGCCCGCCGCGCGCATTCGTCGGCAGACCTCGAAGCCGGAAATGCACGGCATCATCACGTCCAGCACGACCAGATCCGGCTCGAGCGATTGCCACAAGTCCAGCCCGCGCTCGCCGTCGGCGGCGGTGACGGCCTCGATGCCGTCCGAGATCAGGTTCTCGGCCAGGACCTGAGCCATCGCGGGTTCGTCATCGACGATCAGCACGCGAACCCGGCGCGTTTCCGGCGCGTGCTTCACGCGGGTCTCGGCGCGGGTTCGGGCACGGATGATTCCTGGGCGGCCAGCGGCAAACTGATCGTGAAGCGCGTGCCCTGCCCGAGCCGTTCGCAGCGCACGCGTCCGCCCAACACTTCCGTGATCGACTTGACCAGGTACAAGCCCAGGCCCAGCCCTCGAGCATCGCGCGTCAGTTCGTTACCGACGCGGTAGAACTGGTCGAAGATGTGCGGGATCTCCTTCGCGTCGATGCCGATGCCCCGATCCTCGACGCTGACCAGCGCGAGACTGGCGCGGATTTCAAGCTTGACCATCACGGGTTTTTCATCGCTCGGGTCGTATTTGACGGCGTTGTCCAGCAGGTTTCCCAGCACGATGGCAAACGCGCCGGAATCGAGCCTGACCGGGATCGGCGCGCCCCAGCCTTCGACCTCGATGCGCGCCCCTCGAGCCTCGAGCGATGCGCGTTGGGTATCGATCAACTCCTGCACGACTGTCCGCAGGTCGCGCACCGCGATTTCTGGCGATGGCGCGCCCTGTTCCAAGCGTGCGGTCGCCAGCACGCGCTCGGACACGTCCTGAAGGCGGCGCAACTCGAGTTCCATGCGTCCCAGGTAATCGAGTTGCGCGGCGCGCGCGAGCTCGCGGTACTGGGAGGTTTCAATCAATAAACGCAGCGTGCTGATCGGCGTGCGGAATTCGTGGGTGGCGGCCATTAAAAAGTTCTGTTGGCGCCGCCGCAGTTCCTGATCGGAGCGCAAGCTCATCGCGACCACCCACAGACCGACCAGGATCACCAGGATGAAGAACGGTCCTTCGTAGGTGAACATCCGCAAGTAGCCTTTTTGCTTGCCGATGTACGCCTTGGACGCGTTCGCATCGACGCTGACGGGCTTCCCGTCCAGGTTCAGGTGCGGGTACTCGAGCCGCAGTCTCGCGCGCAGGGCGGGCTTCTGGGCCATCGGGGCGATATCCAGCAGGTTCTGCGCCAGCCGCGCGTCGCGCGCCCACGAGACGGTGGTGCGCATCATCGAATCCTCGATCAAATTGCGCTGAAACACCAGCCACCACACCAGTTGCGCCACCAGGAACACCACGATCAAGCCGAAGGCCACGCGGGCGCGCTGCCTGGATCGCCTGAAGGCGGAAGCCCAACTGGTTCGCGGTGATCTGCGTCGGCGGGTCATGGGTTCAAAGCGGCTCGAGAATAGGGAAGAAGGCGCGGCACGTTCGATCCTATCGTCTCACGAAACCCGACATCCGGCCAGGTTCAGGCGCACGTTCTGGGCGTCCACGCTCTGGGCGTCCACGTTCTGGGCGTCAATGACACCCGGAACGAGGCGTGGCAGGATGGAGCCGAGCCGATCCATCGCTTCGCTCGAGATTGCGGAACGATTGCGGCCATCGGTCAGGGGGTTCTTTCGTGCTCGAGCACCATTTTGATCTCAACGATCCCGATTTCATCCGCGATCCGTACCCGACGCTGAAAATCCTGCGCGAGGAAAAACCCGTTTACCGCGACGACGCGTACCACAAAACGTTCGTGTTGCGCCACGACGATATTTCTGCGTTGCTCAAAGACCGCCGTCTGGGACGCCAGATCACGCACGTATTGAGCCGCGATGAACTCGGCTGGCCACCGCCGAACCCCAAGCAGAAGCCCTTCGATGACTTCCAGGAATTGCACCTGCTGGACCGCGAACCCCCCGACCACACGCGTCTGCGCGCGTTGGTGCAGAAAGCCTTCACGGTCTCCCGCGTCGAATCGTTGCGCGAACGCATCGCGGCGGTGGTGGACGGCTTGCTCGAGAAAACGAGCCCGAACGGCCTGGACGTTCACGCTGACCTGGCCGAACCCTTGCCCGTGGTCGTGATCGCGGAACTGCTGGGCGTCCCGGAAGAACACCGCGCGAAGTTGCGCCCGTGGAGCGCCGCGATCGTCAAGCTCTACGAACTGGGTTACTCCGATGCGGAAGTCGAGGCCGCCTCCAGCGCGGTGCTCGAGTTTGGTGACATGCTGCGCGGCCTGGTCGAGGAGCGGCGGATCGCGCCCAGGGACGACCTGATCAGCGCGCTGGTGCAGGTGGAAGAACGGGGCGAAAAACTCACGGTGGACGAGCTGATCGCCAACTGCATTCTGTTCCTGAACGCGGGCCACGAGGCGACCGTCAACGGTACGTGCGCCGCCGTGCTGGCGCTCGGGCGCAACCCGGCTGCCAGAGAACAACTCGTGCAGGCCCAGGAAAGCGCTCCGATCTGGAAGACTGCCATAGAAGAATTCCTGCGCTACGACACGCCCCTGCCGATGTTCGAGCGCTGGGTGCTCGAGGATTTGAGGTTCGATTCGAGCGGTGGTGCGATCGAACTCGAGCGCGGCCAGGAGGTCGCGCTCTTGTACGCCAGCGGCAACCGCGACCCACGCCGTTTTGAGCGCCCCGACGAACTCTGGCTGGAACGCGCGGATAATCCGCACCTGACCTTCGGGCTGGGCACGCACTACTGCATCGGCGCGCCGCTCGCGCGGCTCGAGATGAGCCTGGCGCTGCGCGCCTTGTTGCGTCGATTCCCGAATTTCAAACTCGCAACGAACGACGTGCAGTACGGCCACGGCTTCGTGATTCGCGGCTTGAAGACGCTCCCGATCATCGTCTAAGCGAAACGACACCGTTCTTGCTCACGGAAGAGCACCTGCCGGGCTGTTCGCGCTCCAGCACGCGTTTACGAACATGCGTGCTGGA
>CAXTKV010000042.1:0-30148 GCA_964244895.1 uncultured Deinococcales bacterium
GCCCCGGTTGAAAAGCTGTTCGAGAACATCGAAAACGCGCAGGCCAACGGTTACGACGTGAACGCGGTCTACGATGTGACCTACGGTTTTCCCTCGAGCATCAACGCTCAAAAGAACGTTCCGGACGCGAGTTACGTCTACACGGTGACGAATTTCGCGCCCGCTTCGAAGTAAGCGCGCTTCCAGCTCGAGCGCGCGCTAACGAAAGTAGGGGCAAACCTCGTCTCGAGCGATCCAAACGGTGGTTCGAAATCCGAGAACACCGTCAGGCACGCGTGATTTAATTCGCGTCCCAGACGGTGTTCCTGAAACTCAGATGTACTTCTCGAGATCCGGGTTGGCCTTCATGCGTTCGACCAGCTTCTTGATGTCCTGCGTGCGATCCTTGCGGGCCACCAGGGTCACGTTGCCATCGCGCACGATCACCACGTCTTCCAGGCCGATGGTCACGATCAAATCCTCGCCGGTGGTGGTGTAGAGGATCGCGCCGGAGGTGTCCAATCCCAGGTGCTGTCCGACGCTGACGTTCGGGTCGGCGGTCTGCATCAATCGGGCCACGGCGTTCCAGTCGCCCAGGTCGTCCCATTCAAACTTGGCGGGAATGACCAGCACGCGGCGGGAACGTTCCATGATGGCGCGGTCGATCGGGGATTTGGGGATCGATTCGAAAGCCGTCTGCATCGCGGCTCTCGGGCCGTTGGCGACGGGTTCGAGCGCATCCAGAAGCTCCGGGGCGTGCGCGCGGAATTCCTCGATGATGGTTTTCACGGTGAAGATGAACATGCCCGCGTTCCAGAAGTAACGTCCGGTCGAAAGCATCTGCTCGGCGGTCTCGAGGTCGGGCTTCTCCACGAAGCGGGCGACCTCGTGGACGGTGTGCGATCCGATCTCGCGGCGCACAACGTCGGTTTCGATGTACCCATAACCGGTCGCGGGAAACGTGGCCGTCATGCCCAACGTGACGATGCCGCCGTCCAATCGTGCGGCTTGCGCGGCTGCCTCGACCGTCTCCTGAAAGGCCAGCACATCACCGACGCGGTGATCGGACGGGAACACGCCCATGACGGCATCCGGGCCGTGGTGCGCCCGCACGCGCAACGCGGCCAGCAGCACGGCGGGCGCGGTGTCGCGGGCCATCGGTTCGACCACCAGGTTTTCCAGGGGCAAATCCGGCAGGTGCTCCAAGATCAAGCCCCGGTGCTGCTGCCCGGTCACGATGTAAACGCGTTCCAGCCCACCGCACAGGGGTTCCAGGCGGTCGGCGGTGGCTTGCAGCAAGCTGCGTCCCGTGCCATCCAGCGCCAGGAATTGCTTGGGCTTGGCGCGCCGGGAGAGCGGCCAGAAGCGCTCGCCGCTGCCGCCAGCCAGGATCACGGGGATCAGGGTCTCGCTCATCGGGGCAGTCTAGGCCAGATTCCTTAAGGGGGGGTTTAAGGCGTGGGTGAAAGTTCAAAAGGTGAAAGAAAATACTCGAGGCGCGACGCACGATGGGGTCTTGAACTTCCACTTTTACCTTTCCCCTTTTCGCTTTCCCTGTCTCACTGTTCATGGTCGAACCCGGCCTTGAGCGCCCCCCAGCGCGAGTTATTCAGGCTGACATCGGGCGGGATGTGAACCCTGGCGGATGATCTCGAGCCGGGTTGCACGCCGGGGTTGCGGCGGTGCGCCAGTTCAAAGACGCTCTTGCGTTCGGTCACGACGTGGAGCACGTCATCTTGAACGCGATCAAGGTTGAGCATCAACGACAGAATTTCCGCAGCGATCACGTCGGTGAAATCCGCGCTGGTGAATTGATCGTCGAAGGCGATGGGGTACCGCCAGACGGCGTCCTTGAAGGTCGTGCGCACAATCAACGCGTTACGGGCAGACCTGGCGGCTTCCTCGGCCACGGTTTTGGTCAGGCTGTAGTAGTTGCTCGGGTTGGGCGCGTCGGTTTCCGTGTACAGGCCGCGTTCTCCGTCGAAGACGTAATCGGTGGAAAAATGCACCAGCCTTCCCGGTGCGTGCCGCGCGACGTGGCGCGTGCCCGCGACGTTGACGGCCCAGCACTGCTCGCGTTCCTTCTCGGCCTTGGCCACGTCGGTGTAGGCCGCCAGGTGCAGCACGATATCGGGTTGCGCAGCCTCGAGCGCATCTGCCACGGCGGTTTCGTCGGTGATGTCCAGGTCGCGGCTCGGTGGCGCCGTCACGTTCCAGCCGCGAGCCTCGAGTTGTGGGATCAGTTCCTTGCCCATGCGGCCATGGCCGCCCGTCACAAACAGGTTCACCCGCACAGGTTAACGCACCGGGACAAAAACTCGAACCGGACGGATTGCGCAGGTGACAGCTCGAGGGTCGCGTCATCGACCACAGAACCTCGAGGCTGGATTCTCGAGAAGACCGTGCTGGACGATGTTTCTTGTGAATCAGAAACCACTGTGCTGGACGGTCTTAATGCGACGGCTGCAATTCGACCACGAAATCGTAACGGTCGCCCCGGTACTGGCTGCGAACGAATTCGATGGGTGCGCCAGCCGCATCCCAGGTCACGCGCAGGATCGACAGGATCGAAGCGCCCTCGGGAACTTCCAGCAATCGGGCGGTGGTCGCGTCGGCGGGCGCGGCGCGCAGGTGCTGGATGGCGCGGTGGGGCGTGAAACCTCTGGTGCGCAACAAATCGTAGAGGCTGCGGTTCTGCACGTCCTCCAGGCGCAAATCTCCGGCGACCTGCTCGGGCAAGCTTGAAGTCTCGAGCGCGAGCGGCGCGCCGTCGGCGGTGCGCAATCGGCGCAGGCGGGCGATGCGCGCGGAAGGCCCCAGCCCGAGCGAGAGGGCTTCGTCGGGCGATGGCCTGCCGTGCTCAAAAGACAGCACCCGACCGCCGGGCACGAAACCCCTGGAGCGCATGTCCTCGGAAAAACTGGTCAGGGCGCTCAGGCTCTGCACGATCCGGCGCGGCGCGACGTAGGTTCCAGAACCGTGGCGGCGGATCAGCACGCCGTCCGCCTCGAGCCCCAGCAAGGCCTGGCGCACCGTCATGCGGCTGACGCCGAGCGCGTCGGCCAGATCGCGTTCTGAAGGTAACGCACTGCCTTCCGGAAGGTCTCCGGCATCGATGCGTTCCAGCAACCCGCGCCGGATTTGCAGGTACACCGGGGTCGGACTCTGCGGGTCGAGCGTCACCTGCAAGCCGACGCGGACGGTCGGGCGGCGATCAGTGCGGGCGGTTCGGGTCATGGTTCGGGGTTACTGTACCAGTATTAGACCTGTCGATGTTCGAGCCCGTTCGCAGTTCAGGCCCGGAATCTCGAGCCGGAACCGACGGCGCGAGGGGCATCCGATACCGTTCGATGACCGCGTCTCAGGTCAGAGAAAGCGCCGTCCCAAAGCGACTCTCGAGCCACAGCTCATTCACACCTCGGCCCTTTTCGACCGTCATCAACATTTGAGCACACCGCAGCGAGCGCACGGGCTCGAGGACGCAGACGTTCGAGCGCATCTTGTTCGGTGGTCTAGGACTGGTATAAGCTGATCGCGTTTTACAACCAGCAATCCCCAGGAGGTTCGATGATGAAAAAGTCGTACAACGGGCTTTCGTACAAAGGAATCACCGCAGCATTGGTCGGCCTGGGCGTTCTGACAGCCACCCTGACGGGCGCGTTGGCGGGTCCACCGGAGGGCGCCAAGAAAATGCCCGCCTACACGGGCATCGGCCTTCAGGCGGGCAAGGCGGGCGGCACGCTGACGCTGGCCCTCGGCAACTCGCCGCAGACGTTCAACTACTACGGCGCAATCGACAGCAACGGTCAACGCATCGCGCAGCACATGTTCGATGGCCTGATCGAAGCCAACTTACAAACCGGCAAGATCGAACCCGCGCTGGCCGAATCCTGGACGATCAGCCCGGACGGCAAGGCCTACACCTTCAAGCTGCGCCAGGGCGTGAAATGGCACGACGGCGCGGAATTCACCGCCGACGACGTGATCTTCACCTTCGATCAGGTCATCACCGACCCGGAAGCCAAGGGCGGGGATTTCGCCAACTTTTCAAAGGACGGCGTCAAGTACAAGTTTGAAAAACTGGACAAGTACACCGTCAGGATCACGTTGCCCTTCTCGAGCGGCGCGTTCCTGGTGCAGATGCGCACCTTCATCATGCCCAAGCACAAGCTCTTGAAATACAGCGTCGAGGGCGGCGCGAAACCCGCCGACATCAACGATGCCTGGGCGACCAACAGCCCGCTTTCGGACATCGTCGGTACGGGCGCGTACAAGCTCAGCAGTTACACGCCCGGCCAGAAGGTCTCCTTGACCAAGAACCCGGATTACTGGAAGGTCGATTCCAAGGGCACGCCGCTGCCGTACATCGACAAGCTCGACTACCTGATCCTGGTCGGCCCCGCCGCGCAGGAAGCCGCCTTCCGAGCGGGCACGCTGGACGCCTTGGACATCAGCGGCGCGCAGTTCCCGGATTTCAAGCAGCAGGAAGTCAAGGGCGCACCCTTCAAGGTCGTGTCGCAGCTCAAGGACGCGATCTACGGCAGCCCGCCGCACTTGGCCTTCAACTTCGACGCCGCCGATCCTGATCTGGCCAAGGTCTTCGGGAATTACAAATTCCGCGAGGCGATGCAGTCCGCCGTCAACCGCCAACGCATCATTGAAAGCGTCTACAACGGTCAGGCGCAACTGCCCGGCCACATGGGCGTGCCGCCCGCAGGCGTGTTCTACACGGACACCCGCAAGTACCTGGGCGAGTTCGATCTCAAGACCGCCGCCGCCGCGCTGGACGACCTGGGCCTCAAGGACACCGACGGCGACGGCGTGCGCAACATCAGCGCCAGCAAGCAGCTCGAGTTCAGCCTGACCTACGGCACGGATTCTGCCGTCTACCCACCGCTGGCCACGATCCTGCAAAACGATTTCAAATCGATCGGCGTCAAGGCGAACCTCAAGGGCGTGCTCTCGAGCACCCTGTTGTCCACGGGACTTTCGGGCAATTACGAGGCGATCATCGTGGCCCTGGGCGATCAGCCCGACCCGGAACTCAGAAAGCCGATCTGGCAACCCGGCGGCAGCCTGTACTACTGGCACCGCAGCACACAACCCACCAAAGACGGCGGCCCAGCCAACACCAAGGCCATGGCGGGTTGGGAAAAGCGCCTGTACACGATCTTCGAGAAGGGCACGCAATCGAGCGATCAGAGCGTGCGCGCCGCGCTGTACTCCGAAGGTCAGGTGCTGACCGCCAAGTACCTGCCGGTGATCATGATCGCCAAGCCCGCCAACATCACGGTCACGCGCAACACGCTCGGGAATTTCGTGTACTCGCTCGGCGTGATTCCCGGTTACAACCCGGTGCCGCTGTACTACTTCAAGTGACCGTCAAGGCTCGAGGGGAGCGTTCCCCTCGAGCTATTTTTTCGGCGATCGGCTCAAAACACCGTCACAGACGATGTTCTCGAGGAATAGAAAAACGCGTGCTGAACGGTGTGCTGGCTCAAGGAAGCTCGAGCCAGGAATCTTCAAGGAGGAACAATGCGTCGAACCACGTTGTTGACCGCCACCCTGACGGGTATCGCGCTCACCGGGGCGCTGACCGCGCTGGCGGCCACGCCGGACGGCAAGCTCTCCCGGATGCCGGGACTGAACCTGAGCATCGGCAAATCGGGCGGCACCTACACGCTCGCCTTGCCCGCCAGCCCCGGATCGTTTAACTACTACGGCATCACCGACAACAACGCTTACACCGTGATCGGCAACGTCTTCGAGGGCCTGGTCGAGTACAACCTCGAGACCTACAAGATGGAACCCAACCTGGCCGAATCCTGGACGACCAGCCCGGACGGCAAGATCTGGACCTTCAAGCTCCGGAAATCCGTCAAATGGCACGACGGCGCGGACTTCAGCGCCGACGACGTGGTTTTTACCTTCAAGAACTTTATTTTCAACACCGAAGCGCGCGGCAATTCCGCCGCCGACTTCCCGGATGCCAAAGTTGAAAAAGTGGACGCCGACACCGTGCGCTTCACGCTCTCCAAGCCCTCCGGCGCGATTTTGCAAAGCCTGCGGTTGTTCATCCTGCCGCGCCACAAACTCCTCAAATTCACACCCGAAGGCGGCGCCAAGGCCGCCGATGTCAACACGCCCTGGGGCACCGGCACCGACCTCAAGGAAATCGTCGGCACGGGGCCGTTCAAGTTTTCCAACTACGTGCCCGACCAGAAAGTCACGCTCGAGAAGAACCCGAACTACTGGAAGACCGACAGCGCGGGCAACCACCTGCCGTACCTGGACAAGCTCGAATACCTGATCATCAAGGCCCCCGAGCAGCGCGTGGCACAGCTCAAGGCGGGCAACCTGGACGCCTTGAACATCACCGGCGGGCAGTTCCCGGAACTCAAGCAAGCAGAGACGCAGGGCGCGCCCTTCAAGGTCGTCAAGGCGCTGGCCCTGTTCGGATCGCCACCGCACTTGTCTTTTAACTTCGACGCCAAAGACGCAGACCTGGCGCGCGTCTTTGCCAACGACAAATTCCGCCAGGCCGTGCAACCCGCCGTCAACCGCGAACGCATCATCGATCAGGTCTTCAGCGGCCTGGCGACCCTGCCGGGAACGCCCGTCGCACCCGTCTCGAGCTGGTACACCGACACGACCAGCTACCTGGGGAAGTACGATCTCAAGGCCGCCAACACCGCGCTGGACGCGTTGGGCCTGAAGGACACCGACGGCGACGGCGTGCGCAACGCCGGAACCAAAAACCTCGAGTTCTCGCTGATCGTCCCGACCGACAACGCGTTTTTTGACGGCCCACCGATCGGCACGATCATCCAGAACGACCTCAAGGCCATCGGTCTCAAGGCCAACTTGCAACCCTTGCAGAACAGCGCCGTCTTCGCCAAACTTTCAGCCGGTGACTTCGAGGCCGCGATCTACGGCTTCGGCAACCAGCCCGACCCGCAGTTGCGCAAGGCCATCTGGCAACCCGGCGGGCAGTTGTACTACTGGCACCAGTCCATGCGCACCAAGGACGCCAGCAAGCCTGACCTGACCAAGATGAAAAGCTGGGAGAAGCGCATCTACACGATCTTCGATCAGGCCGAAGCGCTGGTGGATCAATCGCAACGCAAGGCGCTCTACGACGAATGGCAGTTGCTGAACGCCCGGTATTTGCCGGTGATCATGATCGCCAAGGCCGCGAACATCGCCGCCGTCAGCAACAAGGTCGGGAATTTCGTGTACAACCTCGGGCCGATCCCCGGTTACGTCACGAACCAGATCATCTACCTGAAGTGAACCTGGCTCGAGGGGCGATTTCACGGTGGCCTCGCCCCTCGAGATGTTTTAGGAACACCGTCCCACACGCTAAAATAAGTGACTCGAGAACCGCGTCCCAAACGGTCTTCTCAGGGAACGAAGAACGACAAAGATTCTTCAGAGCGCCCATTCGGACAACTCGAACCCACACTCGAAACCCAGAGACTGAACCATGGCGACTTACATCTTCCGACGCGTGCTAGCGATCTTCCCGACACTTCTATTGGTTTCGGCGGTGTCGTTCTTCGTGATTCAACTCCAACCGGGCAGCTTCATCGACGCGTACCTCGAGGACCCGCGCTTCACCAAGGAGACCGCCGAACGCATCCGCGTGCAGGTCGGACTGGACAAACCGCTGGTGGTGCAGTACGGCAACTGGGTCTGGGGCATCGTGACGCGCGGGGATTTCGGTTTTTCGTTCGTCAACAACCGTTCCGTCACCAGTTTGATCGGGGAACGAATCATCTACACCATCGAGATCGCCGGGCTGGCGCTGGTGTTCTCGTGGCTGATCGCGGTGCCGCTCGGGATTTACACGGCGGTCAGACGGAATTCCCCGGCGGACGCGACCGCCAGCTTCGCCGGGTACATCGGGCTGGCGGTTCCAGATTTCCTGCTGGCGCTGATTCTGGTCTCGATCATCCTGAAACTGGGCGGCACGAACGTGGGCGGGTTGTTCAGCAAGCAGTACATCGATGCGCCGTGGAGTTGGGCCAGGCTCGGCGATCACCTCTCGCACCTGTGGTTGCCATTGCTGGTCTTGGGGCCGAACCACATTGCGACCCTGCAACGCCAGATGCGCGCCAGCATGCTGGACGTGCTGAACCAGGATTACGTGCGCACCGCCAGAGCCAAAGGCTTGTCTGAACGCATCGTCGTGTACCGCCACGCCGTCAGGAACGCGATCAACCCGCTCGTGTCGCTGGCGGGCTTGCAGGTTCCCGAACTGATCAACGGCACGATCATCGGTTCGCTGGTGCTGGGCTTGCCGACCATCGGGCCTTTTTTGTACGACTCTTTGTTGAACAAGGATCAGTACGTCGTGATGACGATGCTGCTGCTGTCCAGTCTGATGCTGATGGTCGGCAACCTGCTGGCGGACGTGACGCTGGCGGCAGTCGATCCGCGAATCCGTTACGAGTAACCGATCATCTCGAGCCGTATTCTCGAGAACACCGTCCCAGACGCAATTAAAGAACCTCGTGCCAGACGGTGTTCCCAGAGCGAAGGAATCTTGATGAGCCAAGCCGTCAACCCGCAACCCACGCTCGAGCAGGCGGTCGTGAAATCCGCGACCCCGCTGCAACTCGCGCTCAAACGGTTCCGCAAATCCAGGGCGGGCGTGGTCGGCTTCTGGATTCTGGTCGTGCTGTACACCGTCGCGCTCTTCGCGGGGTTCCTGGCGCCGTACAACATCACCGAACAGCACTACGAATTCCAGGCGCAACCGCCGCAACGCCTGCACCTGATTCACGACGGGCAACTGCGCTGGCCGTTCGTGTACCCCGCCAAAGTCACGCGCGACGCCGTGACCTTCGTCAAGACCTACACCGAGGACGCGACCGCGCCGCAACCGATCCGTTTGTTCGTGCAGGGCGAGGAGTACAACCTGTTCGGCTTCATCAAGACCAAGCAGCACCTGTACGGCGTGGACGGCGGGTATTTCTTTCCGCTCGGCACCGACAAATTTGGGCGCTGCGTGCTTTCACGAATGCTGGTCGGATCGCAGGTGTCCTTGACGGTCGGCGTGATCGGGATTCTGATCTCGTTCAGCATTGGGATTCTGATGGGCGGCATTTCTGGGTTTTACGGCGGCTGGGTGGATGCGCTAATTCAACGAATGATCGAGGTCTTACTTTCATTTCCGCGATTACCACTCCAGCTAGCGCTGGCCTACATCATTCCGGCAAGCGTGCCCAGCACAACCGTTTACCTTGGGATCGTCGGAGTTTTCGCCTTTATAGGATGGGCAGGTCTGGGACGCGTAATTCGCGGGCAAGTGCTGGCGATTCGCGGCACGGACTACGTGCAGGCCGCTCGAGCACTCGGGGCGAGTGATCTACGAATTATCCTACGGCACATCACGCCGAACCTGACCAGCTATTTGATCGTGACTGCCACGGTCGCCCTGCCCAACTACATATTGGCCGAAAGCGCGCTGTCATTCCTGGGATTGGGCGTCAAGGAACCGATGACGAGTTGGGGTTTGATGCTCAAGGACGCGCAGAATTTCGAGACGCTCCGACTTTACCCGTGGTTGCTTGCACCCGGAGCCATGATCATCCTGAGCGTGATGGCCTTCAACTTCGCCGGTGACGCCCTGCGCGATGCGGCGGACGTGACCACGCGCAACTGAGGCTCGATGAACGAATGCTGGAACTGGAATGCCGCCAAGACGCGGATTCTCGAGCGTCAAACGCAGGCGTTCGCCCTGTTCGACCACTCGAGTTGAACCGTGTACGCGCCGATTTGCTTGAACTTCCACGGGCAGATATCGCCGATCTCGCCGTTGGTGTCGTCGTACCAGCCCTGGCCGGGCACGGGATCGGTGATGGCCTCGCAGAGTTCGTGCGAACTGGTGGCGGTCAGGGCCTCGAAGATGGGCCGTCCACCACGGCAGCCGCTGCACTCCGGGTACGGCATGACGGCGTAGTACAGGCCCTCGCGGATGCTGTTGTGATAGCCGCAGAAAACCTTGCACGAGGCATCCTGACCGTCGGTGACCGTCACGCCCGGTGGCAAATAAATGAAATACAGCCTGTCCGCCGTCGGCGCGGGCGCGGCGTTATCGGCGATGCGCTGCTCGAGGAATCGCCGGATCGACGCATCGGTGGTCGTCGCGCGCGGTGCGGGCGCGCTCGAGGTCAACGAACCGATGAAACTGCCGCGACCGATGACCTTGCCGGGAACATCGTATTCACCCATGGCATCCAGCAACGGACTGGTCACGATGAACTCGAAGAAGGCGTTCAGTTGACCCGAGAGCGCCAGCATTTCAGCCTCCTTCCAGGCACTGCCCCAGAAAATCGTGAAGACCTCGACCGATTGCAACAACGGCCCGCCCCTGTAGGTCAGTTGCGGCGAGGCGGCCTTCTCGAGCGCAACCTGTCCTGGCTTAAAGAGTGGCACGATGCGAATTGGGGTGGTTTTGCTCGCGGCGCTGGCTTTCGTCATGGTGCCTCCTGTTGCCGGAGTTCGAGGCTCGCGCTTCCGGACGGTGATGGCATTCTCGAGACGCGCCATTCAGAGCATGCCAGCGCGCTCGGGGTGAACGACCTGGATCGGTTCGGAATCTCGCGCCGTTGCGGTCATGCCCGAGGGCGCGTTCTTCTCGACTATACGCGGGTTTCAGAGCGCGATCTGAGGCCTCGCGCGCTTATGCACTACATCGTCCAGGACGACATGCTCGAGACTGCATCCAGGACGGTCTCGCTCGGTCGCAATGCGCGCGGTACATCTGCCCTGTTCGCTTTTCATCTCGGGCACTCATCGCGCGCGGCTATACTTCTCACATGAGATTCGTATCCCTGGCAATCGTGGCGGTCTGGGTGGCGCTCGACCAGTGGCTCAAAGCCTACGTCGTGGCCAACGTACCGTTGAACAATTACAACGCGCCCGTGGACGTGATTCCCGGATTCCTTTCTTTCGTTCACACCACCAACATCGGCGCGGCCTGGAGCCTCTTTTCCGGCAGCCCGATGATTTTGACCATCGTGCGGGTCGTGGTCGGCGCGGGCATCCTGTATTACATCTGGCAGAACGCCGCCAAACTGCCGCGCGTGCAGATCATCGCGTTCTCGTTGATCGTCGGCGGCGCGTTCGGCAACGCGATCGACGGCGCGTTCCGGGGGCACGTGGTGGACATGCTCTTGTCTCACACGCTGACCGCGATTTACAGACCGATCTTCGGAACGCTCTACCCGATTTTCAACATCGCGGACATCGGCGTGGTCTCGGGCGTGATTCTCTTGTTGATCACCAGCTTGTTCGCGCCCAAAGCCAAGACCGCCAACCCGAGCGCGGGCTAGGCCAGACCGTGCGCGAGTCCCGTTGGCGCGACCTTCGCGGCTTGCATGTGGGCGGCAAATACTGGCGGCGCGGCTGGACGGATCGCTGGTTCCGCGACGGCAACCGCCGCGCGGAATTGAAACGCGCGCTCGGGCCGCGAGGTGTGCCGCCTCGAACCGAAACCGATGCTCGAGTCTTCAGGCTGACGCGCAGCCTGGATGGGAACATCGCGCTGTTGGAGCTTTCCAGCGGCGGCGACGATGCGCAGCGCGTTCACGAGCTGGCCGCGCTGGTCAACGATCACATCAATTACTTGGCGTGGTTGCGCCGCCAGGACGACGATGCGCTCGAGCTCGCGATCGCCGAACGCCTCGTGCTGCACGACCTGATGGCGCTTTGCAGGTTGGTGCGCTGGTTGCTGGGCGCGGGTGGACGACCGAAGGACGCGTAAGAACACCGTCCCAGACGGTATTTCCTAATCTCGAGAATATGCGTGCCAGATGGTGCTCCCACACATCACGCTTCCTCGAGACCTGATCGCGAGGATCGCTTCAGATCGCTTCAAACTCGAGCCAGCGTCGCGGGTTGCTGACGAGCAATTCAGAGACGATCTCTGGGCTCAATCCCGCCTCGAGCAGCATGGCGCGAACGGTGGTCGGTACGTGTTCCAGGCCGGGGCCGCCACCGTAAGATTTGAAATACGATTTGCGCGCCATGTCGCCGCCCAGGATCAGTTGTCTGTGGTGTCCGGCCTGACAGAGTTTCACGACCAGGTTCACGCGGTCACGGTCGGGCAAGTATTTTTCCTTGCCGAACTGGTCGAAACCCAGGTTCACGCCCAATGCGGCAATCTCGAGCAGGTACGGCAGGTCGGGTTTCAAGTCCAGATGCCCGATCAAAACCTTGCTCGCGGGCACGCCGCCGTCCAGCAACAACCGCCCCTGCTCGAGCCCCCAGGTTCCTTTTTCGGTGTGCGTACCGACGGGTGCGGCGGTCGCGTGGTGCGCCTCGATCGCGGCTTCAAAAACCTTCAACTCGTTCGGGTTCGCACCGTTCAGACTGGAAGACGCCTTGATCAGACCCGCTCTGGCGCGGCTGTACTCCTCGAACGGTATGGGCTTTTCGGGCATCGACCAGGCCACGCCCTGTTGCACCTCGCGGATCATCCAGGCCGCAATCTCGGGGACGCTGCGGCTGGCGCTCAGGCGATCCGCGAAAACCCCTTTGTTGAAGCCCGTCGCGGCGATCACGTGAACGCCCGAATCCCGCGAGGCCCACTCGAGCCTGAGCGCGTCCCGCCCGTAATCCACGGTCGTCATCTCGACCAGCGCGCCGCCCCCGGCGCGTTTGAAGGACTCGAGTTCTCGGGTCGCGGCTTGCACGTCGTCCATCACCAGATCGGCGTCCGTCACGTCCGCTGGCGGGTGCGTCATCAGGTGGTCGTGGCCGAGCGTCACGCCCAATTTTTCGGGCGAGATATCACCCAGCACGGTTCGGATGATCACAGCGGAGCTCCCGTCCCGGACGATTCGCTCACGGCGCGGCTCCAAGTATTTTTTTCATGTGTACCGCGTCCGTGCCCTGCACGGGAACCCGGTGCGTTTCGACGTACCCCAACCGGGCATACATCTCGAGCAAGCGCGTGTAGCGTTCGTTGGTGAAGAGCGTCAGGGCGCGCAAGCCGAGTTCTCGGGCTCTGGTTTCGGCGAAGGCCAACAAGCGCCGCCCGTTTCCCTTCGATTGCTTGACCTTCCCGACCGCGACGGTATCAATGTACAGGTCGTCCGGGTTGGCCTTCATCTCGAGTACGCCGATGATCTCGGATTGCTCCTCGAGCACCCAGACCTCGTGATGGACAATTAAGTCGGTGTGATCCGCCGTCATCGGTAGGGGTTTGCGCCCGATCAACGGAATGTAGTCCGCGAAGGCCGCATCCACCAGTTCGCGGATTGCGGTTAAATCCTCGAGCCGAGCGCGGCGCAACGCCATCTTAATTGCCACGGGCGATCTCGACCCGGTCGCGGTGATCGTCGTAGGCGTCGCCGAAGCGTTTGGCGGGTTCTTCCTCGCCCAATTTCCACGCGCCCGTCAGCACCGACGGCGCTTGGCCGCGCACCAGGCGCTGGCGGCCCGGATGCGTTCGAGTCGCGTCTCGGGCACGCTTCGGGCTCGCTCCGCATTCCAGGGCATATTTCGGGTCAATCATCGGCGTCTCCGTGCGGCGAAAGAGCGTCCTGGACGGTGTTCTACATTCGCGTCGCAGACGGTATTCACGCGCTCGAGATCGCGTTCTCGGGCGTCTTCAATCCGATGCGCGTGTTGTCGCCTTCGAGGGTCACGCGAAACGAGCACTTGTCGGCGCGCCCGAAGCGTTCGGTGAATTCCAGGAACGCGCCCGTGTCGGTGGTGACGGTGCGTTGCGTGTACAGCGCGGGCGCGCCGCGTTTGATGCCCAGCAACTTGGCGAGCTTCGGGTCGGCGGTGATCGCCTCGACGGTTTCGTCGCCGGTGGCGAAGTGCAGGCGGTACGCGCGGGTCAGCGTCTCGTAGAGCGACCCGTTCAAGTCGCGTTCCAGCAAACCCGGCGTGAGCGCGTGGTTGATGTGCGCCCGCTCGAGCATCAAGGGTTCGCCATCCGCAAGCCGCAATCGCGTGATGACCGCGACCGCACCACCGCGCGGCAAGCGCAAGGCTCGAGCCACGCGAATCGAGGCGGCTTCGAGCTTGGCCTCGATCAATCTCGAGCCGGGGTTCATGCCCGCCTGGCGCATGTTCTGGCTGAACCCGGTGATGCGTTTCAGGGGTTGTTCGACCTTGGCCGGAGATGGAAACGTGCCGCGTCCCTGACGGCGCACCAGCCAGCCCTCGAGTTCCAGTTCGTGGATCGCCTGGCGCACCGTGGCCCGAGCAATGCCCAGGCGTTCGCTCATCTCTCGTTCGGACGGCAGCGGTTGATCGTCGCGCCAGTGCCCGACGGTCAATGCGCGTTGCAGCGCGTCCCGGAGTTGGCGGTACAGCGGCACGGTGGCGCTCGGGTCGAGCTGCGCGAGCGCTTCGGGAAATGGCGTCTGTGGGCTGGTCAAGGCGTCACGCTCGAGTCCCTTTCGGCGGGCGGTTGAGTTGAAGATCGCGAAGGTTTCAAGATTCGGTGGTTCGTACCTTTATAGTACGCGCCCAGCTCAAACGCGAACCCGCCACTCGAACCCATTCGGGTCTTTTAAAGGGGTGACGCACACCTCCCAAACCGTCTCCGTCGGGGTCGGTCTCGGCGGAACGGGCGTCCGTGTGGCAGCGCCGACGGGGGCCGCGCAGCGCGATCACGATGCGCGCGGAAACCTTCGGGTCGGTCGTGCCCGTTCAGAAATGTCGTGCCCGTTCAGAAATTCAGCCATCTCGGGGACGCGACTGCGCGCCAACGACAGCGATCACGGGCCGGTGGCGCACCTATTCGCGCGGGATGACGCCACGATCAGGCGCGTATCCGACGCGCCCAAAGCGGGACGGTCAGCGTCAACAACGGTGCCATCAACACGAATGGCGCGCCCTAAGACGGCTGGAAGGATTCGGGTTTCGGCACGAAGTTGGGTCGGCGCGGCATCGTGGAGTACGTCGAGCCCAAACGCGCTAAGGTGCAACTGTGAGCACACCATCGCCGACAATCCGCGCCGGGAACGACCCGCGCAACGCGCTGATTCTCGAGATGACAGTAACGCCGTCCCAGACGGTGTTACCGGGGTTTTCTCGAACCGACGAGACTTCCGGGTTCGACCGCTCAGGGTTATCGATGTGAACGCCCGCTACGTCCACACGAACCTGGTCGCGCGCGACTGGAAGCGCCTGGCACAATTTTACGAGGACGTGTTCGGTTGCGTGCCTGTGCCGCCTGAACGCGATTATTCGGGCGACCTGCTCGAGAGATTAGCGAATCTCTCGGGTGCGCGCCAGCGCGGGATGCACCTGAGATTGCCCGGCTTCGGGGATGACGGTCCGACGCTCGAGATCTTCGAATACGAACCCGCGCTGAAAAAACCCGAAACGATGGTCAACCGCCAGGGTTTCGGGCACATCGCCTTCGTGGTGGACGACGTGCAAACTGCACTCGAGATGGTGATTGCGTCGGGCGGCGGTGCGGTCGGTGAGCTCGTGACGCTGACCCGAGCCGATGGAAAACGCGTGACGGTCGTGTACGCAACCGATCCCGAGGGCAACGTGGTCGAGCTTCAGAGGTGGTCGTGACGAAAGAACATCGTTCGGCACGCATCTCAAGAATACCGTCAGGGACGATGTTAAGGTGAATCCATGCTGCTCAATCCATTGCAGGCCCGCACGGTTTTCAAGCACGCGCTCGAGCACCATTACGCCGTCCTGGCGGTCAACGCGGATTCGCCCGCCGCCGTCAACGATTGCCTCGAGGCCGCGCTTCAGGCGAACGCGCCGATCATCATCGAGACGAGCTTGTGGCAACTGACGGGTCATAGCTTCGGCATGGGAGACGCGTGGCTGGGCATGAAACGCTTCATCGCGCAGCTTGAGGTGATGGCCCAGAGCGAGCGCTACGCGAAGATTCCGGTGCTGTACCACACCGATCACATCAAGGGCGCGGTCGCGCTGCCGCTCTTGAACGATGCCGTGCGCGGCCTGCCGATGACCTTCGGCGGCGCGAGGGTGCTGCTTTCACCGTCCACGATTTCGCTGGATTCGTCGGAGCTTTCGGAGGCAGAAAATATCGACGCGATTCTCGAGTTGTGTACCACCGCCAATGACAGCGCCCGAGCCATCACGCTCGAGATGGAGGCGGGCGTGGACGATGGCCTGACGCCGTTAGACGTGGCGGAGCGTCTGTTGGGCGGGGTCGAATCGAAATCGCCGGGCAGGATCGCGCTCTGGGCTCCGGGCGTCGGTACGCGGCACGGCCTGGGCGACCAGGGCGGCTTCGACGCGGGCACGGTCGCGCAGCACCAGCTCTTCGCGTCACAACTGATCGGGCGACCCATCGGCATCGCGCTGCACGGATCGTCGGGGTTGTCCACGGAAAGTTTGCGCGAGGCAGTCGCGGCGGGCGTCTCGAAGGTCAACTGGTCTTCGGAATCTTTGTTGCTGCGTTCCAGAACGGCGCTCGAGTTCTACCGGGCGCACACCGCGCAACTCGAGAAAACGCACCAGGATTGGAAAAACACCGCCATGGACAACGGCCTTCAGCGTTTCGTCTCAGAGCTCTACATCCCGAACGTGATTGAACGCATCGCGCTCCTGGGTGGCGCTGGGCGCGCGTCCGACCTGGCGCAGTTGCTCGAGTGAACCGTGTGACCCCAGCCTCAACCTGAAGTTCGGGATTCTCGAGATCAGCCGATGCCGCGGGCCTGAGTCCATGATCTGAACTTCACGTTTTGCGCGTAGGTTGAAGTATGAAGCGCTGGCTGATTCTGAGTCTCCTGACTGCATCGCTGGCGGCCTGTTCCCTGACCGGGCCGGGCGGCAGCAAGGAATCGTTCGAGGCCAACGCGCGCCTGGCGCGCACCATCAACTTCGGGGACACCCTCGAAGTCCCGCCGAACGAAAGCTGGGGCGTGCCGCTCGAGGAACGGTATTTCGATCTGGTCAGGGACGCGGGGTTCAGCGCGATCCGCCTGCCCATCGGCTGGTCGTATTACGTCGGGGCGGGGCCGGAGTACGCGATTCAAAACGCGATCTTCGAGAAGGTGGATCGGGCGGTCAAGCTGGCGACGGATCGCAACCTGGCGATCATCCTGGATTACCACAGCGACGCCGCGCTGCGCGAGAACCCGACCGCATCCAGGGACCGCTTCGTGGCGACCTGGCGGCAGATCGCGGCGCACTACCGGGGCGCGCCGACGGACGTGATCTTCGAGGTGCTGAACGAACCCAGTGAGGGGATTGAACCGTACTGGAACGATTACATGAACCAGGCGCTGGGTGCGATCCGCGAGACGAACCCCGCGCGGGCCGTGATCGTGGGGCCGATCTACTGGTACAGCCCGGAGCGCCTGAAAGACCTGTACTTGCCGCCCGACGATGCGAACCTGATCGTCAGCATTCACAATTACCGCCCGTACCATTTCACGCACCAGGGCGCGGGCTGGATCAACGGTTCGGACGCGTGGTTGAGCCTGGAATGGGGCGATGGCACGGAGCGCAACGAGATGCTGACGTACTTCGATACCGCCGATCAGTGGGCGCGCTGGTTCAAACGCCCGATCTTCATGGGTGAATTCGGGGTGTTCGGCAGGGCCGACCCGGCCAAACGCGCGCGCTGGACGGAATTCGTGCGCACGGAAGCCGAGAAGCGCGGTTTCAGTTGGGGTTACTGGGAATTCGGGTCGGGTTTCGGCGTGTACGACCGCAAGGCGGAACGATGGCGCAAGGAAGTGCTCGAGGCGCTGATCCCGAAACAGAGGCCGTAAACGCCTGCCCGAGAAAACTGAATTGATCTGGGCACCGTTCAGCACGCATTTTTATAGTTGCGTGCTGAACGGTGTTCTCGAGGATGCAACCTTCGCGGCGTGGGCAAAGATGGCGCACGTCTCTCGAGAGACTCGAGCTGTACCTGACGGGTAGACTGAGTTCAACCAAGGAGGCAGCATGTTTCAGACGGGACTCTTGAAGGACAAGGTTGTGCTGGTCACGGGCGGCGGCACCGGATTGGGACGCTCGATGGCTGAACGGTTTCTGGAACTCGGGGCGAAAGTCGCGATCGCCAGCCGCAGGCAAGACGTGATCGAGACCGCCGCCCGAGAGATGGCGGAACAATTCGGTGGTGAAACCTTCGGCGTGCCGTGCGACGTGCGCGACCCGGAAGCCGTGCGCGCCATGATCGACGCGGTCGAAGCGAAGCTCGGGCCAATTGACGTGCTCTTGAACAACGCCGCCGGGAACTTCATCTCGCCGACCGAACGGCTCTCGCACCGCGCCTTCGATACGGTGCTGAATATCGTCCTGCACGGCACGGTCTACTGCACGATGGACGCGGGCAAGCGCTGGATCGAGCGCGGGCAAAAAGGCACCGTGTTGAATATCGTCACAACCTACGCGCTGGCGGGTTCGGGCTACGTCGTACCGTCCGCCACGGCCAAGGCGGGCGTGATCGCGCTGACCAAATCCCTGGCGGCGGAGTGGGGCAAGTACGGCATTCGATTGAACGCCATCGCACCGGGGCCGTTCCCAACGGAGGGCGCGTGGTCGAGGCTGATGCCCACGCCAGAAATCGAGCGGATGTTCGATGCGCGCATCCCCTTGAAACGCGTCGGGCAGCACATCGAACTGGCCAACCTGGCGGCCTTTTTGATCTCCGACATGGCGGGGTACATCACCGGTGACGTGATCGCGATCGACGGCGGCGAGACCGTCTGGGGCGCGGGCGAGTTCAACATCCTGGATGCCGTGACGCCGGAACAGTGGGATGCGCTCGAGGCGATGCGAAAAAAGGCCTGAGGCTCGAGGTTGAGATTCGAGAACACCGTCTGAGACGCAGTATTCAAACTGCGTCCCGGACGGTGTTCTTTTGCGGTTGGAAATTGCGATGACCTGATTCGGTGAAGGCGAACCCGAGGTTCTCCTCTACGAAACCTGTCGCATTACAGCGGCGCGCAGGAACCTCGACGCGATCTCGGATGCCTTACGCCCAGACTCGAGCCGTTCTGCGTCAACCATGATGAATGGATCTCCTGCGAACGTGACCGAATGCGGTTCGTGGGCAGGGTAACCACAAGGGTTACCCCTACAAAACCTGTCCTGTAGGGGCAACCTTTATGGTTGCCCTCGTAGGGAACGGGCGTGAAGATCAACTTTCGCAGGAGGTTTAATACCGCATCAGGCAGGCCTGCTGTTCCCTCGAGATGGGTCGAACACGTTTCGCGGTGTTCTCGAGACATGGTTTGGCGCGACCGATCCGACAGTTGGTCGTGTCGGAACCGCGTCGGGCGTCGGCTTGACAAATCCAAAGCCTTCCTTTAAATTGAATGAACATTCATTCAATTGAATGTCAGATCAGAAAGAGTCCGATGCCCAGAAAAAAACCAAATCCCGAACTTCAAGAAAAGCTGGCCGCCGTCAAACGCGACCAGATCCTCGATGCCGCCCGCGCGGTCTTCGCAGAAAAAGATTTCCACCGCGCCACCATCAAGGACGTGGCAGCGCGCGCGGGCGTGGCGGACGGCACGGTCTACAACTATTTTGAAAACAAGAACGCGTTGATCCTGGGATTGATGGATCGCTTCACGCAGGGCGTTCAGCCACAATCAGCGGCGCAAACCGCATCGCGCAAAGCCAAGCTCGAGCGACCCGCACCGTTCGACCTGGAAGGCTTCGTGCGCACCAGCACGCGCGAACGCTTCGCGATGCTGTCCGAGGAAAGCATCAGTTTGTTCCAGGCGATCCTGCCGGAAATCATCGCCAACCCCGACCTGCGGGCGCTCTACCGCGAGCGAATCATCGCGCCCAGCCAGGCGGGTGCAAACCAGGTCGTCGAGGCCATCAGCCGCTCGAGCGGAATGGCGCGCGATCAAGTCAGGCTGGGCTTGCAACTCGAGGCCGCCATGTTCATCGGTCTGATCGTGCAGCGCATCATCGGTGATGCGCTTCTGGAGCAGCACTGGGGCGATCTGCCGGACGCGATCAGCGATCTGATGCTCAAAGGATTCGGCGCGGCCAAGCCCGGTCAACCCCGAAAAAAGCGCGGCTGAACAGTTTTTGAATCACGAAAACACCGCCCCCAACGCGTATTCTCGAGAAAAACCGTAGTTCTCTCGTCCAGAACGGTGTTCGCGCCGTTCGCACAAAAACCGTAGCGGAAGGAATCCAACATGAACATCGCCATCATCGCGCTCGGCAGCCAGGGGGACGTGCAACCGTACATCGCGCTCGGCAAGGGTTTGTCGGAGGCGGGTCACGCCGTCCGGCTGGTCACGCACGAGAACTTCGAGAAACCCGTGCGCGCGCACGGCCTGGAATTTCACGCCATGCCGGGCAACGTCCAGGAATTTCTCGAGACACCCGAGATGCGAGCGCTAACGGAAAAAGGGAATTTTATTGCCATCACCGCGCGGGCCGCCAGGGAATCGCAGCGCGTGACGCTCCTGTGGGCCAGGGCCGGGCTCGAGGCCTGCCGGGGCGCGGAATTGATCGTCGCGGGCGTCGGCGGGATGTACGTGGGCTTCAGCATCGCCCAGAAGCTCGACCTGCCGATGGTGCAGGCGCACGTCTTTCCGTTCACCCCGACCGGAGATTTCCCCGGCGTGCTCTTCCCGCAAGCCATCACCAGGCTGGGGCGGGGCGTCAACCGCGCCTCGCACGAGTTGATCCGGCAAGTCATGTGGCAGGGTTCTCGGGTGGCTGACGCGATGGCGCGAGAACAGGTGCTGAACCTGCCCGCCGCACCGTTCTTCGGGCCGTACAACGATGAACGCCTGAACCGTTACCCCACGCTCTACGGCTTCAGCCCATCCGTGATTCCGCCGCCGAGAGACTGGAACGATGCTCGCGTGACCGGCTACTGGTTTCTGGAATCCGCGCCCGACTGGACGCCGCCCGCAGACCTGGAAGCCTTCCTGGCAAACGGCCCAGCGCCCATCTACGTCGGTTTCGGCAGCATGGGCAGCCGCAACCCGGCCCAGACCGCAGAACTGGTGTTGCAGGCCCTGACCAGCACCGGACAGCGCGCGGTGATGCAATCGGGCTGGGGCGGTCTGGGCACTGAAAACCTGCCGGACAACGTTCACGCGGTCAGTTCCGTGCCGCACGCGTGGTTGTTCCCCCGCATGGCCGCCGTCGTGCATCACGGCGGCGCGGGAACCACGGCGGCGGGCTTGCGGGCGGGCGTGCCATCCATCATTGTTCCGTTCTTCGGCGATCAGGCCTTCTGGGGCGAGCGCGTCGCCAGCCTGGGCGTCGGGCCTCGAGCCATTCCGCGCAAGCGACTGACGGCGGATCGGCTGGCGCAGGCCATCCAGCGGGCCGTATCCGATCAGGGCATGCGCCAGCGCGCCCGCGATCTGGGCGAGCGGATCAGATCCGAGGATGGGATCGGTAACGCGGTCGCGGCGATCAACGCCATCAATCTCGGTTGACCGCGAGGAATCACATCAGGAACACCGTCCTGGACGGCATTCTCGAGACCAACAGGAAATGCGTGCCAGACGGTCTTCTCGAGTGACGCACGGTAAAAAACCTTCCACTCGAGAAGCGCGACCTAAGCAATTCGGCGCTGGCTTTGAGCGCGCGTCCGCGCCAGACTGCGCGCATGAAGCTGCAATCGCTCGGTTACCGCACGGACTTGATCTTCGCGAATTTCAACGGCAACGTGATGGATCGCGGGGATCACCTGGTGATTCGCACGCCGTCGAATCCAACGTTCTACTGGGGCAATTTCGTGATCTTCGAGTCCGCACCTCGAGCCGCCGACACAGAAACCTGGCTCGAGACGTTCCGAGCAGAAATTCCTTACGCCGAGCACGTCGCCATCGGCTGGGACGCTCAGGAGCGCGGCGAAACCGGGGCGTTCCTGGATGCCGGACTCACGCTCGAGGAATCCGTCGTCATGACCGCAAAAGCCGTTCACGCGCCCGCGAAGCTCAATGCGCAAGCCGTCTACCGCGCCCTCGAGACCGATGAAGATTACGCGCAGGCCGTCAGTCTGGGCGAAGCCTGCAACGACGATCACGAAGCCTCGGGCTACCGCGTGTTTCTCGAGCGCAAATTCGCGGCCTACAAGGAGATGGCGAACGCGGGATTGGGCGCTTGGTTCGGCGCGTTCCTGGACGGGCGCATGGTCTGCGGCATGGGGTTGTTCACGGATGCCGCGCCCACGGATCGCATCGCGCGGTTCCAGAAGGTAGAGACGCACCCGGATTTCCGGCGGTTGGGATTGTGCGGCACGCTGGTGCATCGCGTCGGACTGTACGGGCTGGAGCATCTGCGGGCCGAAACGCTGGTGATGGTCGCCGACCCCGAGTACCACGCGGCGCGCATCTACGAATCGGTCGGGTTCCGGGCGACCGAGAAGCAATTCGGGATTCTGAAATCCGGGGATTGAAACTCGAGCCCGACGCATCAATTCATATCGAATCACCCAAGAACACCGTCCAGCACGCACTTATTTATTCGCGTCCTGGACGGTGTTCCCGCATCCCACTCGAGCCCGAGGACGTTTCGCTCAGGGCATAACTTGGTAAACTTCGCGTGTGCCGACCGTCGAAGAGTTGCGCGAGCGACTGAAAAAACCCCTCCAGCGCGAACTGGACATGGGTTGCCAGAACCGCGTCGTCACGGCGGGACTCGAGGCGCTATTAACCAACGTGGCCGCACCGTTCCCAAAAGTGCGCGCCGTGCTGGACGGCTACGGCGTGATGAGCGTGGATGAACGCCGCCAACGCTTGCTCGAGGCGCTCGAGTTGCTGGACGTGGAACGCAAACCCGCTACACCTGCACCGCGCCCCAACGCTCGCGCCGCCGTACCCGCGACGCTCGAGCGCACGACCTTCACGCCGGACACGGACGTGACGCGGTTGAACGTCGGGCCGGGCGGCGCGAAAAAATTGAACGCGCTCGGCATCCGCACGATGCGCGATCTGCTGCACAACTATCCCCGACGCTACGAGGACCGCCGCAAACTGCCCGGATTCCACGTTATCGAGGACGGCGCTCGCGTCACCATCGTCGGCACGATCACCGCCAAATCCAGGCACGCGCCGCGACCCGGAATGTTGTTGCTGAAAGCCACCATGCGCGACGACTTCGGGAATACCGCCACCGCGACCTGGTTCAACCAGCCGTGGGTGGAGAAAAATTTGCGCGAGGGCAACCGGTTGATCGTGACCGGCAAGGCCAAACGCTTCGGGCGCAAGCTCGAGGTCGGCGTCGAGTATTTCGAGAACGACTCCGACGAGACGGAATCCATGTCCACGGATCGGATCATCGGCGTCTACGGCGCGACGGACGGCATCTCTCAGGCCTTCATCCGCAAGTGCGAACGTGTCGGGCTGGAGGCGTTACCCGAACCCGAAGATTTCCTCTCGAGCCACCAACGCGGCACGTTGGGCTTGCTGCGCTACGCCGAGGCGCTCCACGAAGCGCACTTCCCGACTGACGAGGAACGGCTTGAAAAGGCGCTCTCCAGGTTGAAATTCGACGAGTACCTGTTTCTCGAATTGCGCGTCATGCTCCAGGGCGAGAACGGGCTCGAGGGCAAACAATTCAGCGCCCGCGACGAGGATATTCTCGAGTTCGAGCGCGCGCTTCCGTTCAAGTTCACCAACGCCCAACGCCGCGCCATCCTCGAGATCGCGGGCGACATGCGATCCGACAAACAGATGGCGCGATTGCTGCAAGGCGACGTGGGTTCCGGCAAGACCGCCGTGGCCGCCTGCGCCATCTACCTCGCCACACGCGACGGCATGCAGGGCGCGCTGATGGCCCCGACCGAAATCCTGGCGCGGCAACACTACGCCAACCTCTGCACGTATTTTTACCCGCTCGGGCTGCGCGTTGAACTCTTGATCGGCGCGATGACGGCGCGCGAACGCGCGGAAGCTCGAGAACGCATCCAATCTGGAGCCGTCGAGGTCGTGGTCGGCACGCAAGCCTTGATCCAAGAAGGTGTGGAATTCCACAAGCTCGGCGTGGCCGTGGTGGACGAGGAACACCGTTTCGGCGTGATGCAGCGCCGTGCGCTCCTGAAAGACCGCCCTGACGTGCTGGTGATGTCCGCCACGCCGATCCCGCGCAGCCTCGCGCTGACGGCCTACGGCGATCTCGAGCTGACGATCATTGACGAACTGCCACCCGGACGCACCCCGATCCAGACGAAACTGCTGATGGACACGCACCGCCGTCAGGCGTACAGCTTCGTGATGAAACACATCCTGGAAGGCCGCCAGGCGTACGTGGTCGCGCCACTGATCGAGGAATCCGAGAAAATGACCGAAATCCTGGCCGCCACGCAACTGGCGGATGACCTCAAAGTGATCCTGCCCGAAGCCAGAATCGAACTGCTGCACGGTCAGATGAAAGCCGACCAGAAAGACGAGATCATGAACCGGTTTCGCTCGAGACAGTTCGATATTCTCGTGTCCACCACCGTGATCGAAGTCGGCGTGGACGTGCCTAATTCGACCGTGATCGTGATTGAAAACGCCGAACGCTTTGGGTTATCGCAGCTTCACCAGTTGCGCGGACGCGTCGGGCGCGGCGACAAGCAGAGCTATTGCATCCTGATCGCGGGCGAGCATTCCAAACGCACCAAAGAACGCCTGAAAGTCATCGAGGGCAGCACCGACGGATTCAAGATCGCCGAAGCCGATTTGCGCCTGCGCGGCCCCGGCGAGATTCGCGGCACGCGCCAGAGCGGTGTGCTGGATTTGAAACTCGGTGATATCTCCAGCGATACAGAAGTGATCGAACAAGCCAGGGATTACGCCAAGAAGGTTTTAGCCGATGACCCACGGCTCGAGAAACCTGCGAACGCCGTGCTGCGTGCGGAATTGCAAGCACGGGCGGAGATGGTGGCGATCAGGGATGTGATTTAAACAAAACGATTTACGAATCAACCTTGGCGTATTCAATCACGTCTTGAGGCTTCGCACCCATGAATCCAATCGGAACACCCGCCGCTCGCAAGGCTCGATTCGCGCGAGTGTTCAGAACAAGAAGTGCCACTGCATCAATCACAAGAGCGAACAGTAGCGCCCAGCCGATAATCTCAGGGTTTCTAAATCCAATTGTACCAACCGAGAGCGCAGTTACATAGACGAGCGGAACTAACCAGGGTGTCAGCCCAACTGATTGGCTCAACTTCCATGCTGCAACCAACAAGATGCAAGTCGCAATGACACTAAGTGGACCGCTGATACCTGGAGTTCTCAGTGCCGAAGCTGCTACATTGGCTGCCACCGCGTGGTTGAACCAGAATTGCCATGTCGCCATCGTAAGAAGTTCATCTTTGGTGTAACGCATCTATTCTCCAGCATGAATCGTATTGGTCCATTTGTCCTTGCAATGGTCAGCGGTCACACCGAAGAGCACCGTCCTGCACGCGTTATTTGATTCGCGTCCTGGACGGTCTATTCGCTCTTGTCTCGAGTTTCCAAATCGATCCCCGCGTAAATCTGTTCGAGGCTCAACGTTGTCTCGAGGCACGGAATCTCGATCTCGCCTTCACCGGTGAACATCTCGTACATCCAGCCATTGATGGTGCGCTTGAACACGGCTACGTGGCGTTCGTTCGGGTTGACGACCACGTACCGTTCCAGGCTCGGCATCT
This sequence comes from uncultured Deinococcales bacterium, assembly GCA_964244895.1. Classification (GTDB taxonomy): domain Bacteria; phylum Deinococcota; class Deinococci; order Deinococcales; family JAAFIG01; genus CAXTKV01. The sequence goes on from CAXTKV010000042.1 coordinate 25,574, forward strand.
CGAGGTACGCGTCCTGTTTGACGCCACGGTCGCGCCAGGCGGTGCTGGGTGATAAGACCTCGAGTACAAAGCACGCGTTCTCGAGAAAGTTCGAGTCGTTCGGGGTGGGTTGGCGCGTGATGACCACATCTGGGTAGAAAAACTTGCGGCTCGAGACGCGCAACTTGATTGTTTTGATGCTGAATCGGTAGCCGCGTTCTCGAGAGATGGGGCGCAAAGCTTTGGTCACGTTCAGCACGATATCCTCATGCCCGAGCGTTTCACCCGCCATCGCGTAAAGATGTCCGTCCTCGTACTCGTGGCGTTCGTCGGACTGCTCCTCGAACGCGAGGTATTCGTCTAAGGTCATCAAACGTTTGGGTTTGTCGCGCAGAGCGGTCATGGCTGAGTGTATAACAAAACGCCGTCCCAGACGCATATTTTATTTCGTGTACGGGACGGTGTTCAGGGAATCGAGCGATTCTGGGCGCTTATGTTCTGTCGCGCTCGTACGCCAGGGCGACCACGCCGGATTGAAAGGATTTCGTCTCGAGCAGCTTCAATTTGGCTGGTTTCGCGGCGTCGGTGAACATCGGAATGCCGCGTCCCAGAACGACGGGATTGACGGTGATTCGGTATTCGTCGATCAAATCCATCTCCATGAAGGTGTGCGTCAGGCTGGGGCTGCCGAAGATCATCAGGTGCTTTCCGGGCTGGCTTTTGAGTTGAGCGATTTCTTCGGCGATGTTGTCCTTGGCCAGCCTCGAGTTGTTCCATTCAACTTGCGCTGCGCTTCTCGAGAACACGATTTTGGTGGCGTGCTCGACCCAGCGCGCGTGGTCGAGGTCGTGCCTGGTCGCGTCCGGGTTCGAGGGTATGGTCGGCCAGTAGGCTTCCATCATGCGGTAGGTGACGCGACCATACAGTGCGGTGTCCGTGGTGCTGATCAGCTGGTCAACGTAGGTCGTGATCTCGTCATCGATGCAAATCCAATCGAGTCGACCGTCGAGCGTGCCGACGAATCCATCGAGCGACGAGTGCATCAACAGAATGACTTTTCTCATGTGATCCTCCGCGTTCTCGCTGGGGTTCTGTGTCTGCGGGTCTCGAGCGACTGAAGTTGATGCCCGCACTGTAAAAGTTATTTGCGTAATTCTATGACAGGTTACGCTCGTAACGTCGACTGGCGCATGAGTGACTACGGCTGGATTCTCGAGAGCTCGCGGAGCCCGTGAGGTGCTTTCTGAAATGCAAGCACAGAGTTGTTTTGGAGTCGCGCGTTGGCTTCTCGGTTTGCGCGCAACTCATCAATTGGGCTCGAAGGCGATATTCGCAAACGACCGAGATGGGGTTCGATTCGTACCAGACGAAATAATCATGATTAAGTCAGTTGACTAACTTTAGTTCAAAACGACGCAATTTGTTCGCGTGGCGATTTCAAAAACTCGCCGCTGTGACCAACAACCAATCTTCCAGACGGTCGAGTTGGCGTTCGAGAAATTCGCTCGAACCGAGCTGATTGGCCAGCAAATAACTTCCCTGAAGCGAGCAGATCAATTCTTCGGCCAGTTCACCGGATCGTTCCGCCGCCCCTAGCGCACTGAACTGTTCGGTTGCAAACTCGAGGTACATCTCGAGCAATTTGGTCGGCTTGCCGCCTGAAACTTTTTGAAGCTCCCGCCCAATTCCGGCGAAGGGGCAGCCGCGTTCGGTCAGTTCTGCCTGGTTTCGTCTGGCGTCTCGGATCAGCATCATCAACCGCTCCAGGGGTTCCGGGTCGAGCGATGCCGCCTCGAATTGACCGCGCAATTCTTCGGCTCGATTGGCGACGACTGCTTCAACCAATTCGTCTTTGGTGCGGAAATGGTAGTAGACGTTACCCGTTGGAATTCGGGCTGTTTTGGCGATGTCGGCCAGGGTCGTGGCGTTGATACCCCGCTGGTGAAATCTGAGCTTGGCGGCCTCGAGCAGCCTGTCTCGAGGTGGTTTTGCGGGGTTTTTGCTGGTTTTTGGCATGATTTCTCCGTGATTTATTAGTCAGCTAACTGACTTATACCATTTCAGAGGGTGAATTGAGTCGGTTTTTGATCACAGAATTCTTTCAAAAAGCTTCGGAAATTCATCGGCTCGGGTGCCAGAATATGCGACCAGCACGTCGTTTTTGAGATGCGCTGTAAGTCTTGTGTAATGCCGCACAGGGCACACTGTCTGGCAGTGAAGCATTTGTGCATCGAGTTCCAAAAAAACCTGATCGCGGCGTTCGCCGCCGCGCTTGAACCTGCCTTCGACTCACGGCCCAGCTTTCGTTCACTTCGTGCGCGAGACGGAGAGCCGACGGGCATTTGACGTGCGCCAAACGCTGTCTTCCGGAGTTCTCGCTGCGCTCTTGACGTTGGTTCTGAGCGCATTCTGGCCGTCTGGCGGCGAGGCTCAAATCAAGCCGATCAGCATCAAAACGGACGACCGCAATACGCCGACTGCGAGTAAAGCCATCCTTGTCCAAGCTGCCATCAAAAATCCGAATCCGCCCGTACCAGACTTCAGAGGGCGTGCAGCCGTGAAGCCGCGCCTGTTCGCGCTGTTGTCGATCCTGGGCTTGTCGATTCCAGGTGCTTCAGCCAGCGCCGGGGTGTACTTGCCGCTGGTCAACGTCGGGACGCAGTTGCGCTGGTCGAACACGCCGGACGATTTCCGGCTGGTCGTGACCGCGCCGCAGAGCGCGAGCCAGACCGCGCAGAACCCCGTCAAATCCAGCCCAGTCAAGCTCGAGATTTACAGCCCGAACTTGAACCTTCAGGATTACGCCAACAAGCGCGACAACCCGCAGTACATCGGTGACGAGCGCTACAACAAGGCGGATTTCTTCACGCGATTCCGGTTGCGCAATTCCAAAAACGAGGTCGTGACCGAAAAGACCTTCGGCCTGAGCCGGGCGCACACCTGGGCAACGTTTCTGAATCAGAACCTTCAGCCCGGAAGCTACCCGTTGGAAATCAAATCCGGCGGCTACGGCAAGAACGCCTTCGGGCTGGTGGCGAGCGGCAACGTGCGGCTCGAGGCGAGCCAGTTCACCGTCAACGCTCGGGGCAAGATCGGCACGGAATTGTTGGCCGCGCGTTTGCCCGTCTCTGCTTCCTTGATCGGGCAGCGCGTGCGGGTTTCCAACTACGACGCGGACGGCGAGAACGAACTGGTGTTGTACGCGATCTACCCGAACGGCCAGCGCCACCGTCTGGTGTCCTCGGGCGACGTGACCTGGGCGTCGGAAGATGTCTTGGTCACGAAGGAACTCGTGGGGACGTGGCAAATCGTGGCGCGGATCGGCAAGAAGCCGAAGCAGTTCTCGAACAGCTTCGCGTTTCGGCTGCAAGCGGTCGGGGTGAAAGCCAGCCCGTTGTACGCGCAGTTGCCCGTGACCGCGCCGACCCATCCGCCCGTGACGCCACCAGCGCCAGCCACCCCACCACCAGCGACTCCTGTAGCGCAGACCCTCGGGCCAATTCAGGTGTCCGTCGTGGACGAGGCCGGACAGGGCGTGCCGGGCGCAGGTTACGACATCGCGGGCGAGTCTGAGCGCCGCGTCAGCTTTCGGTTGCCGCGAGGTTACGTGCGCACTGCCACGGAAATCACCGATGGGGACGGCATTCTCGAGGATCGAGGGAACACCGTGCTGGTCGGTGTTCGTGGCGCGAGCATCCGGTTTACGGTTCGCCACATGCGCGCGACATTGACCGTCAGAACGGTCGCGGAACTCGGATCGGAACGCATCAATCTGGAGGGCGTGCCGGTCACGGTGGACGGCTGGACGCAAGCTTCAGGCTCGAGCTTCAACCTCAGGCCGGGAACGTGGGTCGTCGAACCCACGATGCTGCCCGGAGCGCAGGCGCAAGCCGTGACGGTCGAGCTCACAGATGGCGCGAGTCAGACCGTGACCATCGCGTACCGGGTCGAGGCGAAGCTGCAACTCGAGGCGGATCGCTCAGTGTTGAGCATCGGTGATGCGGTCAAGTTGACGGCGGTGGCCAGCACGGAATTCCCGTACGCGGTTCCAGTAACGATGGCGCTCGGGTTGCCCGGTGAGCTTCACACGGATGCGCGATTGATGCTCCAGGGCCGAATTCAGGCCGACCGACCGCTCGCGTTCGAGCTTTTGGCAGACGCGATCGCGCCGTCACCCAGCGCGACGGTCGCGGCGCGACTCCAGCCGTTCGATCAATCCGAATCCGTGCAGCTCGAGATCAAGGCTTCACCGACCGCAACCTCTCCCCCGCCACCCGCACCGCCCGCACCGACACCGCCAGCGCAGGCGGATCTGGAGGTCACGCACGGCGCCGAACCGAACCCCGTCGAGATCGGCAACACGGCGACCTACACCATCAACCTGACCAATTTCGGGCCGGACGCAGCGCAAAACGCTCGCGTTCGATTCCCGCTGGTGGATGGCGCGAAGCTCGAATCCTGGAGCGCCAGCCAGGGAAGCTGCGCGGTCGTTGACGGGGCGCTCGAGTGCGACCTGGATCGCCTTGAGGCTGGCGCGACCGGGCTGGTGCTGGTCGTGGTCAAACCGATGGCGCTGGGCTTGTTGAACACGACCGT
>CAXTKV010000043.1:0-29919 GCA_964244895.1 uncultured Deinococcales bacterium
CGTATTTTCTGAGCGTGGCCAGCAAGTTGGGCGTTGACATGGATCAATTTCGCGCCTGCGCCTCGAGCCGCAAGTACAAGGGCTTGGTCGACGCGGGCCTGGCCGAAAGCGCCCGGCTGGGCGTCCAGGGTACGCCGACCGTGTTCGTCAACGGCTACCGCGTGGCCAACGCCTACGACCGCGCCACGCTCGAGCGGCTGGTCAATTTCGCCAGACCGTGAGTTGAGGCTCGAGAAAGCGACCGAGTACGTCTCATGGCAACCCTCGTGGTTGCCCTCACGAAGATCGTCGCTTTCTCGAGAACACCGTCCAGCACGCATTCTCAAATTCGCGTACTGGACGGTGTTCTTCGATGCTCGAGGTGCAGCCCACGGAAATTTACTCGAGCTTCACGTCGAAACCGGAAGCTTCGGGGCGTCATAATGCACGCATCTCAGAAACCCGAGGGGGATTCCATGCAGGATTACGAGAAACTCGGCGCGTTCTACGTCGGCAAGGTCGCGCAGGACGGCAAACCGACCGATGAACTGCTGCTTTACGATTCGAGCGATCTGACCACGCACGCCGTGATCATCGGCATGACGGGTTCCGGCAAGACGGGTCTGGGGATCGGGCTGCTGGAAGAAGCCGCGATGGACAAGATTCCGGTGATCGCGGTCGATCCGAAAGGCGACCTGACGAATTTGCTCTTGAGCTTCCCAAACCTTGCTCCAGAGGATTTCAAACCGTGGGTCAACCTGGACGAGGCCGCGCGTCAGGGCATGGACGCGGACGCGTTCGCCAAAGCGCAATCGGAGATGTGGACGAAAGGTCTGGCCGATTGGGGTCAGGATACGGAGCGCATCAAGCGCCTGCGCGAGAACTCGGATTTTGCGATCTACACTCCCGGCTCGAGCGCGGGCTTGCAGGTCAGCGTCCTGAAAAGTTTCGACGCGCCCCCGGAGGCCGTGCGCTCCGATTCGGACGCGATGCGCGAGCGCATCCAGACGACCGCGACCGGCTTGCTGGGTTTGCTCGGCATCGACGCCGACCCGATCAAATCCCGCGAACACATTCTGATTTCCAACATCCTGTCCCAGGCTTGGTCGGCGGGTCAGAACCTCGATCTGGGCGCGATGATTCAGGCCATCCAGAAACCGAGCTTCGAAAGAATCGGCGTGCTGGATCTGGAAAGTTTTTACCCCGCCAAGGAGCGCTTCGAGCTGGCCATGACGCTGAACAACCTGCTGGCCAGCCCAGGTTTTCAGTCCTGGATGGAAGGCGAGCCTCTGGACATCAAGAAGATGCTCTACACGGAGGCCGGAACGCCGCGCCTGACGGTTTTTTCCATCGCGCACCTGGGGGATGCCGAGCGCATGTTCTTCGTGACGCAACTCCTCAACGAGATGCTGGGCTGGATGCGCTCGCAGCCGGGCACGTCCAGCTTGCGCGCCATTTTGTACATGGACGAGATCTTCGGGTACTTCCCGCCGAACGGCAACCCGCCATCGAAAACCCCGATGCTGACGCTCTTGAAGCAGGCTCGAGCTTTCGGGTTGGGGCTGGTGCTGGCCACGCAGAACCCCGTAGATCTGGACTACAAAGGCCTGTCCAACACCGGCACGTGGTTCATCGGGCGCTTGCAGACGGAGAACGACAAATCCCGCGTGCTGGAAGCCCTGGAAGGTGCGATGGCGGGACAGAACCCGATGTCCAGAGGCGACCTGGACAGGATGCTTTCCGGATTGGGCAAGCGCGTCTTCTTGATGCACAACGTCCACGAAGGTCATCCGGTCACGTTCCAGACGCGCTGGACGATGAGCTACCTGGCTGGCCCCATGACGGGCGAGCAGATCAAGAAAGTCATGAATGATCGGAAAACGCAGGCCACCTCGAGCGCGAAGACCGTCCAGGACTCAAACTTGAGCGGTACAAAAACACCGTCCAGCGCGGCATCCACCTCGAGCCGTCCGTTGTTGCCGCCGCAGGTCAAACAATACTTCGTACCGACCACCGCCGAATCCGGCGTGACCTACTACCCGATGGTCATCGGCGCAGCGCAAGCGCGGTATTCCAGCCCGAAATACAAGGTGGATACGGCCAAAACCCTGCGCCTGCTGGCCGAAATCGGCGATGGCCCGGTCGCGCTGAAATGGGACGATGCGACGGCGGTGGAACTCGAGCTGGACGCTCTGGAGACGGAACCGACGGCGTCCGGGGCGTTCGCGGATTTGCCCACCCAGGGCACGGACGCGAAAAATTACGACAGGTGGCAGAAGGAATTCGGCAAGTGGGTCGCGCAAACCCAGAGCCTGGTGCTGTACGAATCCAAAGCCAACAAACTGTTTTCCAACCCCGACGAATCCGAGGCGGATTTCCGCACGCGGCTCTCGCACGCCGCGCGCGAGGATCGGGACGCGCTCAAAGACAAGTTGCGCCAGAAGTACGCGCCGAAGCTTCAGACGCTCCAGGACAGGCTGGCTCGAGCCCAGGCCAACCAGGAACAGCAGGCCGCGCAAGCCCGACAGAAGGGCCTCGAGACCGCCGTGAACGTGGGGATGGGTGTACTGGGCGCGTTGTTCGGCGGCGGTCGCAGAACCTCCAGCGTGGTCAGCGCGGCGTCGCGCGCCGTCAAAAGTGCGGGGCGCACCTACAACGAAGCTCAGGACATTGGACGCGCCGCCGACACGGTGGAAGGCGTACAGACGCAGATTGCGGCGCTCAACCAGCAACTCGAGGATGAACTGAACGCCCTCGAGACCGTGACCGACGAGCAATTCGAGGAAGTGCGGATCAAGCCCAAAACCACCGATGTGAACCTGGAACTGGTCGCGCTGGCCTGGGTGCCTTACACGCGCAACGACAAGGGCGCGCTGAACCCAGCTTTTTAAATACGCGGGAACACCGTCCTGGACGACGTCCTGAAGGTGTACTCGTCCGCCTTCAGGACGGTGCTCCCAAGATTGCCGTTACTTCCACATTTCCTCGGCGAAGATGTCGCCGGCCAACGGCGCGGGCGTCCCCCCGGTCGCGCGGTCAATCGTGGAAGCCCCGTCCCACAAGGCGCTTACCGCGCCTTGACCCTGACCCCAGATCGGGATGGCCGAGGCCGCATCAACCGCGATGTCCTTCGCAAAGCGAGTCGAGCCAGCCATGTCCTTGTCCGCCGCATCCAGGTTCCCTTGGGAGGCGTGGTACGCCCCCATGCCCGAGGACGCGAGCGACTTCAACCCGTCAATTCCGGCTCCGGCCAAACCCACGCCCGTACCGATGCCTGGGATGAAGCCACCCAAGTCCCAGGCCGTACTGATCCCTGCGTCGGCCACGCCACCCCACTTGTTGCCGAGCAATTGCTTCGTGCCCCAGAAGTCATCCTTGAGGTCGTCCCCGGTGAAGATTGAGCGCTGGATGCCCAACCCGAGGCCGCCGTGAACCTGCGCCTGATCCCCGGAGGCCACACGGCTCGAGGCGGCCTCGGCTTCGGCCTCGCTCGCGTCGCCAGATTCGCTCACGTCGAGCTCGTCGGGCAGGCTCGGGTTCGGGCCGTGCGCGCTCTGTTGGACGGTGTGGGCGAGTTCGTGCGCGAGGAGGCGCTGGCCGTCGGACGATTCAGGTTCGAAGCGTCCCTCGCCGAAGACGATGTTGGAACCCACGGCGTAGGCGCTCGCACCGAGCGCGCGGGCGCTCTCGGCGGCGGACTTGTCGGCGAAGACGCGGATGTGCTCGAAGCTGTGCCCGAAGCGCGGTTCGAGGCTGGCGCGCGTCTCGGGCTCAAGTGGGCGTCCCGAACCTTGAAGCGCGTGCCTCACGGTATCCGCACCAACATGGCCCGCGCGCTGGTCGGGCTCGAGGTCGCGTTTGCGATGCACACGGAGTCGTTCCATATTGTTCTCCTCGGCAACAGCCTGGCCTGCATTGATCTTACTATCTGGTTCCGGAATCAATTCCAAAACGTCGATATTGCTCCGTCAGGAACGAGGTTCGACCCGTTTTGCCCTGCCTAAACGTGTTGCGCGCCTCTGAGCGCCGGGCGCAACCGAAGAACGCTCCCCTGAACGGCATTGCTCGGTTTCGAGAACGCGCGCCGGACGGTTTCTCGAGCCTCGATCACTCGAACAAATCTTGCTCTTCGATGCCCCAGATGCCCACCGGGGCCAGTTCGAGCAAATTCCCGGCTGGATCGCGGAAGTACAGGCTCGTGCCGCGACCCCCGGACCACTCGTAAGACATGACCTCGACGCCCATCGTCTCGAGCTTGGAGCGCCACGCGGGAAGCTCGAGCGGCTCGACGCGGAAGCAGGCGTGACCGCCCTCCGCACCCGCGTGCGGCGGCAATTCCCCAGCGATGGCGCTCGCGGCGGGATTAAAAATCAAGAACATCGTGCCACCAGCCCGGAAAAACGCGTGCCGACCCTGAACCCTCGAGACGAACTCCAGCCCGAGCGCGCGGTAAAAGGCTTCCGCCGCCACCAGATCGCGGGCGTACAGGCAAGTCTCGAGCACGCGCACGGTTCAGAATACCCGAAAAGACCATCCGGAGCACGCGCACAAAAACGCGTACTAGACGGTCTTCTCGAGGAGCTCACGACCTCACACCCAATCCTTCCGGGGCGCGGTACGCTCAGGCGCGTGATTCAAATTCTGGGCATTTCAGGGAGCCTTCGGAGCGTTTCCAGAAACACGATCCTGCTGCGCGCCGCCGCCAGCCTGACGCCGCACGGCACCAGAATCAACCTGTACGCGGGCATTGCGGATTTGCCGCACTTCAACCCGGATCTCGAGGAAACCGAACCGGCGGCCTTGATGGATTTCCGGGCGCAGTTGCGCGCCAGCCACGCCGTGCTGATCTGCTCGCCGGAGTACGCGCACGGCGTGCCGGGTGCGCTCAAGAACGCGCTCGATTGGGTGGTCGGCAGCGGCGAATTTTCTGGCAAACCAGTCGGGTTGCTGAACGCGTCCTTGCGGGCGAATCACGCGCAAGAATCGTTGGCGGAAACGCTCAGGACGATGGATGCCCGCGTCATCCCGGAAGCCTGCGTTCGAGTGCCGCTTCCCGCCGAGATCACCGAGGCCGGGATCGTCTCGAGCCCGGAAGTCTCGGGCGCGTTGCGCGCCGCGATTCGAGCCCTGATCGAGACCGTCGAGGATTCGGTTTAAGGGGTCGCGCGCTCGAGAACACCGTCCTGGACGCGAGCTCGAGAATGCGTCCGGGACGGTATCCTCGAACCATTCACGTTCGAATGCTCACTCGGGAAGCTGCGTGCTCGACCACAACTCGAGCGACAGCACGACCGCAATCACGGTCGCGGCGGCAGCGGCAGCCACCCGAGGATCGCCCGAGAGCCTGAGCGTCCCGAACGAGATCAGCAACACGAGCGGAATCGCGTAGAACACGGAAATTTTCTTTCGCCCGCTGGATACCAGCACCACCGGGAAGGGCTGCTGCCGATTGACGTTTCGGATCATCGTCGAAAGCCCCAGCGCCGGGTAGGCGCGTTCGACACCCTGAATGAACTGGCCCGTCCCGATCAACAGCACGTGATAGTAAAAACGATCCAGCAAGTAGAGCATGAACCAGACCAGAGCAGCGACCAGCAACAACGGCCCGACGAATTCCAGTTGAGGATTGAGGCCGACATTCTCGAAGCACGAATCGAGCTTGCCATCGTGCGCCTTGATGCAGCCTTTGATGGTCTCGCTGAGCGGCGTGGCGTCTTTCAGCAGGCCGAGCAATCCGACTTCCCGGTCGGACTGCACCTTGAACAGCGCCGCGACGCCAGCCAGCACCGCCCCGGCGAAGACGAAGGCGATGTTGCGAATCTGAAACAGGATCGTGTTGAAATGCCGGTGCATCTCCTGAGCTTGCTTCCAGACTTCCAGCACGTCCGTCGGCGTGCTCGCAGGCGCGGGCGGCGGGGGCGGAAGCTGAGCCATGCTGGCACGGTATCACGCTCCGCGATCAAGGCGACAGATCGAGCTTTTCGGGCGTTTCTAACGGTATTCTCGAGCCTCGTATCGACTTTAATTTGGTCTGCGCAGGAGTGCTCGAAACTCGCCACCACCGATCAATCGGCTCGAGCCGCGCGTCAGGCACAAAGAGCATCAAAACCCGCACCGATCACGCCAACCAATGATGGCCGACCTGGAGCCGACCGATCCGTTTTCGTGAGCGCGAGCATCGTTCTGGACGCAAGAATACGGGTTTTGACAAAGCAATCCCAACGCGGTGCTACCGTCAGCCTGTCCACCCAGGAAGACCCCGTCTCGAGCGCAAATGGCAATCGGCCCCGAACTCGATCAGGGATTCGCGATTCCCGACGGGGCGGCATCAACTGGAGGATCCATGACCAGACCAGCGTCGAAATCCAAAAGCCCACCGCTCCCGCCTTTGGCCATCGCTCAAAGCCCGGACGCCATCAAACTCGACTTCGCCGAACCGGATCAGACCCGCCTCTGGAACCGCATTTCAAAAGTCACGCAAGCGCCCCCAGAGACCGTTACGGCGATCATGGCGGGCGATGCCAGCACGGTCGAGCAACTCGACGCGCGCGGGCGCAGCAAGGTCGCGGAGCTCTTGACGCCCGAGAGCCACAGCGCGCTCGAGCGGATCATCGGGCCGAACATCGATTTTCAGGATGTCGTGGATCTGGAACTGGCTCGCGCTGCTGCCAGCAGCGTGGCGCGCGTCGTGAAGGCCCTGGATGGCTCGCCTCAAGGAACCGGTTTCATGGTCAGCCCAGGCTTGTTCTTGACGAACAACCACGTCGTCGTGAAAGACCCGGAATCCACCAAAGCCAGCGTGCCAGACGAGGCGCGAGGGCTCGAAATCGAATTTAACTTCGAAGAGGACGAGAACAACGCCCTGCGCCCGATTTCACGCTTCGCTCTCGACCCGGATCTGTTCATGCTCTCGAGCGCCTCGGGGGAATTCGATTTTGCGCTCGTCGCCGTCGGTGAGCGCATCAGTGGCCCGGCCACGCTCGAGCAATTCGGTTTCTGCCCGCTTTCGGCAGCCAGCGACAAGCACGCTGAACTGAATTTCGCGAACATCATTCAGCACCCGGAGGGCAAGCCCAAAAAAATCGCCATGCGCGAGAACCGCGTCAACGGTCGCGGCGAAAAAGGGATCGCGCTCTTTTACGGCGCGGACACGCTGAACGGCTCGAGCGGCAGCCCGGTTTTCAACGACGAATACGAGCTCATCGCCCTGCACCACTCGGGCGCACCGACGCTGGAAAAAACCTTCGATAACAAAGACAACGATCTCGTGCCCGTAGACCAGAACAACGAAGGCATCCGCATCAGCGCGCTGGTCGAATATCTGCGAGCCCGTCTGGACGAACTCGATGCGCCGAAGCGCAAGCTGCTCGAGCAGGCGCTCGACGCGGGCTTTCGGGGACCGAGCCTGATGCGTTGGCAGGATCAGACCGCCCCGAAAACCAGCCTCGATCGGCAGGAATCCATCTCGAACCCGCAAGGCGCGAAAGCACAGGTGAACCCTCTCATGACCCCAGAAACCGCGATCCCGAAACCACCCGAAACCTCCGCGCAGCCCAGCCCACGCATCGCGGCAACGCAGAACGCTCAATCCATCGTGCTACCGACGCTTCGTCTGACATTACCGGTCGAGCTTCAGATCGTCCCCACCACGGCGGGCGCGAACCTGAACCTGGAATTCGCCAGCGAACTCGAGCGGCGCAAACGCACCACGGGTGCGGACGCCGATTTCAGCAATCGCACCGGCTACGCTCCAGATTTCCTGGGTGACGACGTGCCCTTGCCGATCCCATCCCGGATGCTCGAGGCCAGGCTGGCGCGCAACAAGCAACCCAGCCCAGGCAAACCCGAATACGTGCTGGACTACCAGTACTTCAGCCTGGCCATGCAGGGCGAGCGGCGCATCGCGGCGTTCACCGCCATCAACATCAACGACCGCGACCGCTTCGACGTGCCGCGCCAGAACGATGTCTGGAGCACCGACCCGCGCGTCGAACTGACCGAGCAGACCGACGAGAGCCTCTACGCCAACAACGACCTGGATCGCGGCCACATCGTTCGGCGGGCCGATACGAACTGGGGGCCGCAAGAACTGGCGGTGCGCGCGAATTTCGATACTTTCCACTACACCAACTGCAGCCCGCAGCACGCGGCCTTCAACCAGTCGGAGCGCAACGGCCTGTGGGGAATGCTCGAGAATTACGTGATCCTGAAGGCCGCCGGGGAGCGCCTGAGCGTCCTGGGTGGGCCGATCCTCAAGGAGAATGATCCCCTGTACCGTGGAATCCTCTTGCCGCGCGAGTTCTGGAAGATTCTGGTGCGCGTCAACGACGCGGGTCAGATTGCGGCCAGCGCCTTCGTGCTGTCCCAAGAAAAGTTGCTGGCTCAGGTGCTGGAGAGAACGTCGGGGTCAAAGAGCCTGACCGACGAGCAGGCGCGGCTCTCGCAGCGCAGCATCCAGGAACTCGAATCGCTGACCGATCTCGATTTCGGCACCATTCGTCAGGCGGACACGATGCGCCCCAGCCCCCACGAATCCCTCGGCGGGCGCGAGGTCAAGCAGTTCTCCGATCTGGAGCTGTAAACCCTGCTGGCATTCAAAGAACACCGTCCAGCACACGTTTGCGATCTCGTGCGCTGAACGGTGTTCTCGAGCGAGGCATCTGCGAGATCGACACCATTCTTCGTCTCGCACCCAGTCCGTTCACAGGACTCAAGCGCGACACCGCCGTGAACTCATTGCCCGAACACCCACCGCTCACCGGTGGCGTCTAGCCTCGAAATCGCGTTTTGCGCTCGCTCGAAAAGGGGTAACGATGAGATGGTTGGGCTTCGCTCCGATTGCGCTGGCTTGTGTTTTCATCCTCGGTGCGTGCAACGAGGGCGGTGCAACCCCACCGTTGATGCCGCCCGCGCCAACACCGCCGACATCACCTCCTCCAACCTCACCAACACCCCCAACCGTGCCACCGCCCCCGGCCTCGCCACCGCCGACACCACCGACCGCGCCACCCCCGTCTCCGACACCCCCATCCGCACCGACCATCACGGGCTTCTCGCCGGGTTCGGGTTCGGTGGGCGCGACGGTCACGATCTCGGGCGCGCACCTCTTTGGCGCGACCTCGGTGCGGTTCAACGGCAAGCCAGCGACCATCGCTGAGAACACGGACACCAGCCTCAAGGTCACCGTTCCAGTCGGCGCATCCTCCGGCAGGATCGCGCTCACCACACCCGCCGGAGCCGCCACCTCGAGTACCGAATTCGCGCTGGTCGTGAACTACGCCGCGCCGATCACGATCACCAAGGGCGGCACCTACACCGGAGCCTGGGAAAGTACGGACGCGGACACGCCCGCCGTCAAGGTCCAGACGAGCGAACCCGTCGTGATCGAGAACTGCCGCATTCGCGCCGCCGGGGAAGGCATCTCGAGCTACTCCCAGCGCGCCAACCTGACGGTTCGCGGCTGCTTCGGTGAGGGTCTCACCCCGAAGGTCGCGGGCAAACAGAAGGGCGGCTTCGTGGCGGTCGGCGTCTTCGAGTCCGTGGTGGTCGAGAACAACCTCGAGGACGGCTTCGGTATTGGCGTTCGCGCCCTGAACTACGGCTCAGACGCGAGCAAGACTGGTCAACGTCTGGTGGTCAGGTACAACATCTTCCGCAACGTGGACGGGCGCACGAGCGACGGTCAGGGCGGGTACTCGAGTGACCCCCTCGGGACGGGCGGCAACGCGGTCGGGTTGAACACGCTGCGCAGCGCGAATGTCGAGATCGCCTGGAACGAGATCGTCAATCAGCCTCGCAAAAGCCGCGCAGAGGACATCATCAGCACCTATGAAAGCAGCGGCGCGCCCGCCAACCCGATCCAGATTCACGACAACTACGTTCAGGGCGGCTACACCGCCGACCCCGCCGCTCAGGTGAACTACACCGGCTGTGGCATCCAGATCGGTGACGCATTCAACAAGGACGACGTGGGCTACACGCGCGTTCACGACAACCAGATCATCAACTTCGAGAACTGCGGTATCGGCCTTTCCGCCGGTCACGACAACGAGATTGATCACAACCGCGTGATTTCCGCGCGCACCGCACCCGACGGAACCGTCATGGGCGGCAACTATCGCACAGGAGTGGGGTTGTGGGATTACTACTTCGACCCGAACCTGAACTGCAAGGAGACCGGCAACCCCTTGTGGCGCAACAACGCGATGCACGACAACGAGATCAACGTCGTCAACCGCGATGGTGCAGCGGCGAGCAACCTCTTTTGCAGCGCTTACGGGAGCAACACCCAGACGAACAACGGCAACAACCTCGGGCATTTGGCGACGAATGCCGATGAGCAGGCCGAGTACGCGCGCTGGCAGGCAAAACTCAAAGATCAGAAAATCAATCTGGGACCCTAAGCTTGGGCGCTCGAGCCGCGGTTCGCGCTCTTCTGGTTCCAGCAACCGCTAAGGACGCCGTCCCAGACGCATTTTCAACCTCGCGTCCAGGACGGTATCCTTCAGGCCATCCCACGTCCCAATCTGCGTTCCGTCCAGGGCGTAAAATGAACCCGTGGAACTCGAGGACGCAGGACTGATCCCGACGCAACCGGGCGTGTACATCTTTCGCACGCCAGCGGGTCGCGTGATTTACGTTGGCAAGGCCAAAAACATCAAGTCCAGAATCAATCAGCATTTCAAATCGGGTGGCAAATCCAGCCGAATCACGCGGGACGCTGGAACGCTCGAGACGATCACCACGCAGAACGAAGTGGAAGCGCTGGTGCTCGAGGCGAACCTGATCAAGCAGTTCCGCCCGCGCTACAACGTACTCTTGAAGGACGACAAGCACTACCCGTTCCTGAAAATCACGCGCGAAACCTGGCCGATGTTGCTGGTGACCCGCAAGGTCATCAAGGACGGCGCGAAATATTACGGCCCGTTCCCGGACGCGCGGGCCGTGTGGCGCGCCAAAAACCTGATCGACACGACATTTCAGTTGCGCAAGAACTCCGGCATCCCGTTCCAGCCGCGCAAACGCCCGTGCCTGAATTACCACATGAAGCGCTGCCTCGCGCCGTGCGTCGGTCTGGCCGACCCCGAAGAATACGCGCAGGTCGTGCAGGACGTGATGGCGGTGCTGGATGGCAAGGCGGCGGACGTGCTCACCAACCTGAAATCGCAGATGCGCGAGTCGGCCTTGAACCAGGAGTTCGAGCAGGCGGGCATGATCCGGGATCGGATCGAGGCCGTGCAGAAGCTCTTCGGCACCGATCAGGTGGCCCTCAACGTGGGCCTCGAGGACATGGATTTCCTGGGCGTGGCCCAGGCGGGCGAGTACGCGATGGTGCAGCACTTCCAGATGCGCGCCGGACGCGTGATCGGGCGAGACAAGCGCTTCTTGACCAACGCCGAGGACGCCACCCCGGACGAGATCCTGAAAGCCTTCATGCAGGATTACTACGCCGTCGCCATGCAGGTTCCGCCGCTGGTGCTGTTGCCCGTCGAGTTCGAGGACAAGGACGCCTGGGAGGAATTCCTGTCCGCCAAAGCGCCCCGCAAGGTCGAATTGCGCCACCCGCAGCGCGGCGAGAAAGTCGATTTGCTCGAGATGGCGACCCGCAACGCGCAGAACGGCCTGGAATCCGAACTGGCCTTGCTGGAAAAACGCGGCGAGAATCCGGGGCTGGAAGCCCTCAAGGAAGTCCTGGCGCTGCCCGAACGCCCGTGGCGCATAGAGGGTTACGACAACTCCAATTTGTTCGGCACGAACATCGTGTCCGGCATGGTGGTCTTCGAGGGCGGGCGGGCGCGCAAGGGAGAGCATCGGCGCTTCAAGGTCAAGGGACTCGATCACCCGGACGATTACACCGCCATGCGCCAGACGATCACGCGGCGCTTCACGGGCGGGTTGAGTGACAAGCTGCCCCTACCGGACTTGCTGATGATCGACGGTGGGCACGGTCAGGTCAACGCCGCCCTGGACGCCTTGCGCGAGGTCGGCTTGCAGATTCCCGTGGTCGGGTTGGCCAAGCGCGAGGAAACGATTATTTTGCCCAGCATGTACGGCGCGCAATTCTGGTTGACCACGGGTTCCGTGCTGGCCCAGAAGCGCGAGATCAAACTGCCGATCACGCACCCGGCCCTGCGCGTGCTGATCGCCGTGCGCGATGAAGTCCACCATTTCGCGATCACGTACCACCGCAAATTGCGCGCCGACACGATGATGAAATCCATCTTCGACGACATCCCCGGCATCGGGCCGAAACGCCGCGAAGCCTTGCTAGAGCATTTCACCAGCCTGGAAGAATTGCGCGCCGCGCAACTCGAGGAAATCGCTCGGGTTCCGGGCGTGGGATTGATGGCGGCGCAGACCATCAAGGATCACCTGGGAGCGCAGGCGTGAATTTGCTGGTGCGCCCGCTCGAGCCTCGGGATGCTGAAGCCTGGGAACGGATGCGCACCGAGCTGTGGCCGGATGCGGACAACGCAGCGGAGACTCGCGCGTTCCTCGAGCACGGCCCGCAACCCAGTTTCGAGGCCGTGCTGATCGCGGAACGGGACGGTGCGCCCGTCGGCTTCGCCGAATTGTCCATCCGCGCGTCCTCGCCGGGTTGTGAAACCACCCGAATCGCGTACCTCGAAGGCTGGTACGTCGCCCCTCACGCCCGAGAAATCGGCGTCGGGCGCGCGCTGGTGAAGGCGGCGGAGGCGTGGGGCATCGCGCAGGGCTGCAGGGAATTCGCCTCCGACGTGGAACTCGAGAACACCGTCAGCCAGCGCGCGCACGATGCGTTGGGCTTCACAGAAGTCGAGCGCGTCGTGTTTTACAGAAAAGCCCTGACCGAATAACCCGCGCTTCTGACCGTACCGTCCAGCACACGCTCCATAAAATGCATCCAGGACGGTGTTCTTTAGCGATAAAGCGACCACTGGGCGGGCAGCGGATCACACCGGATCCCGACCAACGTCAATCGCCCGAATCTCGAGCGAGTCAGATCGAGAACACCGTCCCAGACAGTCTTTTCTTGAACCCACAAGCACCGTCTCGGACTCGGGATCGTGATACCATCCCCGAATGCTCGACCTCAAAGCGCAACTCAAAACCGCCCTCGAGAACGCCCTGCCAGCCGAAGCCGCGGGCACGGCGGTGGTGATTCAGGACGTTCCAGACAACAAACCCGGCGATTACGGCTCGCCCGTAGCCATGCAACTCGCGCGGGTTCTCAAGAAAGCCCCGGCAGATATTGCCACCGACCTCGCTGCGCGGATCGAATTGCCCCTCGGGGTGGCGCGGGCGGAAGCGGTCAACGGCTTCCTGAACTTCTTCGTCGATCCGGCCAGCTTCACGCAGAACGTCGTGACCTCGAGTTACGCGCCCGAAACCAGGCACCGCAAGGTCATCATCGAGCACACCAGCGTCAACCCGAACAAGGAATGGCACGTCGGGCATATTCGCGGCGCGCTGATCGGCGACGCGTTGGGGCGGATTTACCGCGCCGTGGGTTACGGCGTGGAAATTCAGAATTACATCGACGACACGGGCCGTCAGGCCGCCGAGAGTTTGTTCGCCGTCAAGCATTACGAGGCCGTCTACGACGGATCACAGAAGTACGATCACTGGCTGGGCGAGCTGTACGTGCGCCTGCACAAAGACCTAGAGAACCCCGAAGAAAAGGCCAGGCTCGAGCCACAAATTGCGGAAGTGATCCACGCCTTAGAGCGCGGCGAATTGCGCACGGAAATCGAGAAGATCGTCAAATCGCAACTCGAGACCGCGTATTCGTTGGGCGTCGAGTACGACCTCTTGACCTGGGAATCCGACGTGGTGGGCGCGGGATTCGTGGCCAAAGCCCTTCAGATTCTGGAATCCAGCCCGCACCTGCAACGCCCCAAAGACGGCCCGTTCGCGGGCACGCTCGGCATCGACGTGAGCGCCTTCGCGCCGGGTCAGGAAGAACCGTACAAGGTGCTGGTGCGATCCAACGGAACCTTCGTGTACGTCACCAAGGACATCGGGTTTCACTACTGGAAATTCGGGTTGTTTGAAGGGTTGGAATACAAGCCCTTTCAGGCGCAACCCTCCGGCAAGGAGCTCTGGACGAGCGCGCCGCACGGCGAGCACGAACCCGCCGGGCACCGCTTCGCGCACGCCGACGAGGTCATCAACGTGATTGACTCGAGGCAAGCCTTGCAGCAGGTGATCGTCAAGGCGTCGTTGGCGATCCTGGAATACGGTCAGGAACACGCCGGGAATTTTCATCACCTGGCCAACGAGACCGTGCTGCTCGAGGGCAAAACCATGAGCGGTCGCAAGGGCATCACGGTTTCAGCAGACGAGGTGATTGCGGAAGCGAAATCCAGGGCGCTCGAGGTGACGCGACAACTCAGCCCGAACCTGGTGAATACGGACGCGATTTCAAAAATCGTCGGGTTAGGTGCGCTCAAATTCGCGTTCCTGAAAGCGGAACCCAAACGCCAGATCGACTTTCGCTGGGAGCAGGCGCTCGCGTTGCAGGGTGACACGGCGGTCGTCGTGCAGTACGCGCACGCGCGCATCCGTTCGATTGCGCGCAAAGCGGCGGAACTCATGCTCGAGAAAGCGGACTGGTCGAGAATCGGTGTGCTCGAGTTGAAGCTCGCCCGCACGGTGGCGAAGTACCCGGAAGTGCTGGCGCAGTGCGTCAGGGACAAGACGCCGCATCCGATGTGCGCCTACGCGCTGGAACTGGCGACGGAATTCAACGGTTATTACAACCACAAGGGCTCGGATGGCAAGTCCGACACGAGCGTGCTGCACGCGCCCGAAGGCTTGCGCGAGGCTCGCTTGGCGCTGGTCGTGCGGGTGGCCGATGCGATCAAGGAAGCGCTCGGCGTGCTGGGCATCGAAGCGCCGGACGAGATGTAATCTCAAGTGCTCGCCGTCTGGCTCGAGATATTCGAAAGCGCGATCTCGAGGAAGACCGTCCCACACGGTCTTCCTCGAGATCAAATAATCACGCCCTGGACGGTCTTTCCCGAGTTCTATCCGGTGCGAATGAGCTTTCCAAAGGCGGCGCGCCTCGCCGCTCGAGCCCACCGTATGGCTAATTACGGAAATTGATACGTGACCGTCAAGGCTGCTTGCCGTTCAAAATCAATGAAATCGGAGGTGTCGTTGTTGGAATACTCGTTTGAAAAACGCAACCTGAACTGCGAAGTGGTGTTGTGTTCAAGCAAGTCATTTTGCACAAAGCCCGTCACATCCGCATTGACGCTGCTCGAGCTGAGCTGCACCGGGCAACCAGTGCACCCCAAGGCGGGCAGGCTGAAATCACCTCGGGCACCACTCAAGTTGTACGCACCCGTGACGTTCTGAACTGGTGAAACGCGCTCGAGGTTCAGCAAGCCCAGCGTCCCAAATGGATCGCCTGCCGCGCGTTTGAAGACGATTTGCAATCTGGCCGAAGCCACCGAGGCGCTCACCGGAATGTCCAGGATGTTGAACGCCAAGTAACCTCGAGCGTACTCGATGGGGCGCGAACCCCCAGTCAGGCTTCGATCTCCGACGTTGATGGTGGTTTGGATGTAGGCCGTGTCATCGCAACTGGTCGCAAGGTTATTGCAGGCATGCACGATGTAGCCACCGCCGTACAACGACAGAGACACCGTTTTTTGCTGAATCACCCGCATGATTCGGTCAAGGCTGCCTTGCAACGCGTTGCCTGCTGTGTCTTTGGCACCAGGCTTGAGTGCCCAATTGATATTCTCGCCAAAAGGCAACGGGGCGCTGGGCGCAAAGGTCATGGTTTGGTCATTGGCGCTCCAGGAGAACGTGCCCGTGATGGGTCCACCATTGGTGAGGTTGACGTTGAAGGCTGTTTGAACGCTCGTCCGATCCATCGGTTCGGAGAAATTGATTTTAAAGACGGTGTCTTGCGGCATACCGATGGCAATCGCGTCCGGGCTTGCAGAAACCACCGTGGGTGCTTGAAAGTCGGCCACGGTAAAAGCCAACTCAATGTCGCGGGGTCCATCTCTGCTGCCATCAATCGGCGCATTTTGATTGCCCGCCTTGTCAAAAATGTTTTGCAGGATGACACGGTATGCGCTGCCGCTTTCGTAATTGATGCTGATGGTCAGGGTCTTGTCGCTGTCGCTCCACGCCAGGATGAAGGGAGGGGGAGCGCAAATGCTGCCAGGTTTGCAAAAAGCCACCACGAGGCGACTGGTGTTAATCGGCTCGCTGAAATTGAACACCACCTTGGTGGTTCTGGCCACATTGATTGCGTTGTTCTGTGGCGTACTCGAGAGCAATGTGGGCGGGAGCGTATCGGTCGGTGTGGCCTCGACGGTCAACGCGGCTCCGGGCTCAGAGGTCATAACACCTGTTGCCGTGCTCGCGCTGGCAGTGATCGTGGCTGTACCAGCCGTCAGGCAGTTGACCAGACCGCTCGCGGCGTTGATCGAGGCGACCCCGGAATTGCTCGAGGTGAACGTAAAGGTCGGTTGCGGGTTGGTGCTGGCGTTGCTGGCGTCCTTGGCCACCGCCGCGAATTGCTGCGTACCGCCAATCGCGCAGGTGGTCGGGCTTGGTGTGACGACGATGCTCTTGATGGGAATTTGTACCGGCCCGTTACAGGTCGCTGCGACCAGCATTGGGATCAGGCCAGCGATCAGAACGGCGTATCTGCGGTTGTACATGCGTTCTCCTTCTGTTGATGCGAGCAGGGGTTCTCGAACGGTCGAAGCGGTTGTTGTGACGGTCGTTCCCGGCACACAGGGTTGTTTGGGCGCAGACTTCCAACGGGATGCGCGTGTGCGCTTCCTCGTTCCGATCACCTGGAGTGTCGTGCGCTGCGCGCTTGGTTCAGATCAGGTCTGCGTCTCCTCCGGCGACGCGGGGCGAGCCAGGAGCGCGCGTCCTGGACGGCGAATCATCTGGGGTGGGAATACCGTGCTGGACGGTGTTCTATTTGGCACGAAGGCGCTTCTCGAGCGCCGCCAATCTGTCTTCCAGGGAACGCACCTGGCCTGAGAGCGTCTTGATCTGAGCGTCTTTTTGTTTGACCACGCCGTACAAGCCCTGAATCGCGGCCAGGGCCACGCCTTGCGCGTCGGCGGTGTTGATGGTCGTGTCGTTCTCGCCCAGCTTGAAGGCCGCGCTGAAATCTTGCGCGACTGGCCCCAGGTGCGGCGTGCGCAAACGATCGCCTTTCATGTTCCAGCGCGTCACGGGCATGGTCATCAGCGCCTCGAGGATGGCCTGCGGGTTCACGGTGCGGAAGTGTTCTTTCTTGTTGCGGTCGGAGGTGCAAGTCCAGCCCGCACCGCCGCTGTAAGAGCAGACCCCGCTTCCTCCAGATCCGCCCTGAAAGAACGCCGCATTGCCGCTCGTGCTCTGCCCGACGACGCCGTTGCCGCTGGTGCTGAAGCCATCTACGCCGACAGAACTCGCGCTGACGCCGTACACGCCGAGTCCAGAGTTGCTTTCGCCGCGCACCCCGATATCGCTGACGCTGATGCCTTTGACACCAATTTTACCGTTGCTCTGGCCGATGACACCATCGCCACCGAAGCTGAAGCCATTGATGGCTGTGCCGGTGTTGCTCGTCCCATAAATGCCGGTGCTCGAGTTGCTGAAGCCATAAATGCCGATGCTCGAGCTGCTACTACCATCAACACCTATTCCACTTGTGGAGGAGCCAAAAACCCCGGTGCCAGATGCGGTGTCCCCCCAGACACCTGTTGGACCATCATCTACCTGTGATGATGGCCCCCCGGCCCGACCCAGAATGCCAATCTCATTCCCGTTGCCACCGGTGCTGGTGTTGATGACCGACACCAATTCCCTGTCCGTGCGACTGCCAGTCAGTTCCAGCGGAAGCCCCAGCTTGCTCGAGGTCACGCTGCCGTTGGCGAGTTTGGCGCTGCCGATGCCGCCATCCTTGACAAAAAAGGTCGTGCCCGAAAGTGCCAGGCTCGAGCCGTCCGCGTTGTACGTGCTGCCCGCGCTGCCCACCAGGTCATCGCTCCAGGTCAGGTTGCCACCGGAGAGTTTCAGCACCTTGCCGTCCGCCGCGCCGGACGCGCCCAGCTTGCCCGCCGTGACCGCGCCGTCCGCCAGCAGGCCAGCGCTGATGCCCAGATTGGCCACGCTGAAGGTCGTGCCGGACAGCGCCAATCCCGTTCCCGCCGAGTACGCCGCGCCGCCCGCACCGCCCGTCAGGTCGTCCGCCCAGGCCAGGTTGCCCGCCTGAAGTTTCAGCACCTTGCCGTCTGCGGCGGTTCCGGTCGCGTTCAGTTTGCCCGTGGTTACGCTGCCATCGGCCAGTTGTGCGCCCGCGATGCCGCCCGGAGCTTGCAGCGCTTCTATGTTGGCCTTGAGGCTCGAGAAATTCGCGTTGACTTCAGATGATTTGATCGGTGTGCCGGGGGTGAAGCTCGTCAGGTTGACGGCGGCCAGGGCGGACAGTCCGCACGTGACGAGCGCCGCGCCCAGGACGATGTGCTTGAGGTCTCGAGCCTTGTTCATGTTTCCTTTCTCAGTTCCAGTTGGCGGTCTCGAAGTTCGATTGATCCCAGGTGGCGCTGTCGGGCGGTTTGGGTTGGTCGCCGCAGGACAACAACAGCGCCACCAGCGCGATCAGCAGGACGATTTGGTGTGTTCGCATAAATTCCTTTCTTCACGCGACCCTTCAACAGAACACCGTTCAGGACGCGTTTTCGTATTCGTGTGCGGCACGGTGTTCTCGTTCACGGTTCGGACGCGGTTCTGGGCAACACCTCCCCGGCAGTGTTCCCTGATGCTCAGGGACACCGTCGTTCACGGTCTTGTTGCGCGAGACGATGGAGTTAAGTCATGCGCTGGAACACGATCTGTTCCGCATTGGCGAGCTTCATCAGTTCGCTCTCGTCGGGCAGATCGACCTCGAACATCAGGGCTTGCGCTTGGGGCGCGGCCCGGAAGACCGCCAGCGTGTCCCCGCCGGGTTCGCGGATCAGCCCGAAGCATTCGCCAAACGCGTTGGGCAGGCCGCCCATGATCTCGAGGCGTTCGTCATCTACGGAAAAGACGCCTCTGATGCAACCCGTGGCGTCCCGCCAGAGTTCGATCTCGCAACTGGTGTCGTGCAGCGTGACGAAGAACCGTCCGGTCAGACTGTCGATATCGAACGTGGTCATCATTAAGAATCTCCTTCGGGTCGGTGGTCGGATCGCTGCGTTCGGGGCGGGCCGTTTCATTTCAGGGTGGGATGTCACAAGCCGCGAAGAACGCTCCGGCGCCGACGGTGTGCGCGTTCATTCGCGCTTCCCGCCGTTTCGTGATCGGCTCGCATCGGGGCTGAATTCGTGGCCGCATTTCGGGCAGAACCGCGCATACGGCGAGGTGATGGGGGCGCGGCAGCTCGGGCAGTGCTCGAGCAGGCGCGCGCCATCGTTGGCGCAGTAGATTTCGCCCGATTGTGCGGGAACGGCTCGGAAGCACTTCGCGCAGAGCCGATACGTTCCCTTCAGCACCTTTGTTGGCTGATCGCTGTCGTGATGCGCCACGCCATCGCCCCCTTTCCGCTCGCCCACCCTCGAGTGCCGGGTTCCGTCTGCGTCTGAGGTCAGGTTGAGGGTTCGTTGGTTAGTTGGTGGTTATGACTCGGAATGAAACGTTGGAACCGGACGGATTGCGAAGGGGCGTCGGTGCCAGGTGCGTGCAGCTGAACGCGGCGTTTCGTGCCGAAGGTTAAAGAATGTCCACCCGCGAGAGCACCGTGCTGCACGCGTATTGATCCTCGCGTGCAGCACGGTGCTCTTTGATGCGACCAACGGTGAATGCCGGAGCGCTGTCCGGCTCAGTCTGCGGCGCTGACCGGGCCGGACAGGAACGCCTCGAACGAGGTCGGAATGACTTCCTCGACCTCGAGCAATTGGGCGCGGTGATCCGCGAACAAACGCGCCGCGCCGCGTTCGTCCCCGGCACTCATCAGGGCGCGCAGGGCGAGGCGCAAGGCGACCGAATCGTAGGGTTCCATCTCGAGCAGAATCCGGGCGAGCCGCGCGGCCTGGGTGATTTCCGTGCCGATCAGGATCTCGATTCTCGATCGGAGCGCGAGGCTGAGCGCATCGCGGACGTTCGGTATCCAACCCTGGCCGATGCCTTCGAGGTACGCGCCGCGCCACAACTCCGCCTCGCCCGTCTCGAGAAACGCTTCGGCGTCGCTCGAGGCGTTCCCCAGCGCGTAACCGTTCGGCGTGCTGACGATGCAGTCCGCGCCGAGGCTGGATCGAGCCTGAAAGATTTGCTGTTTGAGCGCGTTCCTGGCGGCGGTTTCGTCCTCGAGCGGGAAGAGCGCGTCGAGCAGATCGAGGGTCGTGACCTCCGATCTTCCGGCGATGCGCGCCTCGCAGAGGTACGCCAGCAGTTCCTGCCGTTTGCGACCCCGCAACGCGACGGGTTTCCCATCGCGCTCGAGCCCGAGAGGGCCGAGCACGCCCAGACGAAGCCCGCGGCTTCCTTGAGGGCGCTCCAGAGGCGGCTCGCCGGGGGTGTCCGCGAGTTCTGGGCAGCGCCTCAGCATGTTGTCCACGATGCTCACCCACTGGTGCTCCCGGAACCAGGCCAGGTGCGAACGCAGGTTCTCGAGGTCTCCTTTCAGAAACGCGAGTTCGAACTCGACGACGCGCAACCTCAGGGCGTGAGAGATGGTTCTGGCTGTCTCGAGGCAAGCGATGGCCTCCTCGCGCCGTCCCAGCGCATCGAGCGCCAGGGCCTTGCTGACGAACGACCGTGCGCGCATATCGTATATGACGTCAGGCACGCCGAGGGCTTCTTCGGCCAGCCGCAGGCCCTCAGCTGCCCGTCCGGCGACGATAGACGCTCTGGATGCGAAGTGCAGCGCTGATGCCATGTCGTATGGCTGAAGCGCTTTCGAGGCCAGCAGGCCGCGCTGGGCGTACTTTTCGGCCAGCATCAGGTAATGCGGTGGACGCCAGCTCAGGTAGAGCCAGCAGAGGTTCATGGTATTCGAGACCAACTCCGTTGAATCCCCGAAGCTCGAGAGCAGGTCGTGCGCCTCGAGCAGCTGCAGCTCTGCCTCCTGGTAGTGCCCCATGTCGCCCAACGAGACGGCGAGCTGGGTCAGGGAACTCGCGTACCGGAGTGTGAAGCCCGCTTCGCGGTACAGGCGCACACTCTCTCGTGCATCATTCAGCGTTTCGCTGACCAAGCCCATCATCCTGATGACCTGTACTTGGTTGTAATGCGCGAAGGCGAGCGAGATCGGTTCTCCTTGCTCCCTGGCGAGCTTCACCGCCTCGTCAATCGCGGCCCGCGCCACGCCGAAATCCCCGACGAGCCGTTTGGCCAACGCCCGCACGATCAGCAGGGCGGAGCGCTCGCCAGCGGAAACCTCCGACCGCTCGAGGGCGGCGGCCACCAGCGCCTCCGCACCTTCGGGATCGCTAAGTTCCATCATGGCAAACGCCACGCATCGTGCTGCTGCGGGGTGCGGATCGGCCTGGAGTTCCGGGTGTTCGTTCCAGATCCTGAACACTTCGCGGTATTTGCTCTGGTTGGAACGAATCTGGATCAACGCATTCACCCATGATGCCTGCGCGGTGATATCTGCGGGCAAGCGCTCGAGCGCCCGATTCATTGCAGCGGTTTTTCCCGTCACGGCGTACAGCCCGGCCAGTTCGATGATCGCATCCGTGTCGTCTGAATTTTCTGCCAGCACGACCCTCAGCAGGCGTTCGGTTTCATTCACGTCCGCATTCATCAAGAGGCGCGATGCGCGATGCGCCAGTTCGCCGCGCTGCGTTCCAACGGCGTGATCGGCAGCGCGAGCCAGCCAGCGACCCGCCTGCACGGTGCGCTTCCCGGCTTCGGCCTGCCGCGCGGCGCGTTCGAAGTGAATTCCGGCCTGATCGGGTTCCAGCTCGGCGGCGTCCACGAACTGCGCGATCACTTCCGGGTCGGCATCCGGCACGCCGAGCGCCCGTCGGGCCATCGCGCGGTGTCGCTCCGCGCTCAGGTGTTGCAGCAGCACCTCGCGGTACAGGGGGTGAGGAAAGTCATCCTCGAACAATGCGCCGCGCGCGTTCAGGGCGCTCACGGCGGCCTCGAACGCGTCCGTTGGGCAATCGGAAATGGCCATCCACAAGGCCCTGTCCGGGTGCGAACCCAGCAACGCTCGGGCGATCAGCACCGCCTCGAGTTCCGGCGTGTCGGCGGTGTGTCGGCTCGTCTGCTCGATCAGGGTTTCGATGGTGACGGGAACGAAACCCTGCGGGGGTTCGCGCCAGTGCCAGCGTTGACCGTCGGACCACAAGAAGCCCTGGCGGCTGAGGTACTGCAAGTATTCGCGCAAGAAAAGCGGGTTGCCGCGCGTTCTGGAGTGCATCCACGAAAGACCCTCGTTGGGCAGGGCGATGCCTCGGTCGTGCTCGAGCAGAACCTGGGTCTCTGCCACCTCGAGCGCTTCGAGGCGATGCGCCCTGAACGCGTTCGACGGTTCGTTGCGGCTCGTGATGATCAATCCGAGACCTTGCGTCTTCAAGATCGCGCGCGCGAAGCGTTCAACCAGGTTGACGCGATCCTCGCTGGCCTCGTGTAGATCCTCGAGGTGCAGCACGAAAGGCGCGAGCCCGGTCAGAAATGCGATCAGGGTCGCTACTTCGGTCTCCGGGTCGAGCGTTTCATCGTTTTTGATGCGCTCGAGATGGTGTTCCGCCCACGCGGGAATGTGTTTGGGCGTGGGCAGGGCGCGCACCAGGCTCGAGATCGGCGCGGTGGCGTGCAGACTGACGTGCTTGCACGGGATGCGCTCGAGAATCGCGTGTGCGGTGTGCGTTTTGCCAATTCCGGGCTCGCCCCACAGGCCGATCGTCAGGCTGGCTCGCCTGGAGACGACGACCTTGAACCGTTGTGAGATGCCCTCGATGATGTCGTTGCGTGCCATGCGTCCTCAGGGTGTTTCAAGGATTTGCGCAAGTTGCTCGAGGCGCACCGAGGTCGCTTTTCAGGCTACGAAAGCCGTTTCCTGAATGGCTGCACGATCATCGCCGCACGCGGGCGCGCCCCGGAAGAAAATGAACGAACGCGACCCACATGAGATCAGCATAAGGCACAACCGATGCAAGATCGTAACGTCGCTGTCCCAGACGGCGAACTCGTTGGCTGATTCCCGTCGTCTGGATGTCATTTCATCTGGAATCCATGAAAAGACCGTCCCGCACGGTGTTCCTCGAGCATTAAATAATCACGTCCTGGACGGTCTTTTCTTGATACCGTCTTTTTGAGTCTTCGCGTAGAATCCTGGCGTGAATGACGATCTGAAACTGACGTACCACTGGGTCAAACGCACCCGAGAAGTCCTGTTCGAGTACACCGAATCATTGCCGCCGGACGTGTACACCCTGGAACGCGCAGATTTCGCGTACGGCAGCATCCGCAACATTCACGCTCACGTCGCGGATTGTTACCTGTGGTGGGTCGGGCAGGTCGGGCTGGGGCGCGACGGGCTGGAGGTCGAAGCTTCGAGCGTCCCGGACGTGAGCGCGATGCGAAAAGCGTTCCAGCGTGTGGACGAGGTTCTCGAGGAAGCGCTGACGAAGTTCGATCACCCGGATGATCTGTTCACCTTCGAGCGTCCAGGGCATCCCAGGCGTCAGCTGACGCAGCGCTGGTTGATCGTTCACCCCGTCACGCACGAATTCCATCACAAAGGGCAGTTGCTGGCGTTGGGGCGGGTGCTGGGTCATCCGTTGCCGCCGGGCGGGGACACGGATCTGGTGCTGCCCGAGTAATGGGCTCCCGTAACTGTCTGTTCCGAGAACGGGTTCACGCGAGGGCAACCATGAAGGTTGCCCCTACCCTTCTCTCGAGACGTTCCCGAACACGTTCGCGGCAGGTCTGACCTCGAGAACACCGTCCAGGACGCGAATCCTGAAACGCGTGCTGGACGGTGTTCCCAAGACAAAACGCGGCCCGAGATCGCGCTCGAGCCGCGTTCGGGAATTCGTTTAGCGCTTCGAGGAACCCGTCTTGATCACGTCCGCGATCACCTCGGGCAAATCCCAGGTGTGAATGTCGTAGGCGGCGGCGTGGAAGTCATACGGGATTTTCAGCATCTCGACCTCGAGTTGCCCGTCGGTGAAATCCAGCAAAGCGCAATCCGCGCCGGGTTCGCCGTTCAACGACAACCCGACGCTGCCGGGGTTGATGAACAACCCGGATGGCGTGCGTTGAATGTCGGGCACGTGCGTGCCGCCGCACAGCACGATCTCGCAGCGAAGGCGAGCCAGGATTTCCTCGAGTTCGCTGGTCGGGCCGCGCAGGTTGATGCGCCCGTCCGGGTCGTCGGGCATGCCGTGAAAGAACTTCAATCGTCCGATCGGGGTTTGCACGCGATCCACGACCTTCATGGAGCGCAGGTAGCTGATTTCCTCGTCGGAAAGAAGGGTTTTCGTCCAGGCGATGGTTTCGTCGCCGACGCCCTGGCGCGGCTCGAGGGTTTCTGAAAGCTCGAACGCGAGGCGCGCATCGCTGGCACCCAGGGTGCAGGGCACGGTGTACTCGCGCATCCACTGGATCACCTCGACCGGACTCGCGCCGTAGCCGACCAGATCGCCCAGGCAGATGATCTTGTCCACGCCGCGCTCGGCCAGGGCGACCCAGACGGCGCGGAGCGCGTGGATGTTGGCATGAACGTCTGAGATGACTCCGAGTCTCACTGGGATAACTGTACCCTTCGTCCCGAAATGGCATGGTGCAAATTCCGACCGTAGAAGCCATAGCCGCAAGCCATTAGCCTCGAGCCTCGAGCTTTGACTCGTCCAGAACTTGCTCGCGGCTTGTGGCTCGCGGCTTGCGGCTTACGGCTTATGGCCGAATTTCCTTTGGTATCATCCCCTGATGCGACCCGTCCGTGATGCGGCCACGAAATGTTCCACGGGAACGGCGTTCGATCCCGTGGGATGCGCGTGACCCGAGGTTACGGGTTCGTCTCGTACCGTGCGCGTTCAAGCCCGTGGGCGATTCCGGCGGCTTTGGGCGCGGGTGCGCTGGTTGGCATCACCAACATTCCGTTCGCCGCCAGCTGGTTGTCGGTGCTGCCGTTGGCGCTGGTGATGTATTTGATCGCTCGAGAACCCACGCCCAGGCTGGCATTCCGCACGGCCTTTGTGGCGGGTTTGCCGTGGTGGACGATCCATCTGTTCTGGTTGCCGCAGGCGTTCGCGTCATTTTTGAACCCGCAGGTGGTCTGGGCCGTGATTCCGCTGCTGTGGCCCGCCGAGGCGTTCGTGGGCGCGGTCGTGGCGTACTTCGCGCGCTGGATCGGGCGGCGTCCCGTGCCGACGCTGGGCGCGCTGGTCTGCGGCTGGTTGCTCCTGGAATACTGGCGCGCCTGGTACGGCTCGCAGATCGCGTTCCCGTGGGGCATGTTCGGCTACACGATGGTGGACACGCCGTTGGCGCAGACGGCCAGCCTGGGCGGGTTGTGGCTGGTCAGTTTGCTGGTGATGGGCATGGCGGCGGGTCTGGCGGCGCTCGCGTGGGGCGACGTGCGCCCGTTGGTGGTGATGCTGATCTTGTGGGTGGCGGGTTTCGCGTATGGCCTGACCCGCAGCGCACCGCCCGCACCGACCAGCACGGCTTTGCTGGTGCAGGGCGACATCGATCCGCTCAGGCGTTTCAAGAACGGCACGCAGGGCGATCTGGAAGTCTACGAGGGGCTTTCCAAGCTCGCGCCACCGGAGGCGTTGACCGTCTGGCCGGAAGCCGCCGTCGGCCTGGACGATGCGCTGAAAGCCCAGGTGGGCAGGTTGGTTTCCGGCGTGTACACCTTCAACATCGCGACGCTCGAGCGGGCAAATTTGATCGTCGCCCTTCAGGGCGCAAAAGTTGGAGCCTTGAAGGGCGCAAAAGTTGGAGCCCTTCAGGGCGCAAACACAGGAATCTCGAACGTTGGCTCGAGCACACCGCAGAGCAGTGCGACGCTCAACTCCACGCTGCTGGGCATGTTGAAGGGTCGAGTCAATCCGAACCCGTTGGAGAAACTGGCAGCGCAAAATCTGGCCGCTCAGAATCTGGCGGCGCAAACCATCAGCCCACCAGCGCAGAACCTGGAACTGGGACGCTCGAGCAAGGTGCGCTTCGTGCCGTTCGGGGAAATATTCCCGTTGCGCGATGCCTTCGATTTCGTGTACGCACCGATCTTTCGGGGGTTGGGTTTGGGCGGCAGCTTCGGGCGCGGCGACCCGGCGCGGTTGGGGCAACGCGTGCTGGTGACGGGCGCGGATCGGGTCGGCGGCTACGTCTGTTACGACTCGGGCTTCCCGGAGGTGACGCGCAATCTGGTGCGGTTGGGCGCGAACGTGCTGTCCGAATCCACCAACGACGGCTGGTTCGGCGGCGGCACGGGCAACTTGCAGCACTTCCTGATCGACCGGATGCGCGCCATCGAGACGGATCGTTTCGTGCTGCGCGCCGCCAACACGGGCGTGACGGCGCTGGTCGATCCTCGCGGTCGGGTCGTGACGCGTTTGCCATTGAACCAACCCGGTGCGCTCCGCGTTCAGTACGCGCGGCTCGAGACGCTGACGCCCTACGTTCGCTTCGGTGATTGGGCGGTGCTGCTTTCCGCTTTGCTGATTCCCGCCTTCTGGTGGTTGGGTCGGCGCGAGCACCGGTTGATCTGAGGGTTGAACGCCATCATTAGACCTCTTGCGAACCTCAGTCTCGGGCACGTGTTGACGCGAGGGCAACCATCAAGGTTGCCCCTACACGACAGGTTGTTGTAGGGGTAACCCTTGTGGTTACCCTTCCCACGAACCGCATTCGATCACGTTCACAGGAGGTCTATTCGCGATCCTTCTCGTGCGCGAGTCCGATCTTTCTCGTGCGTGAGTCCGATCCTTCTCGTGCGTGAGTCCGATCCTTCTCGTGCGTGAGTCCGGTCTGGCTCTCGTGCGAACCGTGGCTCGAGTCCCATCGCGCCCGACTCTCGTGCCTGGATTTCCCTTGCGGCTCGCGGCTTGCGGCTTGCGGCTTGCGGCTCGCAGCTTGCGGCCTCTCTCACGCCACAAACACCGTCCAGTACGCACGATTCAGAACTCGTCCTGGACGGTGTTCTCGAGCATCGAGGTTCCAGGAACCTGTCTTCGAGTAAAGCATCGCGCGCCGATCAGCACCAAATTCAACGGCGTTCAGAAACCCTTTCGGGACTATCGGCATTCTGTTAAGGTGCAGACGGTAATCTCGTGCTGATCGTCATTCCTGACCTCCATGACCGCAGCGACCTGCTCGATGCGGCAATCAAGCACTACCCGGCGGACGCGCAGTTCGTGTTTCTGGGAGATGCGATTGATCGCGGCCCGGATTCGCGCGGGACGGTGCGTCGTCTGGTCGAACTCTCGGATGCGGGTCGGATCACGTTGCTGTGCGGCAACCACGAGTTCATGCTGTTGTCCGCCGCCGAATATGAGCGTCGGGCGCAGGAATCGGGCGATGAATCCCTGAGCGTGACCGCCGCCAACAATTTCACCAACTGGGAGCGCAACGGCGGCACGAGCGTGCTGACGGAATTTGGCGGTTTCGATGCGGGCAGCGTACCCGCCGAATTGCTCGAGTATTTTTCCAGGCTGGAACTCGTATTTGACGGCCCCGGCGGGTACTTGTGCTCTCACGCCGCGCCGCCCGCCTGGGTCAAACGCTACGGCAGCGTCGAGGAGACCATCGTCTGGGCTCGCCCGAACGATGGTCCGTTCCCGCTGCCGCCGGGCACGCACCGCAGCGTCCACGGGCACACGCCGCTCAAGTACCCGACCTGGGTCGGGCAGCACCTGTACCTGGACTTGGGCGCGTTCCTGACGGGCGCGTTGTGCACCTTCAACCTCGAGAGTTACGAAACCATCGTGCTGGAAGGCGCGGGCACGGTCGAACTCGAGCGGCTCTCCGAGTTGCAATCTCAGCAACCCGACCTGATCCGGGCGCACCCGTTCACGCGCGTGCAACTCTGAACGCGTCCTGGACGGTGTTCTGAAGACACGCTCCGGGCTTGGTAGACTGCGGGGCGTGAAAGCGCTCGTCGGGATCATCATGGGTTCGCGCTCCGACCTGGAAACCATGCAGGGCGCCGTGGACACCCTGCGCGAACTCGGCGTGCCGTTCGAGGTGCGCGTGGTCAGCGCGCACCGCACGCCGGATCTGCTTTTTGAATACGCACAGAGCGCCGAATCTCGAGGGTTGGAGGTGATCATCGCGGGCGCGGGCGGTGCGGCGCACCTGCCGGGGATGTGCGCCGCCAAGACGATGCTGCCCGTGCTGGGCGTGCCCGTTCAATCCAGGATGCTTTCCGGCGTGGATTCCTTGTTGTCCATCGTGCAGATGCCCGCAGGTGTGCCCGTCGGGACGCTCGCCATCGGGCGGTCGGGTGCGGTCAACGCGGCCCTGCTGGCGGTGAGCATCGTGGCGAACTCCAGGCCGGAGGTCAGGGAACGCCTTCGCGCGCACCGCGACGCGCAGACCGCGCGGGTGCTCGAGGATTCCTGGATCGAGGGCGGGCCGTGACGGATTTCAGGGACTCCATCCAGCACGCATGCCTAAACTCGCGTCCTGGACGGTGTTCTCGAGACTCCACAGTCTGGGCATCGCCAGCGCCAGCCGCCATCCATCCGAGGCTCGCGCGTGGCTGAGCTCATCCTTCCGGGCGCAACCATCGGCATTCTGGGCGGCGGTCAACTCGCGCGGATGCTGGCGCTGGCGGCGAAACCGATGGGTTACCGCGTCGTCGTGCTCGACCCGGACGCGGATTGTCCAGCCGCGAGCGTGTCGGACGCCGTGATCGCCGCGCCTTACGACGATCCCGATGGCCTGGAGCGACTGGCGGACGCGAGCGACGCAATCACGCTCGAGTTCGAGAACGTGCCGGGCGAGGCATTGACTGCACTCGAATCGCGCGTGCCCGTGCGTCCGGGCCGGGCTGTCCTAGAGATCGCGCGCGACCGAATCCTCGAAAAAAGCTTCCTGAACGGCATCGGAGCGCCGACCGCGCCGTGGGCAGAAATCATCACAGATGCCGACCTGGAACGTGCAGCCTCGAGCCTGGGCTTCCCCGCGATCCTCAAAACGGCCACGCTCGGCTACGACGGCAAAGGGCAGGCGCGAGTCTTCAATCTCGAGGATTTGCGGCACGCCTGGAACCGCATGAACCGCGCCCGATGCGTGCTGGAAGGTCTGGTCAGGTTCGAGTTGGAGATTTCGGTGATCGTCGCCCGCTCCAGTGCGGGACAGGAACGCGCCTTCGCGCCGTTCGAGAACCAGCATCGGGACGGCATTCTGGATTTAACCATCTGGCCCGCACGTGTAAAGGATGGCGTTGCCAACGGCGCCACCGAACTCGCACTGCGCATCGCCCGAGAAATCGGCGCAGTCGGCTTGCTGACCGTCGAGATGTTCGTCGCGCCGGGTGCGCGCGTGATCGTCAACGAACTCGCGCCCAGGCCGCACAACTCCGGGCATTTGAGCATCGAGGCCGCGCCCACATCCCAGTTCGCGCAGGCGATCCGGGCGGTCTGCGGGCTGCCGCTCGGGGACGTGAAACCTTTCGCGGGCGCGGCCATGGCGAACCTGCTCGGGGACGCGTGGAAGCGCGGTCAACCCGACTGGAAGTCTGCCCTGGAAGCGGGCGCGAACCTGCACCTGTACGGCAAACGCGAGGCCAGACCGGGACGCAAGATGGGCCACCTGACCTCGCTTGGCAACACCCCGACCGAGGCGCTCGAACGCGTCCAGCGAGCCAGGTTCGCGCTCGAGAAACCTGATTGACTGCTCAAGCAACCCAGGTCTTCGCCAGAGCTGCAAAAACCCGCCAACGAGAAGCCCAGACCAAAAGAGAACTCAGTCAAAAACGAACCCAGACACAAAAGAACCCAGTCAAAAGAGAACAACGACGCTTGCGCGTCGCTGCTCCCTGGGAGG
>CAXTKV010000044.1:0-29490 GCA_964244895.1 uncultured Deinococcales bacterium
GGTAAGAGCCTCAACACCCGCGTGCCCGTCCCCAATACCCACGACGAGGTCGGCGATCTGGCGCGCACCCTGAACGGCATGCTGGAAGGGCTAGAGAACGCCTTCGAGACGCAAAAGCGTTTCACGGCGGATGCCAGCCACGAACTGCGCACGCCCGTCACCGCGATCAGCGGTCACGCCAATTTCTTGTTGCGGCGCACCAACCCCACGCCCGACCAGAAAGAATCGCTCGAGGCGATCCGGTCGCTTTCCAACAGGCTCTCCAAGCTGATCGCAGACCTGCTCGATCTGGCCCGCGCGGACGCCGGATTGCCGATCCAGCCGCAGGAAGTCAACCTGGTCAACCTGGCCGAAGACGTTCACCTGGAACTGGCGGCCATTGCAGGCAACGCCGAAATCGAAGTCGAGGGTGCGCGCAACATTTTCGTGATGGCCGATCCGAACCGCATCAAGCAGGTGATCCTGAACCTCGTGCAGAACGCGATCAAGGCCGGGTCAACCCGCGTGGGCGTCAACGTCGAACTCGATCCTGCGTCCGACAAAACCGTGATTCTGTCCGTCGAGGACAACGGCCCCGGCATTCCTGCCGAACACCTCGCTAAGCTCTTTGACCGTTTCTACCGCGTGGACACCGCCAGAGACCGCGCCGTGGGTGGTTCCGGGCTGGGCTTGTCCATCGTCAAATGGATCGTCGAGGCGCACGGCGGCACGGTCAACATCTCGAGCCGGGTCGGGGTCGGCACGCGCTTCGAGGTGCGCCTGCCCGTCTCGCGGGTCATCGTCAAACCCATCGGTGTGGCCGTCAACGTGCTCGATGATCGCGCTTGAGTCGCGCAGACCGTCCCGCACGAATTTCGTGTAAGCCCGAGAAGACCGTGCGAGACGATCTTCTCGAGATGAGTCAACGATCAGGTGCGATCCCGCACGCTCGTTATTGCCAGGGTTTGATCAAACCTTGCGGAGCTTTTCCAGGGCTGCATCCACGTCAATCTCGCCTTTTTCCAGGGCGCTGATGATGTCATCTTTTTGATCGGACTCGTCCGGCGCGGCCTCGTAGCCGAGCGCGCGCAGCAAGCCCTCGAAGCGCGAGCGCACCGTCGGGTACGACAATCCCAGGATGCGTTCGACTTCCTTGAGGTTACCGCGCACCTTGATGTACAGGCGCAGAAATTCGAGTTGTTCTGGTGGCAGGACTGAAAATTCGTTCAGGCGGAACTGCCCTTCCAGGCTGACGCCCGCGTTCGGGTACGTCAGCCGCGTGACCAGCGGCTCGCCGTAAGGTTGGTTGGTCGGCAGATCGAAGATCATGTGGCCCTTTCTGAGAACACCGTGTGGGACGGTGTACTCGAGTATTGAAGATATGTCGTGTAGGACGGTGTTTCTCGAGTTCTCGATTCGAGATCACTCGATCCAGATGCGGATTTCAGTGCCGTCCGCACCCTCGATCTCGACCAGGTTGCCGTCCGGTAGTTCGTCGTGCTTCAGCAGTTCCGTCAGGGCGCTCACGTCCAATCCCTGCTCGGTCATGGATTGTTGCGCCTCTTTGGGGATCAATTTCAGCGCGAAATTCGCTAAGCCCAGCGGCAGGTTGACGCGCACGTTCGATCCGTCCGAACCTTCGATCTCGAGCCGGAGTGTGCGCGAGGTCTTGCGTGCGCCACCCTTCTTGACGCCGAGATCGAGCATCACGTCGCCCAGCGCACCTCGGACGCTACCGAGAACATCCTCGACGATGCCGCCACCCGCTCCCGGTCTCGAGCGTTGGTACGCCGCGCCCGCGTTAACGGTCTGGCGCTCCAGAAGCGCTGCCACGTCAGCGGGGGAGAGCTGATCCTCTGAAAGCTGCACGTACAGGTTCTCGAGGACTTTCGGCGAGATCTTGCTCAGGCTCGGTTCCAGCGCGCTGAGGAGTTTCGTGGCTTCCTCGCGGGAAATCTTGTTGCCCGCGACCAGTTCCAGGATGCGCTCGATCTCGGTCACTGCGATTCCCCGCCTTCCGCGATGATGTCCAGATCGCCCGCCGTCAACCGCGCCTCGAGCTTCGCGCGACCCGATCCGAGCCGACCTTCGATGGAACCGCCCGTGATGCGCCTGTCCGTCTGGGTCAGGATGAAGCCCTTGGCGCTGCAATCGCCCGCCGTGGTCGAGGCTTTGAGCGTCACGCTCGAGCCGGGTTCCAGCCTGATGTCCACGTCGCCCGCCAGGGCCGTCATGCTGGATTCGCCGCTCGTCAGTTTCGTTTTCACCTTCACGTCACCCGCTTTCGTTTCGATTCTGAAGCTGCTGGCGTCCGTCAAGTCCAGGTCTCCGGCTTGCAGGTCGAGTTCGACGCGCCCCAGGACGCCGCGCACATCCACGTCGCCCGCCAGGGCTTTGATCTCGAGCCGTTCCAGGGTGGCGGGCACTTCGAGCCTGATGTCCACGGGAATGGCGCGCCCGATGGCCTTGAAGACCGTGTCCAACCAGCCGAGTTCCGTGGGGTTGCCCAGCGTGCTGTTGCCGCCGACGCGCAGCACCTCGCCGTCGTAGGTCATGGAGATGTTGCTTGCGCCCGTACCGACGGCGTTGACGCGGTTGGTCAGTCCGGGTCTGCCCTCGACCCGGATGTCTCCGGCCAGCGCGCTGATGATCACGTGCTTGACCGGGCCTTCGTAGAACGCGTTCGAGGTGGTTCTGGCGGGTTCTGCGGGTTTCGGTTCGGGTTTCGGCGGCGCGACCTGCGGTTGCGGTGCGACCTGCGGTTGCGGTGCGGCTTGCGGCGCTGGCTGTGGCGCTGCCGGTTGCACTGGGGGTGCGATCGGTGCGCTCGGGGTGGTGACGGCCTGGTTGGTGGTCTCGCCCTGCGCGTCGAGGGCTTTGAAGAGTTTCCTGGCTTCCTCCGGGCTGACCTTTCCCTCGCGGAGCAGGTTCTCGATGCGTTCACGGAATGGATCGCTCATGGTTTGGCTCCCTTCTGAAAATAGTATGCAACTGATATTTACATTTTGTCAAGTTTGGATTTACATATCGTTATTTCGGAGCGATCCGCGCACATCAACAAGCTCCAGAATCCGTCCTGAACGGGTCACACCTCAAGAACACCGTCCAGGACACGTTCCATAGATCGCGTGCTGCACGGTGTTGCTCTCAAAATTTATTCTTGGAACGCTCAAGATTATTTTTTCGATGTCATCCTGAACGGAGTGAAGGCTCTTTCGGCGTCGCACGGTTGAGTACGCACGATGCAATGGCGAAAAAACTTCTCATGTGAGGTCATCAAGATGAGCACGTTTGCAGCGGTTTCTACGGAGCGTTCTCGAGCACCTCGGAGACCGTTGGGATCAATGCCTCACCCCGCATCAAAAAAGCCCGAGGTCATCGCCTCGAGCCCGCACCGGATGTGAACCGCGCTTTTAGCGCCGTTGCACCATGACCGCGCCCAGCGGACGATCTGCGCCATTCACCGTTTTCGGGCCGACCTGAACGCGGTCAGGCTTGACGTTCGTGGCCTTCGAGAGCGCCACCGTGAATTGGTGCTCCTCGCCGGACAACCGGGAATGCTCGGCGGCGCGCACCGGATCGCGGCTCAGGAACCAGCGGGTCAGCGCGAAATGCGCCGCTTGCCAGGCTCGAGGGGCGCTCAACGAGGCGGCCAGGTCGCGCACCAGCGGCAAGGAAATCTCGAACTCGCGCTCGTTGTCCCAACGCGACGGGACTTCCTCGATCCAGCCATCGTTCAACAAGTGTTCCAGGGCATCGTGCGGTGCGCGGCCCAGCACGGCGCCGACCGCACCGGCAAAAAAGCTCGAGCTCATCATCGCGCCGACCGAAAGCACCTCTCGGGCCTCCAGGGACAACCGATCGAGGCGCGCCAGCAGCGCGCAGCGCACGGATTCCGGCAGGTCGACCTCGTCCTTCGTGCCGTGGCGCAGCG
Organism: uncultured Deinococcales bacterium; assembly: GCA_964244895.1. Lineage (GTDB taxonomy): Bacteria > Deinococcota > Deinococci > Deinococcales > JAAFIG01 > CAXTKV01. The sequence continues at coordinate 3,914 of CAXTKV010000044.1, forward strand.
CATCGCCCAGGAGTTCCAGCAGGTACGGGTTGCCGCGCGAGGCCTCGAAGACGCGTTTGGCCACCCCGACGGACAGGGTTCCTGCGATCTTCTCGAGGAAGGTCACGGCCTGGGCCGCCGTGAAGGGCTTGACGCGGATCACGGTCGCGGTCGGTCTGGTGGCGCGCGAGGCGTGGCGGGCGATCAGGATCGGGGCGTCCTCGGCCTCCAGGCGGGTGATCATGGCGCGCACGTCCGGGTCCAGGTCGTGGCTCTGCTCGAGCACCAGGCACAACGGGCGGCGCTTGGCCAGCGTGGCGATCAGCCCGGCGACCGCGTCCCACGGGCGTTGACCGAAACCCGTGACGCTCATGCCGAGCGTCAACGCCAGCCCGGAACGCAGGTGCGAGATGCCGAGCGTTTCCAGGTAATCGTTCAGGCTTTCCAGGTTGAGCGTGGCCTCGAACGGCAGCAGTCGCTGCGTCAGCCTGGCCAGACCCGTGCCCGGTTGCAGCGTCAGGCTCCAGGTATCGCCGGGACGGCGTTCGATTTCTCGGGCGAACTCTGCCAGCAATCGGCTCTTGCCCGTGCCGAAACCGCCGATGACCTCGACGCTGACGGGCCTGAGGGTCAGGCAGGCCTGCGTGAAGTACCCCTCGAGCGCCCCGAGTTCCGAACGGCGACCGATGAAGGGCAATTCGGGTTTGGTTTCGGAGAACTCGCGCACGCCTCGGAAACGGTACGGCCCGGCCTCGTCGGCGTAATCGCGCACCTCGAGGTTCGTGATGTGCTCGTATTCGACCAGCTTCCAGGTGTCCAGACGCGTGCGTTCGGAGACCAGCACCTCGCCGTGATCCGCCGCGCTGCACAATCGGCGCGCCAGGTTGACGACGTTGCCGAAAATCGTGTACTCGCCACCGATCCAGCCGGTCGTGGCGGTATCGGTGTCCACTCCGGCCCTGGCCTGGAGTTCCAGACCGTTGCGCTGCCCGTAGCGTTCGACCGCGCGGATCGCGGAGTTGGCGGCGCGCAGGGCGCGCAGGGCGTCGTCCTCGTGGGTGCGTTGCGCGCCGAACGCGGCCAGCACGGCGTCGCCCTGGAATTGCAGCACCTGTCCCTCGAGCGCCTCGATCTCGCCCGCCAACACGGTCAGGATCTCGCCCATCAAGTCGAAATATTCGTCCGATTTGAGGCTGCGCGCCAACCGCGTGCTGGCGACCAGGTCCACGAAGACCACGCTGACCCGGCGGCGTTCGTGGGCTCGGGTGGCGTTCATGCTCGTGCCGCAGCTGGGGCAGAAACGCCACCCTTGGCTCACGTGGTCACGGCAGGAAGGACATTGCACGGCTTTCATTTTGTACAGTGAACAGTCACAAGGTTCTTACAAAAGTTCACCCGAACGCTCGAAACCTCACATTATCAGATGGTTTCGCGCGGATTCGGTCATTTTTCGCAGTCTTTGAAGACGTGCGAGAAATCGGCCAGGGATTGAAGAAGACCGTCCAGGACGCGATTCAAGAGCATCGTGCTGGACGGTCTTCCTCGCGTCTCGAGCGGAGGGCGGGTCACAGACCCACCCTCCGAGAAGAATTCCTGCGGTTGCTCGAGAATCGCCTTTTTTCAGGATCGCTTTTTGGCGTTCAGGTAAAAGCCGTGAACGGGTTCGAGGCTTTCCACCGACACGCAATCTCCAATTTTCAGGTTGCGCCACGAATCGTCGAACACGCCGACCACCAACGGCGCTCTGGCCTGCACGACCACGAAGCCGCGCGAGACTTCCAGCACCGAACCGATCGCGCTGATCCTCGAGACGCCGATGGGACGCAGTTCTTCGTCGGTGGCTTCGATCTTTTTGACGGTTTCCGCCACCGGATGCACGATCAGGTTGGCCTCGCCGGGACGCGCTGCGTAAGGCCCGACGCGATCCAGCAGGTAAATCACGCGCCCACCGATGCGCACTTCCAGCAGCGGAGAACCCTCAGGTTGCGGGTACACGACGGCTTGCGCGGCGTGGTGCTTCCAGCTTTGAACGAATTCGGCGATGGAATTCTCTAAAACGGGCATCGCGTGGAGTCTAACAGGTCGCGGAATGGCATTTCAGGGAACACCGTCCAGGACGCGATTCTCGAGCATCAAGATTTCGTGTGCTGGACGGTCTTTGCCTCTGGAGGGTGTTGATGAAGTCTCGAGACTTGCCCATAACGCACTCGAAGCTCACGAGTCGCATTTCGGGAATCGGAACGAATTCGAGCCGAGCTCAAATCACAAGCGCTCGAGTTTCACTTTGAGCTTTTACCTTTTAACTTTCAGCCTCGTCAACACGCTCCCAGGGCGCAAAAAATCGAGCCTGGAATGTTCCAGGCTCGAGGTTCCCCCGCAATCTGGGTGTTAAACGACCTGCGCCAGCACCGGTTCCGTGCGTCCGACTTCCGCACCGACGGAACGCAGGCGGGCTTCCAGGTTCTCGTAGCCGCGATTCAGGTATTGCACGCCCTCGATGCGCGTCTCGCCGCTGGCGGCGACGGCGGCGATCACCAGGGCCGCCCCGGCGCGAATGTCCATCGCTTTGACGGGCGCACCCTCGAGGCGCGAGCCTTCGATCACGATGCTGGAATCCAGGACTTCGGTTTTCGCGCCCATGCGGTTCAGTTCGGCGCTGTAACCGAAGCGCGTCGGGTAAATCCGATCGGTGATGCGGCTGTGACCGTCCACGGTGGACAAGAAAGCCGCCATCATCGGCTGAACGTCCGTTGGGAAGCCGGGAAATTCGGCCACGGTGATCTGTCCGGGAACCAGGCTCGCGTTGCGCGCGTCCACACGCACGGTCTGACCGTCGAGTTCGAGGACGTTGACGCCGACCTCGATCAGTTTGGCGGTGACGCTCCTGATCAGGTTCACGTCAATTTTTTCCAGCGTCAGCGCGCCGCGCGAACTGGCCGCCGCCAGCATCAGGGTCGCGGCCTCGAGTCGGTCGCGGATGATGTGGTACTCGCCGCCCGAGAGCTTCTCGACGCCTTCGACTTCGATGGTGTGCGTGCCCAGGCCGCGAATCTTCGCGCCCAGGCTGACCAGGAAGCGGCCCATGTCGATCACGTCCGGGTCGATGCTGGCGTTCTCGAGGCGCACCAATCCCGTGCCCAGCACGGCGGCCAGGATCGCGTTCTGCGTGCCGCCGACGGTCAGCATGTCGAACACGAAGCGCCCCGAGAGCGGTCGGTCGCGCACGGCGATGAAGTCCCCGCCTTCCTCGGCGATGGTCGCACCGACGGCGCGCAGGGCCTTGACGTGCTGATCCACCGGTCGCGGCCCGAAGGTGCAACCGCCCGGCATGGAAATCCGGGCCTCGCCCGCGCGCGCCAAGAGCGGCCCGAGGACGATGAAGCTGGCGCGCATCTTGGAGACCAGGCTGTAGGGCGCTTCGGTGGCGGTGATTTCCGGGGTGTGAATCACCAGCGTGTGCTCGTCCGTCCAGGTGTAGCGCGCGCCCAGGCTGGCGACGATCTCGAGGATGCATTCGACATCCGACAGGCGCGGCACGCCGTGCAGCGTGACGGGTTCGGAGAGCAGCAACGAGGCCGCGATGATCGGCAGGGCCGCATTCTTGGACGGGTTGACGGGCAGCGTGCCGATCAGCGGCGTACCGCCGTGAATCAGGAGCGGCGCGTTGGACATGGAGCGGGATTCAAACAGTGGCGGCATCGGTGTCTTTCTGCCCAGTCGTGGGTGGGCTCCCATCGGGGTCATGTTCTGGGACTTCCTTGAGAAGTCTCAACATCTTACACAACATACTCACATGGTGTCTATATCTCAGTCTGTTCAAATACCACTCGTGTTCAAATGACACTTCGCACTTCGGGTAGTCAGGTGCTACAATTCCACCCGAGGAGTGCCATGCCAAAAAAAGAGAAAAAGCGCCTCCAGGTCGTGATCACCGAGGATCAGGACGCGCTCCTCACCAAAGCAGCCTACGAACTCTCGAGCCCGGAACGCCTGGTCTCGAAGTCCGAGGTCGTGCGCCTGGCCATCGAAAAGCTCAACAAGGACATCGCCGGAGGCGGAGCCGACCTCGAAGCGCTGGTTCACGCCCTGGAAGTCGAGGAAGAAGACGCTTCCTGACGGCATTTAACTCGAGAACACCGTCTGGGGCGCGAGTTTAACCGCTCGCGCCGTTTCTTTGGTCGCGTTCACAGCCGCACAGTATCGTGCTGGCGTGCGCCTACTTTTCGCCGTGCTGATATCGGGGCTGCTCTCGGGCTGCGCCTTCACCTTCATTCCGCTCGAGCCGAACCCGATCCGGCTCGAACCGAAGTTCGTGATCGGTTCCGCCTCGAGCTTCGAGCGCCGGAGCTCGGAGATCGTGCTGCGCCTCGAATTGCGCCGCGTGCCGCAGGAGGGTTACGTCAGCGTGTTCTTGTTTCGCAACGACGATCAGGTCGCAGAGGACAGCAAACTCGCGCGCCCTGACACGCAGAACCTCGAATTCCGCTTCAAGGACGCCATCGTCGGACGCTACCGCGCGGTCGTGTTCTGGCAGGAGAGCGTGGCTCGGCAGTTCGACCTCGAAATCAAATGAGACCATCCCCGACGACTCTGTGGAAATAGCGTCCAGCACGGACTTTGCGATAAATTGTCACGATTTTTCCTGGATTGCGCGGATACACTGACGCGGTGAAGATTGATGCGCACGACTGGGACACCATCAGGCCGCATTACGACGCACTGACGAGCGAAGCCCTCTCGCCGGACGGCGTCCTGGCCTGGTTGGAACGCTGGAGCGACCTCGAGAAGCAGCTCATTGAGGCCCGCGTCAGCGCCTACCGCGCCATGACGGAAGATACGGCGGATGAAACCGCCGAGCGCCGTTACCTGCACCTGGTCGAGGAGATCAACCCGAAAGCCCAGGTCGCAGCGCAGGCCCTCAAGGCCAAACTGCTGGCGCTTCACGGGTATACGCCGCACCCAGACCAGGCCGGAATGCTCGAGCGCCTGCGGGCAGACGCGAGCATTTACCGCGATGAGAACGTCCCGATCCTGACTGAACTCACCGTGATGGACGCGGAATACAACAAGATCGTCGGCGCTATGAGCGTCACGCTGGACGCTCAGGAACTGACCCTGGAGGCCGCCTCGAGCCGACTGCTCGAACCCGACCGTGCGCGCCGGGAAACCGCTTGGCACACGATTCATGGGCGCTGGCTCGAGGAGCGTGCCCGCCTGGACGAACTGTTCTTGAAGATGCTCCGGCTCCGGCGCCAGATTGCGCAGAACGCCGGGTTGCGAGATTACCGCGAGTACATTTGGCGCGCCTACGCGCGCTTCGATTACTCGCCGGAGGACTGCCGCACCTTTCACGACGCGATTCAAAAAACAGTCGTGCCGCTCGCTACGCGCCTGCTCGAGCGCGACCGCGCGGCGTTCAGGCTCGAGACGATGCGACCGTGGGATTTTGATTTTCGATTTCAGCTCGACCCGCGAGGCCGCCAACCGCTGAAACCCTTTTCGGACGTGCAGGAGCTGACCGAGGGCGGCCAGCAGATTTTTGACGCGATCGATCCCGAACTGGGGGCGCAGTTTCAAAAAATGCGCGCCGGGTTTCTCGATCTGGGCACGCGCCCCGGCAAGGCTCCGGGCGGCTACTGCGAGTATTTTCCGATCTCAAAAACGCCCTACATCTTCATGAGCGCCGTCGGCACGCACGACGATGTCAACACGCTGTTGCACGAGGGCGGTCACGCCTTTCACGCTTTCGCCTTCGGTGCCTCGCAACCGCTCGTGTGGAACCACTGGAGCCCGATGGAGTTCGCCGAAGTCGGTTCGATGGCGATGGAACTCCTGGCGCACCCGTACCTCGAGCGGGATCGCGGCGGCTTTTATAGCCCCGAAGATGCGGGCCGCGCCCGCCTGGAACACCTGCAAAGCATCGTGCGTTTTTTGCCGTACATGGCGATCATGGATGCGTTCCAGCACTGGATTTACGCCAACCCCGCCGACGGTGGCGCGCCCGAGCACATCACCGCCCGCGACCTGGACGCCAAGTGGAGCGAACTCTGGGAGGTTTTCTCGCCCGGTGTGGACTGGACGGGCCTAGATGACGCCGAGCGCTCGCGCTGGCACCGTCAGGGACACGTTTTCGGCGCGCCCTTCTACTACGTCGAGTACGGCATGGCGCAACTCGGGGCACTCCAGGTCTGGCGCAACGCGCTCACGGATCAGGCGCAGGCCCTCGCGGCCTACAAGCGCTCGTTGTCGCTCGGGTACACCCGCAACGTGCCGGAACTGTTCGAGGCGGCGGGAGCGCGGTTCGCCTTCGATGCCGAGACGGTCGGTTCGCTGGTCGCGCTGATCGAGGAACACCTCGAGCTTGCGGGCGCGTAGCTCGAGAGCACCGTCCAGCACGCATTCTGATATTTGCGTGCTGGACGGTGCTCTCGATGTTGAGCGCGCACTAAACCGATTCGGCGCAGCTTTCCAGACAGCCCAATAGCTCATCGCTCGAGCCCTCGAGCAAGATTCCTCAAGGCAACAACGCTGCGACCGACGGTGAAAATGCCGCGGCGCGGCTTCACGGCGCGAGGTATTCCACGGCTCCCCTCGCGCAATCGGCGGGCAAAGCTGAACGATGAGCATTGATTCATTCGATAATGCCGAACGACAAACCGACGATCGTCGTTGCCTGACTTTGACTGTCCGCTCGGTCTGAGCCCCTCGGATTCGGCGAACTCAAAAGATGAAAATCTCGTACTGAACGAATTTTTTGCTGTACCTGGATCACTGCGGCTCCGCTCGAATACGTTACCGGTTCGTCCCCCTTGACAAATTGATCGCCCGACAGCTAGCATGTCGGTCATTCGGTATTATCAAACGAAATACGAATTGCTCGGCTCGAGCGCCCTTTTAGACGCACTGTCTTCGTCTAAAGCGCGAAAAGTTGTGTAATTTTCATATTTTGATTCGACAATACCGAACAATTTTCCCGATAATCGGGAGGGGGTTCGTTATGAGAAAAGCACGAACGCGGTTCTCACTCGGTGTTCTCGCAGCAGTTGGTCTCGGAGCCGTCGGCGCTGCCGTCACCTCGAGCGCCGCCCAGACCCAGCAGCTGACCCTGTGCTGGGCCGCCTGGGACCCAGCCAACGCGCTGGTCGAACTCTCCAAGGACTTCACCACCAAAAGCGGCGTGCAGATGAAGTTCGAATTCGTGCCGTGGACCAATTTCGCGGAACGAATGCTGAACGAACTGAACTCCGGCGGCAAGCTCTGCGACCTGTTGATCGGTGACAGCCAGTGGATCGGCAGCGCCGCCACCGAAGGGCACTACGTCGAACTCACCGATTACTTCGCCAAAGAGGGCATCAAGATGTCCGACTTCATGCCCGCCGCGGTCAACGCCTATTCCACCTGGCCGAAGGGCGCGCCGCACTACTGGTCGCTGCCCGCGATGGGCGACGCGGTGGCCTGGACGTACCGCAAGGACTGGTTCGCGCGGCCCGATTTGCAAAAAGAATTCAAAGCCAAGTACAAGCGCGAACTGGCCCCGCCGACCACCTGGGCGCAACTCAAAGAGGTCGCGCAGTTCTTCCAGGGCCGCTCGATCGGTGGCAAGAAGGTCTATGGCGCGGCCCTCTACACCGAGCGCGGCTCCGAGGGCATCACGATGGGCGTTACCAGCGCGATGTACGCCTACGGCTTTCAGTACGAGAACCCGAAGAAGCCCTACGACATGGCGGGCTACGTCAACAGCGCCAACGCCGTCAAGGCGCTCGAGGTCTACAAGGATCTCTTCAAATGCTGCACGCCGCCCGGTCACACCAACGCCTACATGACCGAGAACCTGGACGCGTACAAATCCGGTCAGGTCGCCATGCAGATGAACTTCATCGCGTTCTTTCCGGGCATCGCCAAGGATCCCGACGTGGGCGGCGCGAAGACCGGCTTCTTCGTCAACCCGACCGGCACGACCAAGGGCGCGACCCTCGGCGGGCAGGGCATCAGCGTCGTCAAGTACGGCGACAAGCAGGATCTGGCCTTGCAGTACATCAAGTGGTTCGCATCCCCGGAAGTGCAGCAAAAATGGTGGAACGTCGGCGGCTTCAGCGTCCACAACGCCGTGCTGAAGGCCCCCGGCTTCCTGGCCAGCAAGCCGTACTCGAAGGTCTTTCTGGATTCGATGGCGATCGTCAAGGACTTCTGGCAGGAACCGACCTACGCGCAGCTCCTTCAATCCATGCAGCAGCGCGTTCACGATTACGTCGTGGCGGATAAGGGTACAGCCAAGGAAGCGCTCGATAAGCTGCTCGTCGATTGGACGCAGGTCTTCAAAGAGGACGGCAAGATCAAGTGATCTTCCAGGCTCCCGCTCGAGCGCGATTCATGCGTGCGTGATGGACAGGCGGTCGGGGTGATCCTGCCCCGACCGCCGCTGTTTCAAGCTCGAGCCGAACGAACCTCACGGCGGTATCGAAAAGGTTGTTCTCGAGCGGAATATCGTGCTGGACACGATCTTGAGAATGCGTGTGGGACGGTACGCTTGAATCTCGAGCGACCAAACACGAAACCAGAAATGACCAGGATGCCGATACGTTCCCCTCGAGCCAGAATTGGAGTGACATGCGACCCCTCTTGACCATCGCCGCGACACGACCGGGCGGCGGACGCGCCTCGAGCCGTTCGGGATTGTCCGACCGCTGGCTGGCCTGGCTGTTCTGCGGCCCGACGGTGCTGCTGCTGCTGGCCTTCAACATCTTCCCGCTGTTGTGGACGATCTACCTGTCCTACACGAACTACCGCGCCAACCGCCCCAGGTCAGCCGTCTCGGGCGTCGGGACGCTCAACTACGACAATTTGCTGGGCAACCCGGAAATCTGGGAGCGCCTTCAGGCCACCGCACATTTCTTGTTCTGGACAATCGCCTTGCAGCTCCTGATCGGCTTCGGGCTGGCTTGGCTGATCAACCAGAAGTTTCGCGGCCACGCCGTCATCACGACGTTAATCCTCTTGCCGATGATGCTCTCCCCGGCGGTGGTCGGCACGTTCTGGACGTACTTCTTCCAGCCGCAGTACGGCGTCTTCAACGCGGTCATCAACGCCATCGGTCACTTCGGGGATTTCACCATGCTGGGCGATGTCAAGCTCGCGCCGTGGGCGATCGTGCTGGTGGACACCTGGATGTGGACGCCCTACGTGATGCTCTTGTTGCTGGCCGGGCTGCGCTCGATCCCCGAGTACATCTACGAGGCCGCCGAGGTGGATCGCGCCAGCGAGTGGACGAAATTCTGGCGCATCACCATCCCGATGGTCATGCCGTTCATCGTGCTGGCGGTGCTCTTTCGGGTGATCGAGAATTTCAAGATGTTCGATCTGGTCAACCAGCTGACCAACGGCGGGCCGGGTTCGACCACGGAACTGGCCTCGATCACCCTCAAGCGCGAGGCCTTCGAGAAGTGGCGCACGGGCTACAGCAGCGCGTTCGCGATCATTCTGTTCGTCTCGATTTACGGGCTGGCGAACGTGCTGGTCAAGTTTCTGGAGCGGGTGAAAGAGCGATGACGCGATCAACAATGGACTTCTCGAGAACGACGATCTTGACGAGCTTCCATGCGAGGGCAACCATAAAGGTTGCTACGAAACCAGGCTGTTGTAGGGGTAACCCTTGTGGTTACCCCTCCCGCGAATCGCGTTCGGTCGCCTTCACAGGAGGTCTATTCACCGCGGGCGTGCCCCCTCGAGCCTCTATTCGCGCTCGAGTCTCGAGAACACCGTCCAGTATGTGTTCTCGAAAATGCGTGTGGGACGGTGTTCTCGTGAAGAACACGTTGAGGTACGAGAACGGGGATTGCCGATGAGCCTTCGCAATGCACCGACTCGCCCAGCGAACGTCCGAGAGCCGCTGCAACCCACGCCCCTCTCGAGGAACCTGGCGGGCGTCGTGGTCTACGCTTACGCCTTCATTACGCTGCTGCCGCTCGTCTGGATCGTGATCACGGGCTTCCGCACGCCGAACGACGCGATCTCGTATCCGCCGAAGCTCATCACCGCGCCATCCTTGGTCGGGTACGTCAACTTGTTCACCACGCGCACGCGGCTGGCGCAAGAAGACCTGGATAAACTGCCGCCGCCCGCCAACTGGATTGAAGGCGTGGCGCGCCAGCAGCAGATGATCATCGCGGGGCCGTCCGGGTTTTTAAAGCGCTACACGAATTCCTTGATCGTGGGGTTCGGCTCGACTTTCCTGAGCGTCTTCCTGGGCGTGTTGGCCGCTTACGGCTTCTCGAGGTTCCGCGTGCCCGGCAAGGGTGATCTGCTGTTCTTCGTGCTGTCCACGCGCATGATGCCGCCCATCGCGGTGGCCATCCCGATCTTCTTGATGTACCGATCATTGGGTCTTTCGGACACGCACCTGGGCTTGATTTTGCTCTACACGGTCGTCAACCTGAGCCTGGCGGTGTGGTTACTCAAGGGCTTCATGGACGAGATCCCACAGGAATACGAGGAGGCCGCGATGATCGACGGCTACAGCCGCCTGGACGCCTTCCGGCGAATCGTGCTGCCGCAGGCGGCGACCGGCATCGCCGCGACCGCGATCTTCTGCCTGATCTTCTCATGGAACGAGTACGCGTTCTCGCTGTTGCTGACCAGCGGCAACGCCCAGACCGCGCCGCCGTTCATTCCGACGATCATCGGCGAGGGCGGCCTGGACTGGCCCGCGATGGCGGCGGGCACGACGCTGTTCCTGCTGCCGGTGCTGTTCTTCACCGTCCTGCTGCGGGATCACCTGCTGCGCGGCATCACCTTCGGAGCGATCCGCAAATGACGCCGAGCGACCCGAACCAGATTCATGATGCTCTCGAGCGCGAGATCATCCGGCCCAAACCGCTTCACGCCTTCAGCCGCCGCATCTGGGAGCCGATCACGGTCGGCGCGATGTTCCTGGGCTTCGTGATGCTGCTGCAACCATTTTTCCTGGTGCTGTTCACCCACGCCTTCAGCGTGATCCTCTTCGGCGTGATCGGCTTCACCGTCGCCAGCAAACTTCCGGAGTAACCCATGGCCGAGATTCGCATCGAACATTTGCACAAACGCTTCGGCGATTTTATCGCCGTCGAAGATTCCAGTTTGACGGTCAAGAACGGCGAGTTCTTCGTGCTTTTGGGGCCATCCGGCTGCGGCAAGACGACCACGCTTCGGATGATCGCTGGACTCGAGCTGCCGACCTCGGGCACGATCCTGCTGGATGGTCAGGATGTGACGTTCAACCGCGCCCGCGAGCGCGACATCGCCTTCGTGTTTCAACTCTTCGCGCTCTACCCGCACATGACGGTGCGGCAGAACATCCGTTTCCCGCTGGTCAACGAGCGCGTGCCCGCGCCGGAGATCGAGCGGCGCGTGATGGAAATTTCAAGGATGCTTCAGATCGATCACCTGCTGGGGCGTCGCGTCACGGGCTTATCGGGCGGCGACCGGCAGCGCGTGGCGCTCGGGCGAGCCATCGTGCGCCAGCCGAAGGCGTTCTTGATGGATGAACCGTTGGGCACGCTGGACGCGAGCTTCCGCGAGTTGATGTGCCTGGAGCTTCGCAAGCTTCACGACCGCCTGGGCGCGACCACCGTCTACGTCACGCACGACCAGAGCGAGGCGATGGCGATGGCAGACACGATTGTCGTCATGAACCAGGGCCGGGTCTTGCAGGCCGACACGCCCGAACGCATTTACGACTGTCCGAACTGCGTCTTCGTCGGGCGCTTCATCGGGGCACCGCCGATGGGTTTTCTCGAGGTTGCGGGGGCCGTCAAACCGGGCGACGAGCGCGTGCGCGTGGACGGCGTGAGCCTCAGCGTGCCGCGCCAGCTCGAGGGCGCCGAGCGCGTCCTGCTGGGCGTGCGGCCCGAACGCGTGATGGTGGTCGGCGACGGCGGCGTGCGCGGCGAGGTGCTGGCCGCCGAATACCTGGGCTCGCACCAGGTGCTGACCGTGCAGACCCGAGCGGGTACGGTTCGCGCGCGCGTCGGCAAGGATGCCCAGGCGAGGCTCGGCGAGACGGTCGGTCTCGAGTTCGATGCTTCGAACGTGATCCTCTACGGCGCGCAGACCGAACAGATGCTCCAGAGCGCCTTCACGGAGCGCTTCAAGGGTGCAGGGCAACCCTCGAGCGTTCCCAGGCAGGAGGTGGCCCGTGGCTGAGGTTCGTCTCGAACAGCTCTTCAAATCGTTCGGCGATATTCAGGCCGTAGAAAATCTCGAGCTGACCATCGCAGACGGTGAATTCCTGGTGCTCTTGGGGCCGAGCGGCGCGGGCAAGACCACGACGCTGCGCCTCGTTGCAGGTCTCGAGACGCCAGACTCGGGCCGCGTCTTGCTGGACGGCGAGGACGCGACGGGCTGGCATCCGGCGGAGCGCGATGTCGCGTTCGTGTTTCAGCAGTTTTCCCTGTACCCGCACTACACCGTCTACGACAACCTGGCCTTTCCGCTTCGCGCCCCGAACCGCCGCACACCGGAACCCGAGATCGCCAAACGCGTCACCGAGGTCGCCGAACTCTTGCGGATCGAGGGCAAACTCAAGAACAAGTCCACCCGCCTGTCCGGTGGCGAGATGCAGCGCGTCGCCATCGGGCGGGCGCTGGTGCGCGAACCGCGCGTCTTCTTGATGGACGAACCGATGTCGTCGCTGGACGCGAAGCTGCGCGAGGAACTTCGGGCGGAACTCAAACGCATTCAGACGCGATTGGGCGCGACAATTCTGTACGTCACCCACGATCAGGTCGAGGCGACCACGCTGGCGGATCGTATCGGCATCCTCGAGCGCGGACGCTTGAAGCAGGTCGCGCCGCCGCGCACGATCTACGATGACCCGGATTCGCTCGGTGTAGCGAGGCGGCTCGGGTCGCCGCCGATCAATGTCCTCAAGACCGCCTGGTGCAACCCAAAAGAGGTTCCTGCCGGGGCGGACTGCCTGGGCATCCGCCCGGAGGATCTGGAACTCGAGATCGACCAACCAAGCGACCGCGATATCGAAGCCAGCCCGACGGCCACGGTCGAACTGGTCGAACGGCTCGGGCCGCAACACCAGGTGGTCTTGCGAAACGCGCTCGGTGAGGTTCGGGTGCTCGTGCCGCCCGGCGTGCCGCTGGCTCGTGGGCGCGAGGTTCGGGTGCGCTTCCCGATCAGTAAGCGCCTGTTCTTTAATACCGCAGGGGAAAGGATACGCCCATGAACGGCTTTGAAATCATGACCGCCATCGACGCGGCGCACGCCGCCGTCCTGGAGCACAAAGAAGAGATCGCGTCCCTCGATCAGGCCATCGGTGACGGCGATCACGTGTTCAACCTCTTGCGCGGTCTCGAGGCCGTGCGCGAGCGACGGGCTGAAATTACCGTTCAGAACGCACCGGACGCCCTGAAGACCGTCGCCAAGCGGATGCTCGAGACGGTCGGCGGCAGCGCTGGGCCGCTGCTGGCATCCTTGGTGCTGGGCATGTCAAAAAGTGCGGGCGACGGCAGCAATGACGGTGCGCTCGATTTGCGCGACTTCGCCCGGATGTTCACCAGCGGCGTGGACGCGATGCGGGCGCGAGGCAAGGCCGGGCTGGGCGAAAAGACCATGCTGGACGTGCTGATTCCGGTGGCTGAAACCCTGAGCCAACAGGCTGAACAGCTCGAGAACGACACCGACCTGAGCCGAGAGCACGGCCTGGCGCGGGCGCTCGAGGCCGTGAAAGCCCGCGCCGAGAGCGGCATGAAGGGTACGAAAGACATGATCGCCACCAAGGGCCGCGCATCGTTCCTGGGTGAACGGGCGCGGGGCGTGATCGACCCCGGCGCGCGCTCCAGCCAGGTCATGATCGAGGCGATCTGTGACATGGTGATGCGACACATGCGGGCCGGAGCGCTATGAAAAAATTTCTCAACCGAGTCGAGACCTTTCTCGAGGACAGCCTGCACGGTTTCGCCGCCGCGCACGCCGATCTGGTCGAGGCGCACTTCGCGCCCACCTTCGTCCAGCGCCGGGTCTTGCAGCCCGGCAAGGTGGCGCTGATTTCCGGTGGCGGCTCCGGCCACGAACCGTTGCACGCGGGCTTCGTCGGGCGCGGGATGCTGGATGCCGCCTGCCCAGGTCACGTTTTTACCTCGCCCACGCCGGATCAGATGCTCAAGGCGGGCGAGACGGTGGACACGGGCGCCGGGGTCTTGTTCATCGTCAAGAACTATTCGGGAGATCTGATGAACTTCGAGATGGCCTCTGAACTGGCGGATTTTCAGAACGCCAGCCTGATCACCAACGACGACGTGGCCGTCGAGAATTCCAGTTTCACCACTGGCAGGCGCGGCGTGGCGGGCACGGTGATCGTCGAGAAGGTCGTCGGCAGCCTGGCCGAGACGGGCGCGAACCTGGCGACCTGCCGCGCTTTGGGCGAGCGCGTCAACGCGCGAACGCGCTCGATGGGCGTGGCGCTCTCCAGTTGCACCGTGCCCGCCGCCGGACGACCGACGTTCGAGTTGGCCGACGACGAGATCGAGGTCGGTGTGGGCATCCACGGCGAGGCGGGCCGACGGCGCGACAAGATCCAACCCGCCCGCGCGATTGTCACCGAGCTGATCACTGCCATCGTCGACGACCTCGAGCCCGAACGGGACGCGGAGGTGCTGCTTCTGGTCAATGGCCTCGGCGGTACGCCGCTTTCGGAGCTGTATCTGCTTTACGGTGAAGCCAGGCGGGCGCTCGAGCCGCGCGGCCTGCGGGTGGCGCGGTCGCTGGTCGGGAATTACACGACCGCGCTCGAGATGGCGGGCGCGTCATTGACGGTGTGCCTGCTCGACGACGAGATCGCGCACCACTGGGATCAGCCCGTGCACACGGCGGCCTTGCGCTGGGGCGTTTGAGAATGGTGTTCGCTCGAGCCGCGCGAATCGGTCTCGTGGGTCTGCTCGCGCCATGTGGACGGGTACGATGGTGGCGGAACCGATCTCGATGAAGACTGACGAAGGTGCAAAACGTGAGAACACCGTCTGGTACACGGAATTAAATTTGCGTGCTGGACGGTGTTCTCGAGCAGTGATTCCCAATCTGACCGATACCCACGAGGAACGATGACCAACGAAACCATCCGACAATGGATTCTGGAGTGCGCCCGGCTGATGCGAGACCGCCAGGCGTACCTGACGCAACTCGACGCGGCCATCGGTGACGCCGACCACGGCTCGAACATGACGCGAGGCTTCGACGCCGCCGAAGCCAGGCTGGCCGAGATGCCCTCGGACACGACGCCGGGCGCGCTGCTGGTGATGGTCGGGCAAACCCTCGTCTCGAGCATCGGCGGGGCGAGCGGGCCGATCTGGGGTTCCGTCTTCCGGCGGGCGGGCAAGACCCTGGGCGAAGGGGCGCAGATCACCCAGGCGCTGTTCGTCGAGGCGCTCGACAAGGGTCTGGTGGCCGTGATGGAACTCGGGGCCGCAGAACCCGGCGATAAGACGATGGTGGACGCGCTCTCGCCCGCCGTGGATGCCCTGAAAAGCGCGTTGCAACAGGGCGCGCCGCTCGAGCAGGCCGTCACGGACGCGCGCGAGGCCGCGAACCGTGGGGCGCTCGAGACCGTGCCGATGGTCGCCCGCAAGGGCCGCGCCTCGTACCTGGGCGAGCGCTCGGTCGGTCACCAGGATCCCGGCGCGACCTCGACGGCGCTGATCGTGGCGGCGCTCGAGTTGGCCGTCAAGGGCGGCTGAGGCGTGAGCATCCAGTCGGTCGAACGGGCGGTCAGCATCTTGCGCGTCCTCGCCGCCAGCTCCAGACGCCTCAGCCTGGCCGAGGTCGCCGCGCCGCTCGGGCTGGCCAAAACGACCGTCTTCGGATTGCTGAAAACCCTGCACGAGCAGGGCTTCGTGGAACAGGACGCGGAAAGCGGCAAGTACCAGGTCGGCCACGCGCTCCTGGAACTCGGCTCGCGCTACCTGGATGCCAACGAACTGCGGCGGCGATCCCTCGTCTGGTCGGATCTGCTCGCGCAGCGCAGCGGCGAATCCGTGCGCGTCGGTGCGCTGCGCGCGGGCAGCGCGCTGATCGTGCATCACGTCTTCAGGCCGGACACGACCATGCAGGTTCTCGAGGTCGGCACGAACCGCCCGTTGCACGCCACCGCCATCGGTAAGGCTTTACTGGCGCACCATCCGGGCGTGTTGCAGGATCTGCGCGACGACCAGCTGGCCCGATTGACGCAGCACACGCTGACGCGGCGCACGGAAATTCAAGCTCACCTGCAACTGGTGCTCGAGCAGGGCTACGCCACCGAGCGCGAGGAGGCCGTGCTGGCCGAGGCGGGTCTGGCCGCGCCGATCTTCGATCACCAGGGCGCGGTGGTCGGCGCGATCGGCATCAACGGCTCCTTGGACACGCTCTACCGCAAACGCGAGCCCCGCCGCGACCTGATCGATCTGGTCTGCGAGGCCGCCAGAAACATCTCGCGCGAACTGGTCAGCGGGCGCGTGTGATGGACGTTGTGCGAACGCGAAGCTCGTCCGAGCCATCGTGATGCTGGTGTAGGCGCGAATTTCATGTTCGCCCTCGAGTGGTCACGATTCCTCGAGATGGAGCGTACAGCACAGGAGTTTCTCGAGATCGCGCCAGACTTTCGCGGGCGCTTCAGCGCCTTCGAGCCCGTTCGATCCCGGCTGTAAAGCCCGCCGTCTCGAGCGTCGCATCGATCCAAAGACCGTCCAGGACGACATCATTTATTTGCGTCCGGAACGATCTTTACTTATCGGATGAGCGGCTTGCGACGCGTGCGCCGCGACAGAAACAGTGCCATCACCCGGCGGCCACGACTCGATCAAACCGTTTCGCACTCTTCAGGATCGTCTCGAACGGCGCACCGTCCCGCCACAGGTGGCGCACCCCTACACCTGTCCGCGACTCCCCTCGAGGCTGGGCGAACCTCCAGCCCGACAGCGGTTTTGCGCCCTAGCTCGCCGCAGCGGGCACGCGTTCGGGCATGCGGAACTCGATGTCCTCGGGCTCGCCTTCCTCGATCACGCGAAGGTTCGGATTGCGCGCCCGGAAGAACGCCACGATCTCCTGCACCAGATCGTCCGGTGTGCTGGCGGCGCTGGTCACGCCGACCGATTCGATGCCCTCGAGCCACGCGTCCTGGATGTCGCGCACGCTCTCGATCCGGTGCGCGCGCGGCGTGATCTCTTCAGCCAGTTCCACCAGGCGCATGCCGTTGGAGGAATAGTTGCTCGAGACGACCAGAAACAAGTCAACCTTCGGTGCGATCTGTTTGACCGCCGCCTGACGGTTCTTGGTGGCGTAGCACAGGTCTGAACGCCCCGGCACGGTCAGCAGCGGGAAGCGCTGGCGCAGCACGTCGACTGTCTTGTCGGTGTCGTCCACCGACAGGGTCGTCTGGGTCAGCACGATGATCTTTTCCGGGTCGGGAACCTCGACGGTGTGCGGGTCGTGCATGGCGGGATCATTCTTGCGGTTGCCCAGCACGTTGACCAGGATGGTTCGGTCTGGCGCTTCCCCGAGCGTGCCAATGACCTCCTGGTGCGTGCTGGAATCGCCGATCAAGAGAATCCAGTAGCCCGACGCGGCGTAGCGTTTGGCCTCCGTGTGAACTTTCGTGACCAGCGGACAGGTCGCGTCCACCGTCGCCAGACCGCGCCTGGCCGCCTCGGTGCGCACGGTCGGCGAGATGCCGTGCGCGCTGAACACGACCGTCTGGCCGGTTCCAGTCAAACCGTCCAGTTCCGCCATGTCCTCGATGAATTGCACGCCGTGATCGTTCTCCAGGCGCTTGACGACCGTGTCGTTGTGGACGATGGCGTGGTACGCGATCAGATCGCCCTCGTTGCGCGTCCGGTTTTCCGTGGCCGCGATTTTCACGGCGTCGATGGCCATCACCACGCCCGCGCAGAAACCTCTGGGTTGGGCGAGATACACGCGTTCGATCATGCGCCGATTCTACCCGCTCCCGCGCGGGACAATTCGGTTTGAAGGATCAATCGCGCTCGGGGCGATAGCTCGAAAAATGCGTCCAGGACGGTACCCTCGAGAATGCTCGCTTTTGGTTCGCGCGTTCGGGTTTTCGTCGTCAGCGCGCCCCGAGTCCTCAGGATGCCACGCCCGAGCCGGGATCGACTGAATTACAATCGGAAGCGCCGCAGCGCGAGTTCCACGATCAAAGCCAGCGCGCCCAGCACGGCCAGCCACGGCGCGAGCGGCGAGCGGCTGGCCGCCCGAGCGGGAACGTAGCCGTCCAGGTTCTCGAGGACGCGTCCGCCGGAAGCCTCGGCGATGGCGCGAAGCTGATCGAGCCCGCCGTCGGTGGACAGCTCGCGGTGATCGGGTTCGAGCCGCGTTCTGGCCAGCACCTCGCCCGCGCGCGTCAAGATCAGGTTGCCGCTCGCGCCTGCGGGCAGGGCGGCCTCGTAGCGTCCGGGTGCGGTCTGGGTCATCTCCAGGCGGCTCGCTCCGACGCGCAACTCGAAGCGCTCGCCGTTGACGTACTGATTGGCCGTAACCGCGTCCACGACGGCGTTTCGACCATCCGGGCTGAGGCTCAGGTTGTACGGTGCGGGCGCAGTCTCGAGCCAGCGCGTGACCGTTCCAAGCAACGCCGCGAGATCGGGCCAGCGCGTGAAATCGTCCGCGCGGTTCAGGTCAGCCGTCAGCGCGGCGGTGCGGCCCAAACCCTTGCGGGTCACGGCCAGCACGGGTTCGCCGTCCAGACCGATCAATATCGGCTCGCCCGTCTCGCGCAGGGTCGTGGCGATATAAGAGGTCAACGTCGGCGTCCTGCTCGAGACCGCGCCCGAGAGCGGGTGACGGATCAGTCTGGGGCGGACGGGTTCGGTGCGCACCAGCGCGCGCGTCGCCGTCAGGGCTTCGGTCGTGAAGATGCGCGGCAGCGTGTCCGCATCCAGCGCCGCGTAGTAGCGCCCGCCACCCGCGCCCGCGATGGCCTTCAGGCGCGGCCCGTCCGCGTCGCTGCCGACCCCGATGGCGGAAGTCGTGATCCCGGCGGCCTTGGCGGTCTGCGCCATGCCCGCGAAATCCGGGGCTTTGGCGTTCGATCCGAACGGCGTCTGATCGTCCGCCAGTTGCCCGTCGGTCAGCAAGATGATGTGCTTGATGGCGGCTTTCGTGTCCCGCAGCGCCTGGATCGCCTCGCGGTAGGCGGGCTCGAGGATCGTGCCACCGTTCGATTCGATGCCCGCCACGGCGCGCACCATCTGCAATTTGTTGCTTTCCGTCGCTCGGGTCGGTTTGAAGATCCACTGCGCGGAATCCGAGAACGTCACCAAGCCCAACTGGTCGCGGTCGTTGGCCAGTTCGATCACGTTGCTGACGCCCTCTATGGCCAGACCCAATTTGCTGCCGCCGCTGACGCCGCCCGCGCCCTGCATCGAGAGCGAACGGTCCACGATCATCACCATCGCCACCAACGGCACGTCGACGCGCGTGCGCAAATCGGACGCGACCGGCAGCGTGCCATCCACCGGTGTGCGCGACCAGCCGCCCATGCCGAAGGATTTCGGGCCGCCTGTCAGCATCAGCCCGCCCCCTTCCTGGACGTAACTTTCCAGGAGCTGCAACTGCCCCAGGCTGAAATCCGTGGCGGCGGCCCGCACCACCACGGCTTGCGGGCTGAAGGGTTCAGTCACGTCTTTGGGCGCGCCCTCGCGCACCTTGAAGCCCTGGGCGCGCAGCAATCGCGCGGCGGCGGGATCGCCGATCACCAGCACGCTGGCGGCGGCGCTGGATCGAAGGGACAGCGCGCGGCTGTCGTCGAGGGTCGGCTGATCGTAGTCCACGGTGACGCGCACCTCGAGTTCGATGTTCTCGCTGGGCGACCCGGTCGGCACGACGAATTCGACCGGCAAACTCGAACGTCCTGCGGGCAGTTCCACGGTGCGCGGTGGCAACGGACGAGAGTTCAGGCTGGGCAGCAGCCGCACCCGAGCCGCGCGCGTGGTTTCGATGACTGCCTGGGCGCGCACCGTGCCGCCGGGTTGCACGCTGGTCGGCGCGATCAATTCCGCCACGCGAGCGTTCTCGCGTGGTTTCAGGACCAGCACGTCCACGGCCACGTCGGGCAACGCCGCCAGCGCGTCACCCGTGATCGCGTTGCCGTCAGAGACGAGCAGAATTCGGCTGGGCCGGTACGCGCCCGCCACCTGAAGGGCGTTCCTGAGGTCGGTTCGATCCGTCTCGAGCGCGGCGCGATCCGTGCCTGCCTCGCCGGTGCGACCCGCGAACTCGAGGCGGCGCGCGGCGCTCAGCGTGGACAATCCCGCCGGAGCCGCGCTGGCCGAATCGGACACGTCCGTCAGGATCACCAAGCCCGGTTGGGCGCGTTCCAGGTTCGGGCTGGCTGCGGCCAACCCGAGCAGCACCAGCGCCAGCACCCGCCAGCGCGCGATGGCGCTCGAGACGACGCGACCCCGGCTGAGAACGAGCGCGAGCACCAGCCCGATCACGGTCAGTCCCACGATCCACGGTTGCTCGAACGTCAGGTTCACGCGACCCTCCGGTCAACGCATCGTAGATCAAGGGAGGCTTCCCGAGCGGTTCGGGGCTCACGTTCGGTATCGCTCGCCCGAGATGGAGCGGCGCTTTCAACCCGCGACCCCGAGTCGGTTCGCGTTGCGTCCCACGAAAGAGAGTCTGGAGGAGCAGGGTGTTTCTCGAGAACACCGTCCTGCACACATATTGTGAATAGCGTGCGGGACGGTGTTCCCTGAATCCTGCTCACGCCGTCCGCCGCTCGAAGACGCCACCGAAACGCCCGCCGCCGCGCAAGTACGATTCGGCCAGCAGCGCCAAGAGCGCCAAGAGCAGCAACACGGCCCGCCACGGGGATTCTGCGGGTGGGGCACTGGACACGGTATCGGGTGCGTCCCTGCCGAGGCGCTGCACACCGCTCGCGCCGACCGCAAAACGCGTCTGACCGCTCGAGGCGAGGTTGGCGGCGAAGGTGCGTCCGCCGACCGCGTACACGCCGGGCAGCAGGGCGCGCGTCAGTCCGGGCGCATCCCGACCGTCGAAGCTGACCTGGGCATCCGGCAGCCTCGAGCCGAGCGGCAGGTTGGGCACGCTGATGAACTCCGACATCGCGTTGAAGATTGCGACCGGAAAGGCCGGGCTGGATCGCAGGTCGGAATCCAACGGGTGCGCCGCAATGTAAATGGCGCGCACGCCGGGGCCATCGCCGCGCAAAATCAGGGCTTTCTGACCGGCTCGAGCCAGCACCGACCAGCTTCCGCCCGGAATTTCGGGCGGCGGCACGTCGGACACGTGGGCGCGAACGCCTTCCAGGTTGGCGAAACGCAACCAGCTCGACGCCGCGTCCCAGCTGGAGACGGTTTCCAGCGGCGCGGGTTTCTGTCCGGCCTTCGGGTTCGGTGAAAGCGGCGCAAAGATCAGGTACTGCCCCGCCGGGAGCGCTCTGGGCACGCTGCCGACCAGGATGATCGCGTCGAAACCCGCGCTGGTGGCGGGCGGTACGGTCTGCGTGGCGGCGCGCACGAATGGCACGCTGGCAACGGCGCGCAGCACGTCGTCCTGCGGTGGGCTGACCAGCACCCGTCCCGAACCGACCACGGCGACGGCGGTGTCGTCGAGCGCCAGCGCGTCGTCGCCCGTCAGTTTCGCGCGGTACTCGCCGGGCAGCAGCGAGATTTTCGGCGTCCAGACGGCGCGACCACCGCCGGGAACGCTCAACTTCTGGCTGGCGATCTCGCGCCCGTCGCGCTCGAGGCGCACGCTGACCGTTTGCGGCCCCGTGCCGTTCGATTCGATGGCGGCGAACAGCTGAGAACCGCGCACCTGAAAGGCGGTCAACCCGACGTTCCTGCCGTTGCCGCGCACTATGTGCAGCACGCCGCGCGAATCGCTGGGCGCGTCCTGATCGGTGTAGATGTGCAACTCCGCCCTGGGCGCGAGCGATCTGGCCAGACTGATGGCCGCCTCGAGGTCCGCGCTCGAGTCGCCGGGTGAGAGGTTCTCGAGGGCGCGCCTGAATTCGGATGGGTCGCTCGAGTTGGCCGCGACCGTGGCGGCCAGCCCCGCGCGCACGACCGTGGCGCGCCTCGCGCCAGCCACCAGCGCGATCGCCCCCTGCCGCGCGACCTCGAAACGGGACGGTTTGAGGTCCGTGGCTCCCATGCTCCCGCCCGCGTCGATCACCACCGCCACCTCGCGCCCGAGCCCGTCCAATCGCGGTCCCGCCGCCCCCAAGCTGGCGGCGCTGACCGTCAAAAGTTGCAGGAACAGCAACCAGGTCGGTGAAAAACGCGCGCGCCGGGAGGGCGCTTCCTCGCCGGGCCACAACCACAACGCGCTGACGGTGCGCGTGCGTCTGGCGCGCCGGACGAAGTGCAGCGCGATCACGACCGGAACCAGCAGCAGTCCCAGCAAGAACAACGGTGCGGCGAAGGCGAGCATCTTTGCCCATCATCGCGCGAAAATGCGCTCCTGTCATGACAGAAGCGTGTCACGCCGTGAAGGTGGTCAAAAATGGAATCTCCATTTCAAACAAAGACCGTCCAGCAGACACTTTCTTGACGCTCGAGAATTGCGTGCTGGACGGTCTCGTCTGAAGTTCTCGAAGTTTTAGAGCGCGCCTGACGCTGCTTAACTGACCGCTCGAGACTGGCTCGTCGAGACTTCATTTGCGTGTCGGTTTCGGCCCCGTTTCGCTCTGGTGCGCGATATCATTCTCTGGCGTAGGCTCGAGGACACCTGTGGACATCGCGCTCGTCACTGAAGGTACGTACCCATTCCACTTGGGCGGCGTGGCCGTCTGGTGCGATCAACTGATGCGCGGCCTGCCTCAGCACGCCTTCCAGGTGATCGCCATCGGCGGGGATGGATCGGAATCCGTGATCTGGGATGCGCCACCGAACCTGAGGGACGCGCAGAGCGTGTTTTTGTGGGGTCAGAAACTGGTGCGCAAACCCGCTACGGACGCGCTCGAGCGGCAATTTGCGGAATCGCACGCGATCTTCGCGCACGCCCTGATGCGACCGAGCAGCGGCGTCAAAGATTTCCTGGAGGCGCTGCGCGGGTTGCACGCCTACGCCCTGGAAGCGGACCTCGAGACCGCCATGACCTCGAACGCGTCGCTGGAACGGTTGAACACCGCCTGGCACGAGGCGCAGCGCGAGCGCCGCCGCGCCACGATCCGACCGCGCGATGCGCACGTCGAGATCAACCTGGCCGAGGTGCTGGCGGCCTCCAGGCTGATCGCGCACCTGCTGCGCCCGCTGTCCGCGCCTCCACCGCAGGTCAAGATCGTTCACGCCGTCTCGAACGGGCTGGCGGCCTTGCCCGCTTTCGCGGCCAAGTGGGCCTACGGCACGCCGTTCGTGCTGACCGAACACGGCGTGTACTTGCGCGAACGCTACCTGTCCTACACCGCCGCCACGTACCCGTATGCGGTGCGGGCGCTGGCGCTCAACTTTTACCGCCTGCTCTCGAGCGCCGCGTACCGGATGGCGGATCGGATCGTGCCGGGGTCGTTGTACAACCAGCGCTGGGAGCTGCGCGCCGGAACCGACCCATCGAAGGTTCGTACCGTCTACAACGGGATCGATCCGAGCGAATTTTATGAAAACCGCACCGAGCCCGAGGAACCGACCATTTCCTGGTTGGGCCGGATCGATCCTTTGAAGGATCTCGAGACGCTTCTTCGCGCCTTCGCGTTGGTGCGCATGGAGATGCCGCGAGCCCGCTTGCGCCTGTTCGGTTCGGTACCCGCCGGGAACGAAGTGTACTTCGCGCGCTGCGAGGCGCTCCTCGAGGAACTGCGTCTCGAGGGTTCCGCGCGTTTTGAAGGTCGGGTCGAATTCTCTTTGGAGGCGTACCACGCGGGTCAGGTGTTCGTCATGACCAGCATCTCGGAGGGCTTCCCGTACTCGCTGATCGAGGCCATGGCCTGCGGGTGCGCGGTCGTGGCGACCGACGTGGGCGGCGTCGGTGAAGCCATCCTCGACGCCGGGCTGATCGTGCCGCCCAGGGATCACGCGGCGGTCGCGCAAGCCTGCCTGACATTGCTGCGCGATGAAAACCTGCGGCGCAAGTTGGGCGCTGCCGGACGCACCCGCGTTCAGCAGCATTTCACGCTCGAGAAATGCCTGGCGGCTTACCGCGAAATCTACGATGAGGCCGTCAGGGTCGAACCCTGGACGCTCGAGGTCGGCGTGGGTCGGGTGCGCCCGAGCCCCGCGCGCGTCGGATGAAGCCCGTTGCCCGAAATGGTGCGGCTGACGGTCGCCTGAATCCTCCAAAGAATCAGAAAAACACCGTCCAGAACGGTGTTTCCCTGTGCTGTCCCGGACGGTGTTTCGCGGTGGCGACGTGAGTCAGGCGCTCGAATTCGGCGCGGTGATCATCCGCGAACCGGGATACGAGATTTTCGAGGGGCTCAACCGGCGCTCCCTGCACCCGATCGACTCGATCTCGAGGCGGCTGGACTTCATCTGCACGACCGCCACGGATGCGCTTCAGATCGCGGCGGCGCTCGAGTCGGACGGTATCAACGACCGCATCGCCCGCGAGGAATACGGGTTTTCGGACGTGTTCGAGCTGGCCGAGGAGCTTTATCGCCGCGTGCCGTTGCGTCCACCGGACTACGTCCCGGTCACCTTTGAACCGCCCGTCCGATCCATCCTCAGGCTGACCAGGGGTTTGATGATCGCGCCCTTTTCAATGATGGTTCTCGCGCTGGCATCGACCTTTGGGGCGCGCCCGGTGGCGTTCGGGGTGATGGTCGCGCTGGCGGCGACCTGGATCTGGGGTCTGCTGGCTTTACCCCGAGATTCCGACCTGAGGGCGGGCGGGCGCGACGACGAGGCCAGACGGAATCTGTGGGTTTCGGCTGGCGCGGCGGTGTCGGCGGCGGTGCTGGCGGACGCCGCGCTGACGGTGATCACCGCTGGGCGGCTGGAATGGATCGCGGCGCAACTCGGGCTGAGCCTGCTGTTGATCTGTAGTTTGGTGCTGATCGCCCGAGCCAAAGAAGCTTGGCTTTGGCTGGCGCTCGCGTCGGGCGGTTTGATCGCGGCGCTCGGGCCCTCGGGTGGCTGGCCCGTCTGGATCGTACTGGCGGGCATGGTGGCCACGGTCGCGCTGACGCTCGGCGGGGCGTGGCTGGCGAGCGTCGAAGACGCGTACCTGTCCGTTGAACCCGACGCTGGATCGGCCAGACCGGACTGGCTCGCGGTGGCCGCCTTCGGGACGTTGTCGTTCGGGTTGTTCGGTCTTCTGCCCGGTTTGGCCTGGGGTCGCGGAGACGCGCGCGCGGGGTTCGCGGACGCCTGCGCCCTCTTGCCGCTGCTGGTGGCGGCGGGTGGGCTCGAGTGGGGCATCGGACGGTTTCGCCGCTGGGCGGCCCGTTCGCTGACGAGGGCCAGCAGCCCGGCGGGTTTCGTCCGGCGGGTGCGTTGGGGTTTCTTGCTGCTGCTGGCGGGTCTGGCGGTGATTCTGGCGGGGTTGGCGCTGGTCGACCTGCGATTGTGCGCCCGAGCGGGCGACGGGCTGCTCGATTCGTCTCGAGACGCGAAGCTGCTGGCGGCCAACGCCGCGCTCGGTCTGGCGCTCGCCTC